>CAYFPX010000030.1:0-30866 GCA_964344945.1 uncultured Enterobacterales bacterium
CACCTCGAAGGCCGGGATCGGGTCGCCCCCGGCGGCTTCCAGGGTGTAGCTGGTCTCCTGCTGGAAGCTCGTCGCGTCCAGGTCCGACCGGTACCAGCCCTCCTGGTCGTCCCACTCCTGGCCCACCGCGGCCGAACCCGCCTCCAGCGACAGCCCCCCCGGATCGAACAGCCGCGCCTCGACGGGTCCCCAGTCGTAGTAGTCGCTCTCGCAGTCCCCCGTGGCCGGCGCGTAGAGGTCCCACAGGTGCAGGTCCGCCGGCTCGGCCAGGAAGCGCCACCGGGTGTCGCCGAAGTCGTCGGGTTGCACCGACCAGTAGGTGCCCAGGTAGTGCTGCCACTGGACCACCCCGAGGGCGCCGGCGAGCCCGGTCGCGTCGTCGTAGTCGAGGGCCTGGAAGGAGATCGCCGCCTCGCCGCCCGCCCCGGCGACCACCACGTCCACCGCGCCGATCGAACCGATCTCCGGCGTCTCGAAGGCCAGCTCCCCGGCGGTCAGGGCGAGCACCGTCGCCGGTGCGCCGTCCACGCTGACCGTCATCCCCTGGACGAAGGGCCCACCGGTGAGGCTCACGCGCGTGCCGCCCCCCCGGGGACCGAAGGTGGGCTCGATGCCCTCGAGGGCGAGCTCTGCGGCGGTGTCGGGCTGCGCGGTGTCCGGCGGCCCTCCCGTGTCGCCGCTCTCCCCGGTCTCCCCGGTGTCCCCGGCGGGTTCGTAGTCACCGGCCGTGTCGCGGACCTCGCCGGGGCTGTCGATGTCCAGGGTCAGGGGCGGCAGGCAGGCGGCGAGCACCAGCGCGACCGGGGCGGGAACGACGCGAAGCTTGGGGTCTCCCTCGCGCGTGGGGGCGCTGCGAGTGGCACGCAAGGTCCGTGCCAGGAGCGTCGGCCCGCGCGTCGAGGCGCCCCGGGTGGACGAGGGCTGCTGACCGCTCCCCTCCGCTACCGGCGGAGGACTCGGCAGGAGGAAGGCGTGATGTCTCGTTTCATGAAATATAGTGTTTCGCCATTGGAACCTCTCCACGAGGCCTCTGACAGGTGACCCGGGCGATGAGGGCTCAGGGCACCCAGTCGGCGCCGACCCGAACCGCCGACACCCAGGCGCGCATGGTGTAGGGCTCCAGGGCGGTGCTGTAGAGCTCGACCCGCTCGGCGCTCGCGTCGTCGTCCCAGGCGATCCAGCTGTCCTCGCCATCGCGCACGTCGAACACGACGCGGTCGAAGGTGCCAGGGCCGTCGACGGCGAGCTCGCCGCTGTCCCAGACCAGGGCCTCAGCCTCGTCGAAGACCTGGCCGCGCACGTGGCCGTCCGGGTCGTAGCTGGCCACGAAGGTGTAGACCGTGGCCAGCGACAGACCGGGTGGCGAGGTGTCCCGCACCGTGTGCCCGGCGGTGTCGCTGAAGCTGAAGACCACCCGGGGAGAGTCCCCGGGCAGGTCGGTGTCGCTGTCGCCGTGCACCAACTGGAAGCCCAGGGAGGTGTCGTCGGAGGCCAGCGCCACGCCCAGGTCCCCGTAGAACCACGCGCTCTGGAGCTCCAGGTCGAAGGCGAGCACGACCGACCCGTCGTCGGCCGCAGCGGGCAGGGGCAGGGTGGCGTGCTCGGTGAGTCCGCCGGCAGCGCGCTCCACGCTGAGCTCCGGCCGGCCGCTCAGGGCCTCGACGAGGGCCTGCTTCGTCAGCCGGTCCTCGGCCCAGGACAGCGCGTCGGCCGCGGTTGCGGCGTCCACCGGCCACAGGGTCGTGGGGTCGACGTAGGCGATGACCGTGTGGTCCGGCCCCTCGGCCACCCAGGCCGCGGCCGCACCCGCCACCGGTTCGAGGGCGAGCTGCTCGCCCCCAGAGAGGGAGGAGACGGTTGCCCGGTGGACTTCGGCGCCGTCGGCGTCGGTGAACACGACCTCGACGTCGCTCGCGGGGAGGGCTCCCAGGTTGCGCAGGACCAGCCCGCTCCCGTCGTCGACCAGCAGCAGGGCGGGCGCCAGGTAGAAGTCCCAGATGATCCCGTCCAGCGCCTCGGTGGCTGCCGCGCTCTGGGCATCGGCGAAGAAGGCCAGCCCGGGCATGTCGGGGAAGGTGCTGCGCACGTAGGCGACCTGCTGGCGGAGCTCGGCCTCGTGGCTGGCCAGGTACATCGCCAGTACGCCCAGGCTGTGGTCCTGGATGCCCGCGTCGACGTACTCCCCGTAGCGGGCGTCCCAGGTGCTGTAGCCGCGCCAGTCCATGGCATAGGTCTCGGCCAGACCCAGGTCGGCCACCTGGTAGCCGGACCGCATGTCCTCCCCGCTCAGGCCCACCGAGTAGAGCGCGGTGAACAGCTCGGGCGCCTGGTCCTCGACGAGCTGCACGGCCTGGCCCATCACCTGGTCGATCTCGCTGGTGCCGCCGCCGAATTCGTCGAGCATGAAGCCGTCGTACCGACCCGGCATGTCCAGCCACATCGCCGCCCACTCGCTGGCGGTCATCGTCGCGGCGTCCGGGTGGGAGTAGCCCCAGGCCCAGTCCAGGACCCGTACGCCCCCGCGCTTCCACTCCCGGTCCAGGTCCTCGTCGCTGCGGGTCAGCAAGGACGTCACCCAGAGCTGGTCGTCGGCGTAGCTCCAGTGGTTGAAGTGGAGCCGGTGGGGGGTCACGAACAGGGGGCGGCCGGCGCTGGAGACCGCCTCGCCGCTGTCCAGGCGCACGGTGATCCAGGCCTCGCGCTCGCCGACCTCCTCCGGGGTCCAGCTGACCTCGGCCCGCTGCTCCACCAAGTCGTGTGCTTCGAGTCCGGCCACCTGCATGGCCGCGCCGTCGGGCTCGCGCACGCAGAAGGCCACCTGGACGGCCTGGTGGCCGGCCTCGCGCAGGGCGGTGGTGTCCCCGAGGTTGGCGACCAGGCCGGTCGCGACCCCCCGGAGGGGCAGCCGCTCATCGAGCTCCACGTCCGGCGCCAGGTCCAGGGGCTCGCCGCTGACCAGGCAGGCCGGGTCGTCCTGGGGGGCCGTGATCCCGGTGTCGTCGGTGTCAGCGGTGTCCCCGCTGTCCGGCGGGGCAGCGCTGTCTCGGGTCGGCGGACTGTCGGGCGGGACGGAGTCGGTGGGCGTGCTGCGGGTGTCCCCGCCCTGGCAGCCGGCCAGCAGCAGGAGCCAGGCGGCCCGTGTCGGGCGTTGAGACAGCAGAGGTCACCTCCTGCCGCGACGAGGGACAACTGTACCGTGCGCCCCATGTGGTGTGTGCCTTCCCGGGCTCGCCAGGGACCCTGGAGCCCTGCTTCGACCGGGAGTGACGGCCCACCGGAGAGCTCGCCCACGCCACCATCGAAAGATCCCTGCCAGTGCCCCGAAGGAGATCTTTCGGCTCCTCGGCGTCTCTGGCCATACTGGGCCCTGCCGCGTCGTCGAGGCGCCGGCACGGACCTTGCCATGTCCCCTCCCGTGTCCTCTGATCACAAGGCACCCGAGCCCGGGCTCTGGACCGCCTGGTCCATCACCTGGCTGAGCCTCCTGCTGGTGTCCCTGGTGAGCGTCGGCGTGCTGGCCCGGCTGTCGGCCGGTGGCGCCGAGGACGCACTGGCCCAGGCCCTCGGCGACCACCTCGAAGCCCAGGCCGGCCTCGCCGCCCAGCACCTGCAGGGGGCCCCCGTCGCGCTGCTCGCCTCGCTGGGTGGCGAGCACAGCGCCGACGAGCTGGAGGTGCGCCTGGAGGGCCTCCGCGAGGCGGGCTCCCTCCACGACCTGGCGCTCGTCGGGCCCGGTGAACAGGTGCTCGGCTCGGGGGGGGACTGGCTCCCGCTGGCGGCCGAGGCCGACCTGGTCGCCCAGGCCGCGACAGAGGGGGTCCGCCACGGCGCCCTCTACCGCGCCCACGGGGGCGAGCTGTTCATGGCGGCCTATGCCCCGGTCCCCGGGAGCCCGGGCTGGGTCCTGGCGGTCGAGGGGAGCGGCCGCACTCTCGGCGCCGTCGAGGCTCTGGAGTCCCGTCAGGCCCAGGCGGGGCTGCTGGTGGTCCTGGCGGCGGGGCTCCTGGGGGCGCTGGTCGCGGGGCTGGTGAGCCTGCCCGTCCGCGACCTCGCCAGGGCCCTGGGAGAGGCCCAGCCAGGAGAGCCCCCGGTGCGGATCCCGGTGCGGGGGCCGCGCGAGGTCCGGAGCGCTGCCCACGCGGCGCAGCGTCTGCTCGGGGCCATCCTGGAGCGGGACGCCACGATCGGGGAGGCCCACTCCAGGGAGGTCGAGCAGCTCCAGCGGCTGGCCGCCGAGATCGCCCACGAGGTCCGCAACCCCCTCAACGCGATGGGGCTCTGTGCGGAGCGCCTCGGGAGCGCCGGAGAACCGGACGTCCGGCGCCGACTGGCGACCCGCCTCCAGGACCAGGTGGGACAGCTCGAAGCCATCGTGGCCCCCTGGAGCCCGAGCGCGAGCCCCTCGCCCTGCGGCCCCTGGCCGAGGCGGTCGGCGCCGAGCTGGGGTTGGCGATGGACTTCTCGGGGGATCCTGGGGGCCCCTTCCTCGCCGACCGGGTCCTGCTTCTCGAGGTCCTTCGCAACCTCTTCCTCAACGCCCGGGAGGCCGGCGCCCGCTCGGTCCGGTGTCACTGCCTCTCGACGGCGGACCAGGTCACGCTGGACGTGTCGGACGACGGCCCCGGGATCACGGACGTCGATCGGCTCTTCTCCTGGTTCCACACGACCCGGGCCCAGGGCAGCGGCCTGGGGCTGCCCATCTCCAGGCGCATCGCCGAAGCCCACGGCGGCCACCTGGACCTGGTGGACACCCACCCCGCCACCCTGCGCCTGACCCTGCCCCGGAGCCCCGCATGACACCCCTGGTCTACGTGGTGGACGACCACCTGGCGAGCGCCGAGACCCTGGCCGAGATCCTGTCGGACGAGGGCTACCGGACCCGGGCCTTCCCTGGCGCCGTGCCTGCGCTGGAGGCCCTGGCGAGCGAGCCCTGCGACGTGCTGGTCACCGACCTGCGCATGGACGGGCTGGACGGGCTGGACCTGCTGAGGGAGGCCCAGCTCCACCAGCCGGGGGTCCCGGTCATCGTGGTGACGGCCCACGCCACCATCGACCGGGCGATCCAGGCCACGCGATCCGGCGCCTTCAGCTTCGTGCGCAAGCCCCTGAAGGCGGCGGAGATCCTGGTCCAGGTCCGCAACGCCGCGGACCTCTCCAAGCTGCGCCAGGCCGTCGGAGGAGACCCCGAGCTGGTGGGCCGCTCCCCGGCCCTGACACGCGCCCTGGCCACGGCCGACCGCTGCGCTCAGACGGACCTGGCGGTGCTGATCCAGGGGGAGAGCGGCACCGGCAAGGAGCTGCTGGCACGCCGGATCCACGCCCGGAGCGACCGGTCCCGGCGCCCCTTCGTGGCGGTGAACTGCGGCGCGATCCCCGAGACGCTGATCGAGGCCGAGCTCTTCGGTAGCGCGAAGGGGGCCTACACCGGCGCGGACCGGGATCGGCGCGGGCTCATCGAGGCCGCGGAGCACGGCACGCTCTTCCTCGACGAGGTCGGGGAGCTCAGCACCCTCGCCCAGGTCAGGCTGCTGCGCTTCCTCCAGGAGCGGGTGATCCGCAGGGTCGGGGAGACCCGGGAGCGGCAGATGGACGTGCGCGTGATCGCCGCCACGCACCAGGAGCTGCGCGACGGCGACTTCCGCGACGACCTCTACTACCGGCTCGCGGTGCTGCCGCTGACCCTGCCTCCGCTGAGGGAGCGAGGGGACGACCTCCTGGTCCTGCTGGGCCGGTTCCTGGCGGACTCGGCCAGGCGGCTCGGACGACCCACCCCGAGCGTCACCGGCGAGGCCCTCGCCGTGCTCCGCGCCTGGCCGTGGCCCGGCAACGTGCGGGAGCTGCTGAACCTGGCCGACCGGCTGGTCGTGCTCGCCGCCTCCGAGGCGATCGGCGTCGGAGACCTGCCCCCGGAGATGATCGAGGCCCGCACGGACCATGCGGACGTGGCGCTCCCCGAGGGCGACTTCGGCCTCACCGCCTGGCTCGAAGGCCTGGAGGAGCGGGCCCTGCGGCGGGCCCTCGCCGAGCACGACGGGGTCAAGGCCCGGGCCGCGGCCTCACTGGGCCTGGAGCGCAACGCCTTCCGCTACAAGCTCGGCAAGTACGGGGTCGAGGGGTGAAGGCCCTCTGGCTCGCCCTCGCGCTGGCCTGGGCCGGGCCCACGGCCGAGGAGATCAGCCAGCAGCGCCTGCGGGTGGCCGAGGCCGCCACACAGGTGGCCGACGCGAGGGCGCGCGGGTCTCGCCGGTCCGAGGTCGCCGCGCTCATGGCGAGCTACCGCGCCGAGGCCGAGCGGCTGGCCCTCCTGCTCGCCGAGCTGCCCCCCGAGGAGGCCCCCGAGCGGGCGCTCGAGGGCCTCGTCGAGGCGCTGGCCGAGGGGCGCGTGGAGCCGGAGCTCCGGGCCCGCGTCGAGGCCCGGCTCGGCCCCCTGGAGGACCGGCTGGACCTCCTCGCCGGAGCGCTGGAGGAGACCGGCGCGTGGCAGGACCTCGCCCTGCGCCGCTCCGTCCTGCACGACGTGGTCGAGCAGGCCGCCGCCGTGGCGCTGGCCGCCGCCTACGACGCCGCCGTGGCGACCCAGGAGGCCGACACCCTGGCCCGGCGTGCGGCTGGCCTGCGCCGCACGCCCGCGGGGGAGATCCTCGCCGTCGAGGACGAGATCCGCGCCCGCAGGCTCGACGAAGAGGCCGCCAGGGCACGGGCACGAGCCACCCTCGCCCTGTCCATCGGAGCTCGAGCCGCCGCGCTGCGGGCGAGAGCCCTGGCCCTGCTGGAGGAGACCCCATGACCCTGACCCTGTTGCTCGCGGCCGCCTGGGCGGAACCGGACACCGAGCTCGAGCTCTACCTGGGGGGACGCACCGCGCCCGAGGCCTCCATCCAGCTACCTCGGCACTGGGAGAACGAGCTGGAGCCGACCCTGGTGCCGGCGCTGATCGCCCACTGGCGGTGGGCCGGCGAGGCGGGCGGCTGGACCCGCGTCCGCCTGGGGCTGTGGGGGTCGGCGCCCGAAGAGGACGCGAACCTGCTCGAAGTCGGCCCGCGCCTGGGCCTGGCGCGCAGCCACGCCGGCTGGCGGCTGGACCTCGCCCTGGCCTACGACCTCCAGGTCTATGCCATCCTCCCCGAAGCCACCAACGGCCGCTGGGAGGGCTATGGCCGGGTCTCCCGGAGCCTGGGTGGCCAGGACCTGGCCCTCGAAGCCCGGGCGCTGCACCGCACCTACCCGCTGCAGCTGAGCTGGGGCTTCCAGTCGGTCGAGGCGGGACCCTCCTGGGCCGCGACGCTGGCCGGCGGGCTGAGGGCGTCGGCGGAGGCCTCGCTCCAAGCCAACGCCGGCTACGTCCTGTCGGCTGCGACCGACCCGGTCCGTGCCACGGGTCGCCAGCTCCGCGGCCACCTGGAGCTCGGCTACGGGGCCGGACGCTGGGACCTCCGGGCCGGCTACCGCCCGATCCTGGCCTGGGGTGGCCTGTCCGACGAAGGCGCCCGCCCGCAATTCACCCCGAAGGGCGAGTACACCGACGACGCCGACGCCCTCTCCGCCGGCGGCTTCGTCCAGCATCGGCTGGACGTCGGCGCCGTGTGGGGCCGGGAGGCGTGGACCTTCCACGCCCGCGCCCTGGGGCGGATGAGGTTGGGCGCACCCACCGAGGCCCAGACCCTCACCCGGACCCTGCACGGGTCGCTGGGGGCCGACCGCGACCTGGGGCCTGGGCTGCTGGCGGTGGCCGAGGTCGGGGCCTCGCGCGTGCTCCTCTCCGACGGTGCCTCCTACCTGGACCTGTCCGGCTGGGTGGGGCTGCGGTGGCGGTCCCCACCCGACGGCGGCGGGCGATGACTCTCTTTCGGTGGCTGGTGGACCTCCTTCGGTCCAGGGGTGCTGGAGGCCCACGGTCAGCGCCTTCGGGGTTGGCACAGGGCTTGCCTCCCAGGGGTGGCAACCCAGGAGAGACCCATGACACCGACCCCCAAGACCCTCACCGCCCTCGCCCTGCTGGTCCTGAGCGCTCCCGCCCTGGCCGACGAGGGCGGTGGAGACTGCGAAGACCTCTGCGAGGACCTCACGGAGCTGGAAGCCTCCTGCGAAGACCTCCTCGGGGAGGACGAGGAGCTGTGCGAGGACCTGGACGACACCTTCGAGGCGTCTTGCGAAGACGGCACCGAGGTGGGCGACGGCACCTGCCCGGACCTCTGCGAAGACCTGGAAGAGACCCTCGAACTCTGCGAGGAGGTCCTCGGCGAGGACTCCGAGATCTGCGACGAGCTCGGGGAGCTGATCGAGGACTGCGAGGAGGACCCCGAGGAAGAGGACGACACCGGGGAGGAGGAGGACGACACCGGGGAGGAGGAGGACGACGACACCGGGGAGGAGGAGGAGGACGACTCCTCGTGCGAGGACGAGGAAGAGGACGACGACGACGATGACGGGGAGAGCGACGACGACGGCTGCGGCGACGCCAGCCGTGGCTCGGCCGCCGCCGCCCTGGGCTGCGCCACGAGCCCCATGGCCGCGACCGGACTGCTGGGGCTGCTTGCCGGCCTCCTCGGCCTGAGGCGCCGGCGCTGAGACGTCCGTCCTCGTAGGCCTCCAGCTCCGAGTGGTCTCCCTGCCGGTCGTGTCCATGTGCCCGGAGTGGCCGGCGGCGCCAGCCCGCTCGATCAGGGCCAGCGGTTCGGCGAGGCCGCGGGGGGTGTCGCCGCCCGTGGGGGCACCGCCGGTGCAGGCGAGCGGGCGGTCGTCACAGCGCTCCCACCAGGGCTTCGAGCCGGGCGACGGCCAGGACCCACGCCTTGCGGTCAGCCAGCTCGGTCCCTTCGAGCGCGAGGAGGCGGGCGGCGTAGCGCGTGGCGAGCTGCGGGTCCTCGACGGGGCCCCTGGCCCGGTGCCGTGCGACGGCTTCGTCGCGCCTCGCCCTGGCGCGGTGCCAACGGACCTCGGCCGCCTGGGCCACCCGCCACGCCTCGTCGAGCTCGGCGGCGAGCCGGGCCTGGTCCTCGGCCTGGAGGGCCTGGTCGGCCAGGCGGCGAGCCGGGTCGGCCCGAACGCCGTGCCGCGCGGCTCTCGGGTGCGGGAGCTCCAGGCCCACGGAGACCCCGAATTCCAGGCTCGGAGGCGTGGCCGTGTGAGGGATCGCAGGTCGCCGGCTCGCCTCGGCCTGGAGGTAGGTCGGCCACGGCAGCCAGGCCACCCGACCGGGGCCCGCGGGCGGCGAGGACTCTCCGAGCGTGGGAGCGAGGACACGTGCGGTCAGGGACGCCCGGTCGGGCAGGCCGTGCGGACCCGGTGTGTCCGTCCCCGCCAGCAGGAGGGGCTCGTCCGGGGCCAGGCCGAGCGCTGCTCGGAGTGCACTCCTCAGGCTGTCCGCCTCCAGCTCGTGGTGCTCCAGCTCGCGGAGTGCTCGCTCGAGCGCGTCGGCGGCTGCGAGGCCCTCCAGCTCGGTGCCCAGGCCGGCGGCGAGTCGCGCCTCGGTGGACCCCATCGAGCCTGTGGCGAGCGCCAGGGAGCGCTCATGGAGCGCGACGGACTCCTCGGCGAGGACCACCAGCCGATGGAGCGCCCGGGTCTGCGCGGCGATCGCCTGCGCTCGGTGCTCCAGCTCCCCAGCGGCTCGGACGAGCGCCTGGTGCGCGAGCGCGTCCTGTTCGAGGATCTCGGCCGGGTGCTCGAAGCGGAGGCGGACCTGGGCCGTGGCCCTCGGCCGCGCGGAGGTCCCCAGCTCGTCGAGGCCCAGCCGGAGCTCCGGGGCGCGCAGCCAGGACTCCGACACCGCTGCGGCTTCGACGACCTCGAGCCGGGCGCCCAGCGCCAGGAGCCCGGGGTCCACGGCCAACACCCGGGCCACCGTGGCCTCTTCGGTCCACGGCTCGCCAGCCATCGCCAGGCTCCACAGCGCCAAGGCCAGCAGCATCAGAGCGCCTCGGCGCGGTGGGACATCGGAGGGGACTGGGACGAAGAGGGCCGCTGGCGAGCGTCGAAGACCTGGCCCGGCACCAGGTCCCGCTCCACCCGGAGGACCACGCTCCGACCCCAGCGACCCACGGTGCCCAGGGTCGCGCAGCGGTCCGCGGGCTGCTCGACGACGCCACCGAGGGCCACGACCCTGGCCTTCGCCGGCGGGGTCCCATCCCTCGGCAGGAGCTCCCAGGGGTCCCCCGGTCGCGAGCCCTGTGCCTCGCCCTCGCTCAGGCACAGGGACGCGGTGCGCGTGACGGGGGGGACGAGGGTGAGGGCGGCCTCACCCGCTCCCAGGACCGCGCCGGGTCCGGCGTGCACGGCCAGCACCCGCCCTTGGACCGGTGCCCGGAGCTGCCCCTGGTCGAGCCGGAGCGCCACGGCCGCCAGGCGCGCCTCCATGGCCTGCAGGGCAGCGAGGGCGCGGGCTCTTCGCACGTCCTGCGGGGCCGAGTCGCGCACCATCAGGGCGAGGGTGCGGTCCCTGCCCGCCGCCTCGGCCCGGAGGCGGTGGAGGTCGACCTCCAGGCGGCTCAGCTCCTCCCGCGTGGCGAGCCCGCGCTGATGGAGGGCGGCGAGGCGTTCGTGCTCGACCCTCACGGCATCCAGCTCGGCTCGGGAGGCGTGGGCCCGGGTCCGGGCCCGGCTCAGTGCCAGGCTCCTTGCGACGAGGTCCTCCTGGTCCGCGGCGCTCGCCAGTGCCAGGTCGGCCCGCGCCTCCTCGATCTCCTCGACCAGGACCCGACGTTCGGCCTCGACCGTGCCGGAGTCCATGCGGAGCAGGAGCTGACCAGCCTCGACGAGGTCCCCTGGCGCGGCGTAGATCGCTTCGACCCGACCCGCGAAGAGCGGTCCCACCCGGAGCGGGTCGATGGCCGCGTAGCCGATCTCCCCGGAGCCCGGCTGGCCATCGATGAGACAGGTCGCGCCCGCCAGGCTCGCCGCCAGGAGCACCAGGGGGCCCAGGCGACGAGCGAGCAGGTTCCAGCGCCAGGTCGAGGTCACTCAGAGCTCCAGCGTGGGTTCCTGCATGTGCAGGGAGATGCCGTGGAGGCCGGTGACCGACTCCAGGGCGGCCACCAGGGCGAGCTGGGAGGCGGGATCGGGCACGGAGACCTGGTAGGCGTGCTCGAGCTCTTCGGACTGGGCCAGCTCCCGCAGGGTCACCAGCACGTGGTGCCGCGTGTGCCGCCGGAGCGCGTCGGAGACGGCCTCGACGCCCGGACCTCGTGCCGGGGCCGTGAAGCGCACCAGCCCATCGAAGCGCTGCCGGACCCCATAGGAGGTCAGCTGGAGCAGCCACGCCGCACCGGCGAACACCATCACGGTCGCCGTCGCCCCCGCATAGGCCCCCAGGCCGCAGACCACGCCGATGCCCAGGGAGGCGAAGATGAAGATCATGTCTCGCGGATCCCGCATCGTCGTCCTGAAGCGCACGATCGACATGCCTCCGGCCAGCCCGACACCGGCTGCCAGGGAGTCGCCGATGGCCAGCATCAGCGAGCAGGTCACGATCGAGCCCAGGGCCACGCCCTGCACGAAGGTCCGCGAGTAGGACAGACCGTGGAAGGTGCGCATGTAGACCTGGGCCACGACCTGGGAGAGGGCGAAGGCCAGCGACAGCGAAGTCAGGGCGGTGCGGAAGTCCACCGGACCGGCAGCCGCGAGGCTCTGGAGGGCGTCCATCAGGTGGCCCGCCCCAGGGCGCTCCTGGGGGGCGGTGGGGTCTTCCAGGCCGTCATCGAGTAGCCGTACTTCGAGAACGAGTGCCGGATCAGCTCCAGCGAGCCGACGAGCTCCAGCATCCATCGCGGGGGAGCGTTGGCGAACTTCAGCTCGACCACCGCCACCGGCGCTCGCGTCCAGGTGACGCTGGCGTGGTCGAGGCCCGTCCAGCCGCTCGGCGGGGCCTCCAGGCTCCAGCCGAGCATGGGCTGGTAGGTGATGGCCCGGTCGATGCTCACCCGGGCGTAGTCGTCGAGCTCGCTCATCCAGGCCTCTCGCCGGTACTGGACGAGGACCTTCGGGGTGAGGCCGTAGGTGTGGACCAGCGTCGCGAAGCGCTCCCAGCTCGGGTCGTCGGCCTGGTGCCAGAGGGTGGCCGCCAGCGGGAGCTTCGCCCATCCCCGAGGCGCGGCGAAGCGGGTCTTGCGGATCACGTCCAGCGTCCGACGCTTGATCTCATAGAAGGCGCGGCGGGGGTCGGCCGACCCGGGGTAGCAGCGGATCCGCGCCTTGAAGCGCTCTGGCGCCTCCCGGTCGTTGGCCCGGTAGAGCCGCAGATCCGAAGTGTCCAGGTAGAGAGACCGGATCAGGTAGGTTCCGTCCGGGCCGGCGTGTGCGTCGGGGCTGGCGACCCTCCGCAGGAGCCGTCGCAGGGCAGCGATGCCCTCGGGAGGCACCAGGTACTTGAACTCTCGACGCTCCAGCGCCGCGGGCGAGGGGCGGAGGCGGGGCTGAGGGGATGGCAGGGACATGGCACCCAGGTCTCGTTGGTGTGTCGAGGCCTGAGCCAGAGCAAGGTCCGTGCCGACCGGACGCAGGCTGGCATCGACCGCGGTGGAGGCGATGGAGGCCGTGGAGGCGGTGGAGCCCCTGCGGTCAGCGAAAGAGGTCTTTCGATCCCGGACCGAGCCAACTCACGTGACCCGGGCGATCACACCGGATCCGAGGACCATGTGGAGGGGGTTGGGGCTGGAGCGCTTCTTGCTGCGAGGTGCGGTGGCATGAACCCAGGAGTGATGACATGCCCAGCCTCAGCTTCTCTCTCTTCGGCCTGTTCACGGCCTGTGGCGGCTCCCTGCTCCCCGCTGACTCCTCGCCGGACACCGCGGGCTCCGCCGCCGGGCTGGTGATCAACGAGTTCATGGCGAGCAACCAGGCCTTCCTGGTGGAGGACACCGGCGACACGCCCGACTGGCTCGAGCTCTACAACCCGGGGCACGCCGCGGTCTCGCTGGACGGCCACACGATCACGGACGACCTTGCCCTGCCCGACAAGCACGTCTTCGCGGCCGGGGTGGAGGTCCCAGCAGGTGGCCACCTCCTGCTCTGGGCACGTGGGGCGACGGACCATCCTGCGGACCTGGGCTTCCGCCTGTCGAGTCTCGGAGAGGAGATCGGACTCTACGCCCCGGACGGCACGACCCTGGACGAGGTCGTCTTCGGGGAACAGCGGCCCGACGTCTCGGAGGCCAGGCAGCCCGATGGGGCCGAGGCCTGGGAGGCGACGAGCAGCCCCACACCCGGGGAGCCCAACTGACCATGCCGAGACCGCGGGGCTCCCCCGAGCGCCGCGGCGCCTCCAGGAAGGACACCTGGGCGTACCCCGCCGCGATCACCTCGGTGTGTGTACCCCTGCGTCGACACCGAAGTCAGGGCGACAGCCCGGCTGCTGGCAGCTCGCCCTCCAGGCTCGTGAGGGCGCGACGGAGCCGGTCCCGCCCGCGGAAGAGTCGGGAGCGCACCGTGCCGACGGGCAGGTCCAGGGCATCGGCCACCTGGGCGTAGCTCAGTCCCTGCAGATCCACGAGCGTGATCACCAGGGCCTGGTCGCTGGGCAGGGTGTCGATCGCGGCCCTCACCTTGGCGCGGAGATCCTCGGTGGTCAGGCGGGTGAAGGCGTCCGGCCGGGGGTCTTCCGGCTCCGGTGGGGCGGCGAGGAGCGTGAGCCGACGGACGCGTGCGGACTTCACCGTGTCCAGGTGGACGTTGCGCAGGATGCGCAGCAGCCAGGGGTAGAGGGGCGCGTCGGGCTCGAAGCGGTCCCAGGCCCCGAAGGCCCGCACCAGGGCCTCCTGGGCGAGGTCCTCGGCCTCCACCGGGTCGCGGCAGAGGGCCTGCGCCGCCTGGTAGAGGCGACCGTGCAGCGGCTCGGTGCGGGCCGCGAAGGACGCCGGATCCGGCGACCGGCGCCTGCGCCCCCACAGGCCGCTCAGCCAGCCGCTCACAGGGTCACTTCGGCGCCGAGGGTGGCGAGCTGTCGCGTGAAGCGTCGATCCACGGGCGTGCTGCTGCCGTCGATCGTGGACCCGTTGGCCACGAAGGTGTGACGCAGGTACAGCCTGAGGGGTCCGATCAGCTCGGCGGAGACCTGGAGGTCGGTCGCCAGGCGCAGGTCCCGGCGCGCCACCTCCTGGTCTGTGCTCTGGGCCAGGCCGTACCGCTCGGGGACGGCGTAGCGGCGCCACTCCAGACCGGCCGAGCCCCGCACCTCCAGAGTCCGCCACGGCGCCTCGACCGACAGCGCGGCGACGGGGCCCAGGCCCACGAAGGACGCGTCCGCCTCGAGGACGAGCAGCTCCCCGCCGCCGCTGCTCCAGGTCGCTTCGTACGCCTCGGCGCGCTCGGCTCGGAGCCGCAGCCCGCCGGAGACCTGGAGGACGTCGCCCGGCCGGAAGGTCTGGGTCACCCGCAGCGCGCCGCCGAGCGCTTCGAGGTTGGCGTACTCGGCCTGCCAGGGCTGGCGACGGTAGGCGCCCAGGGAGAGTCGGGTCCAGGTCCCGGAGACCGGCCGCCAGCGGAGGCCCGCGTAGACCTCCTCGGCGTCGAGGAAGAGCTGCCAGCCCAGCCAGGAGACGCCGGCTCCGAGGCCCGCCCAGGCCCGGGCGCTGCCCCTCCCCGCGCTGACCTCGGCCCGCAGGCCGGCCTGGGCGAGGTCCCGCCCTTCGACGCCGCTCCCGTAGGCCCGCACCAGGAGGGTCGGGGCGGTGTGGACCCGGACCCGGTTGTGCTTCCACAGGAGCACTTCGCCCCGCAGCCGGCTCTCGCCGGTCACGGCCCGGTCCGAGTCCGGCACATAGGAGCTGTCGGCCACGTAGGCCGGGTTCGAGTCGAGACCCGCACCGCTCTGGAAGCGCCAGGTGCTCCGGCTGGCGGAGGGCGTCGGCCGTGCCCCCGGAGGCGCGGGGCTCAGCTCCGCCAGCCTGGCGGCGGCCTGCGCCGCCACGTCGGGTTCGCCGGTGGCTGCCAGCTCCTCGAGGGTCGGTCGCCACTGCCCGTCGTGACCGGCCGCTTGTCGGGCCAGCGCCCGGAGGTACCGCCCCCAGGGATCCCCAGGAGTCAGCCAGAGGAGCTCGTCCAGGTGGGCGATGGCGTCTTCGTGGCGGGCCTGGAGGTAGGCCACGTAGCCCCGGTGGTAGAGCACCCACGTGGGCTCGGAGTCCGCGTCGACGCTGGCTGCCAGGAGTGCCTCGGCCCGGTCCAGGTCTCCGTCGGCGATGACCTCCAGGATCGCCTCCCGGGCCGCCTGGGTGCGCAGGGTCTCCGCGTGCTCGGCCGCGGAGGGCCCGAGCGCTCCGTCGGGGTCCAGCGCCACGACGCGGTCGAAGTCGGCCAGGGCGCCGGCGCGGTCTCCCGCCTGGTGTCGCAGGAGCCCTCGCAGGTAGAGCGGGTCCACCCACCCGGGGTCGAGGAGGAGGCACTGCTCCACCGTGGCCAGCGCGGCCTCCGGGAGCCCCAGGCGGTGGGACGTGTAGGCCTGCCAGAACAGCACCTCCGGGGCCTCCGGATAGCGCTGCTGGAGGGTGGCGAAGCCCTGCTCCGCGGCGGAGTACTCGCCGAGCGCGAAGGCCGCCCTGGCCTCCTGGTAGGCCGGATCGTCCGGGAGCTCGGCTCCCGCGACGCCCGAGGAGGCCAGGGCGAGCCCCAGGACCAGGGCTGGCCCGACTCGGCTCATCCGCCGCCCATGTGGCCACCGCCGCCACCGCCACCGTGGCCCTGGTCCTCGGTGTCGCCGCCCTCCATGCCGCCCATGGCGCCGTCGGAGCCGTGCATGCCGCCGCTCCCGTCGCCGCTCATGCCCATGTCCTCGCACTCGGCCTCCAGGCCGCTCTCCGAGGCGTCGGACATCATGCCGTCGTGCTGGTGCTCGGACCCTCCGGCGCCTTCGCCGTGGCTGCCGTCGCTGCTCGGCTCCTCGGTGGGGCCGTGGCCCTCCTCGTGGTGCTCGGACGACATGGACCCGAAGTCGTGCATCCGATCCATGGGCCCCTCCATGCTGTCCGCCAGCTCCTCGGGGGCCATGCAGTCGCCGGGCTCCCGGGTGTCGTGCCCGTCGGAGTCGGACTCGTGGTCCCCCTCGTCCTCGGCGCCTCCGTCGCCTCCGTCCATGTCGCCGCCGTCGCCGCCCATGCCGCCGCCGTCGCCGCCCATGCCGCCTCCTTCGGCCTCGCCGTCCAGGGTCGCCACCAGCAGGCGCTCCATGGGCGCCGCCTCGGACAGCTTGGCGGGCGTCATGGCCGAAGCCTCCTCCGAAGAGGCGCTCTCGGTGGCGTGGATCTGGGGCTCTTCGGCCAGAGCCGTGGCCGGGCTGGCGAGCAGGGCTCCCAGGGTGATGGTCATCCAGTCCTTCCGCATGGTCGGGTCCTCCGGTGTGCCCCCTACGGGAGCGAGTGTGAGCGCGAGGTCCTCACCAACCGAGACGTGGAGCTCGGCGGTGCGGACGGCGTCCGTGCCGGCCTGGGCGTGGAGCCGCAGCAGCCCCTGGCCCGGAGCGCGGGCGGTGAGAGGGATCGCGGGGAGCGGGCCCCCCGACCAGGACCACCGCGGCGGCGCCGGGGCGTCCGGGTCCAGCGCGAGCTCGGGGGGGAGCTCCAGCCACAGCGTCACGGGCACGGCCGGGGCCTCCTGGGGCGCCACCACACCGACGCCGGCCGGGACCCCGGGTGCGGCGACCTCAGCCGGCGCGGGGGCGGGGGGCGGGGTCCAGAGGGCTGCTGCCAGGGCCGCGGCGCCGGCCAGTCCCGGCGCGAGCAGGCCGAAGCGCCAGGGCCAGACAGGCCGGGGAGGAGCCTGGACCGTGGCCTCGAGGCGGCGCACCAGGCGGGCCCCGAAGCCGACCGGCGGGGCCGGCGTGCCGAGCCGGCCCAGCAGCCCCCCGATGGCGTCGAGCTCGCTGAGCCAGCGGCGGCAGCGCGAGCAGGACGCGAGGTGGAGGCGGCCTTGCTCGTCCGCACCCGGGCCCTCCGCCAGGGCGGCGCTCCGGTAGGCGTCGCATCCGTTGGGCAGGTGCTGGAACATCTCGGGCCTCCGCTTCACCTACGAGTCGGCCGAAGCCGAAGTTCCCGGTGGGCTCGAGTCCTGTCCCGGGGGAACTTCGCCGCCAGCTCACTCGTAGGGAGTCCAGACCCACCGCGGAGTGCCTGATGTCCTCGGCCCTGATCCCTCTCGTGTTCTTGTCCTGTACCAGCGGTGTCCTGGCCGTCGAAGGCGGGAGTGAGCCGGCGGACAGCGCCACCCTCGACACCGGGGACACCGCGGCGTCGGACACGGGGCCGGGCGAGCCGAGCTCCGTCCCCGGGATCGCGTTCGCCGTGGTCGAGGGAGAGCTCGCCGGGGACTACCTCTACGACCACGAGGTGACCTGCGAAGTCGACGCGGGCACGCCGACGATCAGCGCCGCCGATGGGCTGGTGGAGGATGCTCGGCTGGTCTTCACGCTCGGAGCCGTGCCCGAAGAGGGCGAGCGTCTCGAGGACTTCGACCTGGAGTGGTGGTCGCCCTCTCCCCGGTACACGGCCACTGGCGACGAGGACTGCGCCCTCGCGATCACGGCGCCCTGGCCTTCGCTGGAGGCGGACTTCAGCTGCGACGGACTGCGAGGTCACGGCGGCGGTGGCATGGGAGACGAGGTGGACCTGGTGTCCGGCCGGGTCGTCTGTCCGTAGCGGGCGCCGGCCTCGTCCTCGAACCCACCAGCCCGCGCGTCCGCGACGATCCCCCGGATCCATCACGACCCGGTGAGGCCCTGGTGCGGCTGCGGCTCGGAGGGATCTGTGCCACCGACCTGGAGCTCCTCCAGGACTGTCCTCAGCCCCGGCAGGGCAGCCCCTCCGACCGCTCCAGCTCCGCGAGCACCGCGGCCGAGACGTCTTCTCGCCGGATCAGACCCTCGTAGTCCGCGAGCTGCACCCGGACGTTGTCCAGGTCCCAGTCGCTGGGGGGAAATGGGAAGCTGGAGAAGTCGGTCGGCGGGCCGTCACCGAACGGACGGTTGCAGGCCGAGACGTCGCACTCCCGCCCGGGACAGCCCGAGGTACGGAAGGGGGTGCCCAGCGCCACGATGCCTCTGAGCCGGCGCCCGGCCAGGCCGAAGCCGACGATCTGTCCCCGGTGGTTGAAGTCCAGGTCGTCCAGACCCACCAGGTCCTTGTCCAGCAGGTAGCGGGCGAGCTGGACCCGGCGGAACTGGCCCAGGGGCACCCGCTCCACCTCGTCCATGGCCGAGCCCTCCTCGGGGTTGAAGGCGAAGAGCTGGAGGCAGCCGTACTCCCCCAGGGCCCGCGCCCGCGCCATGGTCTCCACCATCTGCCGCTCGGTCTCGCCCATGCCACAGATCAGGTGCACGCCGACCTTGTCCCGGCCGAACACCTCGAAGGCCTGCTGGTAGATCTCCCAGTACTTGTCCCAGCGGTTCGGACCCCGGACCCCCCGACCCCGGGTGGTCTCGAAGATGGGCTCGGTCACGGCGTCGAGCGCCACGGTGAAGCGTTCGGCGCCGGCGTCGGCCAGCTCCTCGAGGTCCGCGCGGTCCATCGTCGACGGGTTGCAGAGGATCGACACGGGCACGCTGTCCAGTCGCGGCTCGCGCTTCCACCGGCGCAGGATCTCCACCGTGTCCCGCTGCGCCCGGGGGTGGGTGATCATGGAGATGCACATGCGCTCCAGGGTGTCGGTGCGCGTCACGCTGCGGGCGATGATGTCGTCCAGCGACACGGTGGGCCACTCGACCCGGATGAAGCTCTTCTCCGCCGCGTCGCCCTGCCGCTCCCGGGCCAGACCACAGTAGGCGCAGTTGCTCGCGCAGCCGCCCGGGTAGGTGAGCAGCAGGTTCAGGCAGTGGGTCACCCCGCCGCGCATGAAGCGCCCGGGCCGCAGGCCGAGCACCATCGCGGCCGCCAGGCTGAGCTGGACGTGGTCGGGGCTGCGCGACACGAGCGGCGGGCGGCCGCTGGGCGCGGGGTCAGAGACGGACATCCTCGGTCCTCCGAGTGGCTCGGGTGGCGGGCCAGGTGCGTCGGACCAGCGCCCGCCAGTGGGTGAAGTCAGCCTGCCAGCCGGACTCCTGGGCCAGGCGGGCCGCCCGGGACCGTTCCAGCAGTGGACCGAGCAGGGACGTGGCCTCGTCGACGTACTCGTCCAGCGCGTCCAGGTCGTCGGTCTGCACGACCTCGGCCGCGGCCTGCCCCGCGAGCTCGCCGGCCAGGACGGCGTGAGGGATGCCGGCCCCGGTGATGGGATCACACTGCCCGGCGGCGTCGCCGGCCAGCACCACGTTGCCGCGGCGCAGAGACACCATGCCCCCCACGGGGAGCAGCCCGCCGGTGTGCTCGGTCGGTCGCCCGGGGGAGAGCACACCGGCTTCGGTCAGCTCGGCGATGTAGGCGCGGAGCGCGACCTGGAGCCGGACCCCGGAGACCGGATCGACCCCCAGGCCGACGTTGGCGTCCCGCCCGCGCGGGAAGACCCAGCCATAGCCCCGGACGATGCCGGGGCGGAAGCTGCACAGGGTGTGGTCCATGGGCCGGGCCAGGGGCAGCCGGACCTGGGCCGCGTGCACGAAGCGCTCGGTCCCTCCGCCCGTCCAGCGCCGGACCCGGGAGCGGGGACCGTCGGCCCCGATCACCACCCGGGCCCGCACCCGCCGCCGGCCCCCCGGACCCTCGACCAGGACGTCGCCGTCGTCCCAGCCCACCGCCCGGGTGCGCAGCCAGAGCTCGGCGCCCGCCTCCTGGGCCGCGCCGGCGAGCTGCTGGTCGAAGAGGTCCCGACGCACGATGGCGCCCGGCGCATGCAGCTCTTCGGGTGCCTCGCCCAGGATGTCCGTCCGCAGGTGGGAGATGCGTTGGACGATGACCTCGGCGGGCCTCGGCAGGGCGGACAGCGTCGGCAGGGGCACGTGCTCGGCGCACTGCACGGGCACGCCGACGACCCGCCGTCGCTCCACGAAGATCGTGTCGGCGCCGCCCACGGCCGCGTGTCTGGCGGCCTGGCTGCCCGCCGGGCCCGCGCCGATCACCAGCACATCGCAGCGTCGCACGGCTCAGAGCTCGTCGAGCTCGGGGGTCGGACCGGCCAGGAAGCGCCGGACCCGGGAGCGCTTGACCCGGTCCATCATGCGCTCGAGCAGGGGGAGCTTGAGGTCGGCCTGGGCCTCGAAGGTGCCCGCGTAGGCCTTGCCCTCTTCGTTGAGCTGGTAGCAGGTCTTCCCGTCGATGTCCATGAGCACGCCGGGGATGCCAGCTTCGTAGAAGGCCTCGTTGCGCTTGACGAAGAAGGCCTCGCAGCACAGCCCGATGTAGCTCGCCACACCCTGCTCCTTCATGCGGCGGAGCGTGTCCTTGAGGTGCTCGTACTTGATGATGGTCACCGCCTCGAGACCCTTGGCGCGGGCCATGCGGTAGGCGTCGCCGATGGTGCACAGGCCGCACTCGTCGCAGCCCTGGGTGAAGCGGAACCGGCAGTCCGGCAGCTTGGCGCAGTACGGCAAGAGCATCACGGTGGCGTCCGCAGCGACCTCCTCGACCGTCTTCGTGTCGGGGATGTTCACCGGGTAGATGGCGTTGGCCTCGGTGGCGTCGAAGCCCAGCGAGGTGTAGCGGACCTTCTCCAGGGACAGGCGGATGGCCTGCCAGAAGTCGTCCGGCTCGAGCCCGACGATGTCGATCTCACGGCCGGCGAAGAAGTCCAGGACCCGCTGCCTGACCTCGGGGAAGGGGCAGTCCTTGAGCGCCGCCTCCAGATCGGGGATGGCCCGCCGAGGACTCAGGAAGAAGTCCCCGGTGACCAGCACCTGGCGCAGCACCGAGCGGTCTACGTCGACCAGGGAGTGGATGCGCAGCAGGCCCCCGGGCTGCTTGTGGATGGCCCGGAAGACCTCCTTGCCGTCGTCCGGCGCCGCGATCATGTGGATCCACTCCGGATCCTCGAACTCGGGCAGCTCCTCGACCAACGCGTCCTGCTCCCAGGCTGTCAGCTCGCCGGGGACCAGAGTGATCTCGAAGGCCTCGGCGAAGGCGTCGGCCAGGGCCTGCTTGATGACCGCGTCGGGCGGGACCTCGCCCAGCTCCCAGCGCAGGCAGGTGACCCGGTCCCGCGCGGTCTCCAGGCCCTTCTCGGTCAGCTTCTCGGTGGGGATGCGCAGGGCCAGCAGCATGGCTTCGATGTCGAAGTCCGTCAGCACCGTGCCCTGGTAGAGGAAGACGTCGTCGTCGCAGGTCCCGCCGGTGCCGGAGATCTTCTTGCCGTCGACCTCGATGTCGTTGCGGGGGCGAAAGGTCGCGTCGACCCCGAGGCGCTGGAGCCCGGCGGCCGCCGCTTCGCAGATGCGCCGGGTCAGGTCCTCCATGCGCACGCTGCCGAAGTCCTTGCGCGCGGCGACCAGCTCCCAGCCGATCTGAGGCGGATCGAAGTAGATGGCCCCGCCGCCGGTGAGTCGCCGGTTGGTGTCGATGCCCTGGCGCTCGCAGTAGTCCAGCCGGGCCTCCTGGCCCAGGGCCTGGTGGTGGCCCACCAGCACGGCGGGCGGATCGAACTGCATGAAGCGCAGGGTGTTCGGGCTCTCGCCCGCCGCCCGCGCGTCGATCAGCACGCGGTCCAGCGCCATGTTCTCCGCGGCGCTGCGGACGCCGGTGTCCAGGAGCCTCCACCTCGCCACGTCACACCCCCCGGAACTTCAGCGAGCAGCACATGCCGCTCATGTCGGTGGTCAGCCCCAGGGCCTGGGAGAGACCGATGATGCCCTCGGCCGGGTAGGCGATGCCGTTGAGGCCGGCCTTGACCGCGAAGGCATCGGTCTGGAGCTTGTGGTCGCCGTAGGGACGCTCGCAGCCCAGGAGGATCTCGGTGTCGGGGAAGCCGAGCCTGGCAGCGGAGAAGACGTCCGCGATGTCCGCTGGATCCGGCGGGGTGATGGCCGCCATCGGTGTGCCTCGGACGGGCTGGAGCACCACCAGCACCAGCGAGGACAGGGGGTAGCGCCGGATGGTCTCGAGGGCTCTGTACTCGCCCCGGATCTGGCCGTAGTGCAGGCCGATGACCACGTGGGGGGACAGCGAGAGACCGGCCTCGGACAGGTTCGCCAGGGTGCGCTCGTGGTCCGCGGTGCTGGCCCAGGGCAGGTGGTAGACCTGGCGGACAGTGTCGTCGTCGCCGATGATGTCGAGCATCACCGAGTCCACCCCGGCGCTCGCGAGCCCCCGGGCGTAGGCCTCGTCGGCGAAGCCCACGTGCACCAGGACCTGGAGCCCGAGCTCCGCCTTGATGCGACGGATGGTGTCGAAGTGCCGGTCCAGCGGCACCACGTTGTGCTTGTTCGAGCCACCGCTGATCAGCAGGCCCTCGGAGCCGTGGAGCTTCTGGCGGACGGCGTGGTTCCACAGGGCCTCCGGCGTGGTGGCCGGCTTCATGGGCTTCAGCACCTGGGCCTGGCAGTGGTCGCACTGGAGCGCACAGCCCGGCCCGGTGATCGAGACCCCCTGGAAGGAGCACCCACCACAGTTGGCGAACTCGTCGGTCTCGTAGCGCTTGACTCCGGGCGCGTAGAAGCGGATGGCGTTGTCGAAGCGCTCGCGCCGGACCTCGAACGCAGCCCGCAGCGAGGCGGGGATCTCGAGGGAGAAGTCCTCGTCCAGCTCGCAGGCCGGGGCGGCCCAGGGGCGTGGCAGGGGCGTACTTCGGGCGTGCCCCGACTCTGGGGTCAGCTCTTCCATGGTGGCCGTGGTGTGGAGGTCTAGATGAACAGGGTCGTGCGGGAGTCGCCCGCATCGCCGAGGTAGGTGGCCACGCCGCCGTACTCGATGTCGTCGAGCAGCTCTTCCTTCTGGATGCCCATGATGCCCATGGACATCTGGCAGGCGACCAGGCGGACGTCCATGTCCTTGGCCAGGGCGATCAGGTCCTCGAGGCTCTCGACGTTGTGCTTGCCCATCAGGTGCTTGAAGAACGCCGGGCCCATGCCCATCATGTTCAGCCGCGAGGTGCCGACGGTCTTCGGGCCGCCCGGGAGCATCATCGAGATCATCTTCTCGGGGATGGTCTTGCCGGCGTAGATCGTCTGCTTCTTGATGGTGGTGAGGCCCCAGAAGGTGAAGAACATCGACACCTCCATGCCCATGGCGGCCGCGCCATTGGCGATGATGAACGACGCGAAGAGACGGTCGAAGTCCCCGCTGAAGACCACGATGGTGCAGCGGTCCGTGAGCTGGTTCTCCTCGACCTCGGCGAGGCGGCTCAGCGCCCCTTCGACCTTGTCTTCGAGGCCGGCCACGGCCTGGGCCACGCGGGCGTCGATGAGCCCCTCGATGAGCCCTAGCAGGTCGGGGCTGACGTTGGCGTCCTGGGAGTTCTGGGAGCTGGGCGCCGTCTCGTTGTCTTCGGGGTGATGGGACATGGGGCCTCCATGGGCTCGGGAGGGGGTGTGGAGAGTCTACTTCTTCTGGATGAGGGCGCGGAGCTTCCCTTCACCGATCTCGCCGTACTCGACGATGGTGTGCCTGAGCCGCTTGGCCCAGGCGTAGATGTCGGCCTCGAAGGCCGGGTCTGTGGCGATGACCTCGATGGTCTGGCCCGAGTCCAGCTTCTTGATGGCCTTCGAGGTCTTCACGATGGGGATCGGGCAGTTCAGCCCGGAGCAGTCTAGGGTCGTGTCAGCCATGATGAGTCAGGCCTCCAGTTCGGGTTCGGCGAGGGCTTCCGCCACGTAGTGGACCAGGTCCCGCACGACGATCCGGCCCTCGTTGCCCGAGGTCTTGACGGCGTCCGAGTACATGGTCATGTCCTTGGGGCAGGCGATGACGAAGGCCTCGACGCCCAGCGCCACGGCCTCCGCGATGCGGTTCTCCGACGGGCGCTCGGTCTGGCTCTCGGGATCGGGGATCCAGATCCGGCCGCCTCCAGCCCCGCAGCAGAAGCTGTTCTCCCGGTTGCGGGGCATCTCGACCACCTCGACGCCGCACGCTGCCAGCACCGCGCGGGGCTCGTCGTAGATGCCGTTGTAGCGGCCGAGGTAGCAGGGGTCGTGGTAGGTCGCGCGGGTGCCGGCCCTGGTCTTCAGGGACAGGGCCCCCGACTCGATCAGCTCGAGCAGCAGCGTGGTGTAGTGCACGACCTCGAACTCGCCGCCCAGGGCCGGGTACTCGTGCGCGAGGGTGTTGTAGGTGTGGGGGTCGGTGGTGACGATGCGCTTGAACTCGCAGCCCTCCAGCGTCGCGATGTTCTCCGCCGCCAGCGCCTCGTAGAGACCCTCTTCGCCGACCCGACGGGCGTCGTTGCCCGCGGACTTCTCCTTGCGGTGCAGCAGCCCGAAGTCCACGCCGGCCTCGTGCAGGATCTTCGCGAAGCTGCGGGTGCCGTCCTGGCAGACACCGTTGAAGCTCGCGTAGTCGCCGACGAACCACAGCAGCTCCACCGGTTCCTTGGTGGCGTCCTTGATCTTGAAGTCGAGCTTCTTGGCCCAGGCCGCGCGCTTGCGAGCGGACTCGCCGAAGGAATTGCCCTTCTCGTCCAGCCCCCTCAGGGCGTCCTGGAGCGAGTCCGCCAGCTCGCCCTCGCTGACGAGCGCCCGGCGGAGCTGCACGATGTCCACCACGTGCTCGATGCCGACGGGGCAGATCTCCACACAGGCCCGGCAGGTCGTGCAGGACCAGAGCGTGTCCGCGGAGACCGTGCCGCCCGCGACCGGGGCGTCGGTGGCCGGCCGCGAGCTGCCCAGGATCTCGCGGACGCCGAAGTCCTGGTTGGACCGCTCCCGGAGGTCGAGGATGACGTCGCGAGGAGACAGAGGAGCGCCCGTGGTGCGGGCGGGGCAGACCTCGTGGCAGCGGCCGCACTTGGTGCAGGCGTCGAAGCTCAGCAGCTGTCGCCAGCTGAAGTCGGCCATCCTGGTGATGCCGGGGGCGGCCTCGTCCACCACGGCCGGCAGGGCGATCGCGGCGTCGTCGTCGATGGAGGCGAGCGAGACCACGTCGGTGATCATGTGCATCGCCTTGGAGCTCGGCAGGTAGGCGATGAACCCGAACACGGCCACCACGTGGATCCACCAGGAGGCGAGGAAGAAGCCATCGGAGCTGACCAGGCTCCCGCCCAGTCCCGCCAGGCTGTAGCCGACGATCGACCACCGCTCGAAGTCGGGCATGTCGGCCGCGATGCGGGCGGCCTCGATGGCGAAGCCCGTCACGGCGATGCCCAGCAGGAGCCACACGAACACCATGTCGCCCTTCTTGAAGGCGTCCGAGCGCTCGCCACCGTCGACCCGGGCGTAGTCCAGCTTGGCCAGGTTCCCCCGGGCCCGCCGGACCATCATCATCACCAGGCCCACGATCAGCGCGAGCCCGGCCAGGTCCATCGCCGCCGAGAACACCAGGTAGAGACCGCCCACCAGCAGCTTGGCGTCCGACCCGAACAGGAGCTGCACGCCGTCCTCGTCGATGGCGACGATGGTGGTGCCGATCAACAGCACCACGAAGCCCCAGAAGACCAGGAAGTGCGCCAGGCCGGCGAAGGGATCGCTGCGCTTGACCGTGTGGTGGCTGCCGATGGTGCGGAGGGCCGCCACCAGGCGGGGCACCAGCGGGCTGAGTCGATCGGCGGGCCGCCCACGGCGGTACTTCTGGACCTGGCGCCAGCAGCCGAAGCAGAAGGCGCCCACCGTCGCAGCGGCGAGGGTGTAGAACGCGACGACCTCGAGGGTGCCGAACCCCCGGAAGACGTCGCGCTCCGCGACCGGGTCGGAGGCCATGGCCGCCGCGGTCAGGAGCTGCAGGACGAGGTGGGCGCCCATCGGACCTACTCCAGGGCCTCGGTGAGCTCCTCGCAGACCTCGAAGAGGTCGGCGACGAGACCGTAGTCCGCCACGCCGAAGATGGGCGCGTCCGCGTCGGTGTTCACGGCGATCAGCGTGCCCACGCCCTTGATGCCCTCCAGGTGCTCGGGCGCACCGGAGATGCCGAGGGCCACATAGACCCTGGCCTTGACCTTCAGCCCGGACTTGCCGACCTGCCGGCTCTTGGGCAGCCAGCCGGCGTCGATGATCGGGCGGGAGGCGGCGACCGCGGCGTCGAGCGCCTCGGCGAGCTCCTCGGCGACCTCGACGCCGTCCTTGTCGCCGATGCCACGGCCGATGGCGACCAGGACGTCCTGGACGGTGATGTCGACGTCGGCGGTCTCGGGGGCCACCAGCTCGAGGAACCGGATGCGGCCCGGGTCCGGGGGCGCGGTCACGGTGACGAGCTCGGGGGAGCCGGCGCCGCGGCCGTCGTCCGCCGAGGCGGAGCCTGCCAGCACGGTGACCAGCGCGGGGCCGTCGCCCAGGTCGGTGGTGACGTCGAGCTTGCCGCCGTAGAGCTGGGCGATGGCCTTGGAGCCGTCGAGGGCCCTCACGGAGCAGGCGAGTGGCCGCCCCAGGTTGACCGACAGGGTGCTCGCCAGGTCCATGCCCATCGAGGTGTTGCCGATCAGCGTCAGGGCGGGCTGCACGGCCTCGATGGCGGCACCGACCGCAGCGGCGTGGGTGTCCGGGTTGAAGTCGGCAGAGGCTGCCACCCGCACGATGGTGTCCGCGGCGCCGAGCTCGGCGACCATGGCGTCGGTGCCACCGACGAGGGCGACGGCGGTGGTGCCCCCCCGGGCCTTGGCGAGGGCGATCATCTCGAAGGTGATGTCAGCCAGAGCACCCGCGAGGTGCTCGGCGACGACCAGGTTGTTCACAGACATCACGCGACT
Source organism: uncultured Enterobacterales bacterium (assembly GCA_964344945.1). Classification (GTDB taxonomy): domain Bacteria; phylum Myxococcota_A; class UBA796; order UBA796; family CAJQPC01; genus CAYFPX01. The sequence continues at coordinate 26,674 of CAYFPX010000030.1, forward strand.
CCCTTTTCCTCGAGCAGCTTCAGCAGGGCGTCCACCCCGTCGAGCATGGTGGCGCCGTCACCGGACTCGGGCGGCGCCATGGCCACGGCGCTGGAGAGCACCGGCAGGTCGTCGTCGACCTCGATGGTGTCCAAGCTGCAGGTCTTCTGGACCTGGCGGACCTTGGAGACCGGGGCATAGCGCGGGGTCTGGCGGGCCGCCTGGACCCCGATCACCGCGGGCAGGCTCACCTCGTAGCGAGCCATCATGCCGCCGGAGTACTCCTTGCTCAGGGTGACGGCGCCGCCGCCGGCCCTCACCTCGGTGGCGACGCTCACACAGGGCAGACCGAGCATGGCCGCGAGCAGTGGGCCCAGCTGGCCGTCCCGGTCGTCGCAGCCCTGCACGCCGGTCATCACCACGTCGTACTCCAGGTCCCCCAGCGCCTGGGCGAAGGCCCTGGCGACGGCGTGGTTGCCGGCGATGTCCTCGGGGTCGGGCCCCTCGAGGAGGATCGCCCGGTCGGCGCCCTTGGCGATGGCCGTGTACAGCGACTTCTCGACGCCGTCGCCCTCGAGGCTCAGCACGGTCACGTGGCCGCCGCTGGTCTCCTTGATGCAGAGGGCCTCCTCCAGGGCGTGCTCGTCGAATTCGTTCAGCTTGAAGTCGACCTCGTCCATGTCGATGGCGTTGCCGTCGTCGTTGACGACCAGCTCTTCGACCAGGTCGGGGACCCGCCTGGTCGGCACGATGATCCTCATGGGACTCCTCAGGTTGTCGGAAGGTGGGAGGGAGAGGGATGTTCTGCGATGCAGGCGTTCAGGATCTCGACGATGTCCAGGACTTCGAGCCTGCCGTCGTTGCCGGTGGACTTGACGGCGTCCTCGAAGCGCGAGACCTCGTAGGGGCAGCAGACGGCCAGCACCTCGGCGCCCACCTCGATGGCCTCGCGCACCCGGTTCTCCGAGAGACGCTCCGCCGTGTGATCGGCCACCAGGCCGTCCAGCCACATGCCACCGCCGCCACCGCCGCAGCAGAAGCCCTGCTCCTTGCAGCGGTACATCTCGATCAGCTCCAGCCCATCGACCGCCTCGAGCAGCTGCCGCGGCGCGTCGTACTCCAGGTTGTGGCGGCCCAGGTAGCAGGGGTCGTGAAAGGTGACCTTCTTGGGGAAGCCGCCGGTCAGCAGCGGCCTCAGCGTGTCGAGCCGGTCGGCCAGGAAGCGGGTGTAGTGGACCACCTCGAAGTCGCCGCCCAGTCTCGGATACTCGTGCTTGATGGCGTTGTAGGCGTGGGGGCCGCTCGCCATGATCGTGCCGAACTCGTACTTGTTGAACTGCTCGATGTTGTGTTCGGCGACCTCTTCGAACAGGCCAGGCTCACCGGCCAGCCGCTGGGAGTCGCCGTCGGTGCGCTCGTCCTTGCCCAGGATGCCGAAGGACACGCCCAGCTCGGTGAGCACCCGAGCCATCGCGCGGGCGGCGTCCTGGCCCCGCCCGTGGTACGCCCAGAAGTCCCCGACGAACCAGAGGGCGTCGACAGCGACGTTGTCCTTGGGCAGGATCCGGACCGGCACGTCGGCGCTCCTGGTCCACCTCTCGCGCTTGCGGGGCGACTCGCCCATCGGGTTGCCCTTCTCGGCGACGTTGCGGAACATCTCCGAGAGCTCGTCGGGCACGTGGCCGTCCAGGACCGCGACGGCTCGTCCGGACGGCATGATCTTGATCATGTCCACCTGCTTGGGGCAGACGCGCAGGCAGTTGCTGCAGGTGGTGCAGAGCCACAGGTCGTCCTGCTGGAGCAGGTCCTTGCCGAGCTGCAGGCGGCGGAAGAGCTTGCGGGGGCCGTAGTCCCCGCCGGCGGCGTCGATGGGGCAGACCCCGACGCACTTGGCGCACTGGTAGCACCAGCCCATGGACTCGGCGCCGGCGATCGAGGTGAGCCTGTCCAGCGCCTCGAAGTCGTAGCTGGTGATCTCCCGCGGCTCGTAGAAGCGATTCCACATGCCCGAGATGTCGATCCCGTCGACGACCAGGTGCTCGACCTCGCCGAACTTCTCGTCGCGAACATACTTGCGGGTAGCCATGATTCGGTTCTTTCCTAGATGTGCTGGATGCCGAGCAGTCGCCGGGCCATCTCGGGCAGCTCTGGCAGGAAGCGCTTGAATTCCTGCGAGATGTTGACCACGTAGAGGGTGTGGAGGGTGACGGCGTAGCAGGTGGCGAGGAACGCATCGCACCCCAGCAGGCCCCGTCCCAGCCGCCCGTAGCCGGCCTGGTGGCCGTCGGCGGCCACGAGCATCGTCGCCCTGCCCACGCTGTCGTAGCGCTCGGCGTCGGTCTCGCCACCCAGGACGACCTTGTCGGTGGTGAGGACGGGCAGCACACCCTTGCCGGTCTTCGGGTTCCAGATCCAGGGGGTCCAGAGCCAGGTCCGGTTCGGGGTGGTGAAGTGCAGGATCTCGGAGCCCAGGGAGCGGGCGCGTTCGGTGTCGACCACGTCCATGGCCTCGACGAAGGCCTGGAGGCGCTCGCCGGGGCTGCCAACGCCGTACAACAGGACCCTGGCGCGCCGGGCCAGCTCTTGGTGGCCGAGCTTCGCGAGGATCCGCCTGCGGCGGGTCCGGATGGAGAAGACGTGACAGAGCACCGTGTCCAGCTCGCCCTCGGTCAGCGCGTCGATCCGGTCCGCCCGGAAGGTCTCCCGGAACAGAGAGGCCTTGCGCTCCAGGCGCCGCCCGAGGTCCTCCAGCTCGTCGGCCGAGATCCGTCGAGTCGCCTCCAGGAGGACCTGGTGGGCGGTGTCCTGGTCGACGAAGTCAGCCAGTCCCGGCGTGTCCACAGCCACCACCTCAGGCGCTCTCGGCCTTGCGCACGAACGCGTACGCCTTCATCGCCGCCAGGCCGGCCGAGGAGACGCAGTCCTCCAGGTCCGCCGGGCCGGCCGCCGCGCCGGCGACGTACACGCCAGGGCGGCTCGTGGAGACGGTGTCCAGGGCGCCGCCGTGGGTGCCGATGAACCCGTGGTCCTCGAGCGCGACGTCGAAGACCTCGGCCATCTTCCGGGTGCCGGCGGAGGGCTCCATGCCCACCGACAGGATGACCATGTCCATCGGGACCTCGACGGGCCGACCCATGGTGGTGTCTTCGCCCTTGACCAGCAGGCGGTCGCCGCGCTTGGTGATCTCGGTGACGATGCCCTTGACGAAGGCCACCTTGTGGTCTTCCTGGGCCTTCCAGTAGAGCTCGTCCTCCCAGAAACCGTAGGCCCGCAGGTCGATGTAGAACACGATGACCCGGCAGTCGGGCACCAGGTGCTTGATCTCGATGGACTGCTTGCAGGCGATGCCGCAGCACACCTTGGAGCACCACTGGTTGCCGATCTGGCGGTCCCGGCTGCCGACGCACTGGATGAAGCACACCTGCTTGGGCTTCTCGCCGTTGCTGGGACGGACGAACTCGCCGGCCTTGAACATGCGCTCGGCGTCGACGAGGGTGATGACGTCGGCGTTGGAGTAGTAGCCGTACATCTGGGTCTCCTGACCCGGATCGAAGTGCGTGAACCCGGTGGCGATGATGACCGCCCCACAGGTCACGACCTCGGTCCCGCCACCGCCCTCCAGGGTCACCTTCAGAGCCGGCGCCTGGCCCTCGGCCCGGGTCACGACCGTGCTCAGCCGCACGTCGACCAGTCGGCTCTCCGCCAGCGGGGACGCCATGTCGCTCATGGCTTCTTCCGCGGGCCGCAGGTCGGGGGTCAGCGCCGCGTAGTCCGAGTGGACCGGCGTGCCGCCCAGGACGGCCTTCTTCTCGACCAGGATCGAGGGGACGCCGATCTCGGCCAGGCCGCGGGCTGCTTGGAGGCCGGCGGGGCCGCCACCGATGACGAGGATGGGGTGGGTGGTCATCTAGCAGTCACTCCAGGTGAGGTGCTCCATCTCTCCGCTGCGGATCGAGTCGGCGACCTCTTCGAACTCCCTCCAGGCCTGCTCGGCGTCGATGCCCATCTTGCGTAGTGCGGGGCGGGAGTCGACGCCGTGCCAGTGCAGCTGGACGATCTTGTAGGGGTGGGCGCCCATGGCCAGGGCGGCGAACTGACAGTCGGCCATCACCGCGATGCCGACCTTGCGGTTGAGGCCCTTGGCGGCGAACTGGCTCTTGTCCAGCGTGGTGACGCAGCCGGTGTCGTGGGCCAGGACCAGGTCCGGGTCCACC
>CAYFPX010000030.1:30956-32539 GCA_964344945.1 uncultured Enterobacterales bacterium
GTGGCGAAGGGGCGGGTGAAGTCGCGGCTGACCAGGATGTGCCGGAAGCCGAAGCCGCAGCAGTCGTGCCAGTTGGAGTAGTCACCGACCCGGGCGCCCACGGCCTGGGCCAGGCCGGTCACCACGGACGTGCGCTCGCCGCCCAGGATGTCCTGGTCGTAGAGGGCGTCGTCGGGGATGAGCTTGTGGTAGTGACAGGCCGGGTGGACGGTCACCGTGATGTCGGAGAAGTCGCGGACCTGGCGGGCGCTGATCTCGTGTCGGATGACGTGCAGCCACTCCGAGTAGTGCACCACCTCCTCGGGGAACACGACCGGCATGTCCAGCTTGTCCATCACCCGCCGCAGGTCGTCGCGGAGCTTCGGATGGTGGATGATCTCCTCGCGCACGTCCTTGTAGTGGCCGTAGCTGGTGCCGCAGTGGATCAGGGGGAAGTAGTCGTCCTTGTAGGCCTGGGCGAAGTTCCGGCAGGCGACCGCGGCCTGGGCGACGGGGTTCGAGGTCGCCGAGGCGTAGTAGTTCCAGCCGGTGCAGGAGGACTGGTTCCGCGGATCGTGGTGATCGAGGCCGAGCTCGTTCATGATCCAGAGGATCGAGGTCGGGTACCCCGGGATGTGGCCACACTGCCCGCAGGACTTGTGGTGCCACATGCGGTCCAGCGGGATCTTCTTGTCGCGACCGGAGCGGGTCTTGGCCAGGGCGTGCTGGTCGGGCACGCGGTGCACCACGATCTCGCCCTTGGCCTCGAGCTCGAACAGGGCTTCCTTGTAGTAGACCTCGGGGTACTTGCGCTGCCTGCGGGTCTTCTGTCGCTGGGCCAGAGCGGCGCTGCCAGGGGTGGTCGGGTTCATCGTGTGGCTCCGCTCAGAGGATGCAGTCGATGTCGTCGATGTCGTAGCCGTGCTCGTCGAGCAGCTCTTCCATGACCTCTTCGAGGATCAGGAAGCTGGACTCGTCCACGGCCTCGATCATCTCCAGGTTGCCCGTCAGCTTCCAGATCAGGTACAGCTGCACGCGGGTCTCTTCACTCACGTCCCAGGCGAGCTCCTGGGTGTGGAGGGTCTCGGCCGGAATGGCTCTTCGCCACACCTCCAGGTTCTCCGCCACCTCCCGGACGTCCGGGCCCCAGTCGGGGAAGAAGTCCGGCTGGAGCATGTCCGGCGAGACCTGGGTCCCGGTGGACATGACCTTGTAGATCACCCGGGAGTACGCCCTCAGGGCGTGCTTGGCGGACTCCATGCCCTCGTTCACCGCCCGCTCGCGCATGACCGTGATGATCCCGCCCGGGCTGTTGTTTCGGGGGCACCGGGTACAGGAGAAGCACTGGGAGCAGTCCCAGACCGAGTCGTTCAGCAGCTCGTAGAACGTGTGCACGTCCTCTCGCGCCAGGGTCTGGGCGAACACCCGCGGGCTGAAGTCATAGAATCGCGCCGAAGGGCACGCGGCGACGCAGATGCCGCACTCGTAGCAGCCGTACAGGACGTCGTCGAAGCGCAGGTCGGCCTTGACGAGGTCGAACAGCCGGCGTTTTTCCTCGAAGGGGACGTCCTGGTAGCGAGCGTCGGCGAACAACGGGCTGGTCT
>CAYFPX010000030.1:32549-50711 GCA_964344945.1 uncultured Enterobacterales bacterium
GGCGGAGGCTTCGACCTGGGGGCGGTGGTGGTCGGCCATCTCGACTAGTCCAGGTCGCTACCCTCGCAGTGCGTGCACTCCGAGAGGTCGTGTTCGGCGGCGTAGGTCTCGAAGGCGGGCACCGCGTCGGCGTGTGCGGACAGCGACGCGCGTGCGGCTTCGGGATCTGCAGGCTTGAGGCGCACGAGCCAGCCTTGGTTGTAGGGGCTCTTGTTCAGCAGCGTGGCCTCGGCCTCCACCGCCTCGTTCTTCTCCAGGACCTCGGCCAGGAAGGGGGCCTTGACCGGGCCGACCCACTTGCCGCTCTCGACGGTGGCCAGGCTCTTGCCGGCCTTGACGGTCTTGCCGGGCTTCTTGATGCGACAGTGGATGACGCTGCCGGCCATCGACTGGGCGATGTCGGTCATGCCGAGCTGGTAGGTGCCGTCGGCCAGGTCGCGGAGCCAGATGTTGGAGCCGACGTGGTAGAGCAGGTCCTCGGGCAGGACGCAGTTGGCGATGGGCATGGGGGTTCTCCGCTCAGAAGGTGAGGACGATGTCGGCTTCGAGCGCCTGCTCGACCATCCAGGCCGCGCCGACCACGCCGTCGCACTCCTCGATGAGGTCGTCCGGGGTCATGTCGTGCAGGGCCAGGGCCGCGGAGCAGACATAGATCTCGACCTCGGCTTCCTTGGCGTCGCGGATGAAGTCGATGATCTGCTTGCCGCCGTCCTTGGCGTAGACGTCGGCAGCCACGCCCTCCTTGAGCAGGGCGGCGCCGTCGATCTGGCAGACGACCTTCGCCTCGCAGTCCATCACGGCAGCCATGGTGGCCATGTAGAACGGGGTCGCACACCGCTGGGGGGTGTTGGGACCCGAGGTCATGAAGACGAACATCTTCGCTTCGTCGATGTCGGTCATCTCGGTGGCTCCTGGAAGGGACTGGGGTGTCGTCTCGGCTGGACTGCCTGGACTGGGGAGACTGTCCTGTGAAACACTAACTTGAAATGCCGCTCGCGCTCCCCAGCGGCTGGAGGTGGCCCCCCTCCACCCAGGAGACACCGGCGACCCGGTCGGGGTCGGCAGCCGGGTCGCCCAGGTACTCGACCCACTCGAAGACTCCGATCGCGCCGGCCAGGCCGGAGCCATCGTCGGGGTCGAGGGCTTCGAAGTCGATCGTCGCCTGGCCCGCGGCGTCGAGGATCTCGGCGGGGACGGTGGGGGTGCAGGCGGGCGGGGCGATGGCGAGGAGCCAGCTGGGGCGCATGGGCGAGGAGCCTCCTGTGCCGAGGGCCATTCAAGAGTCGTGCCGTGTTCCTCCGCCCCAGCCGCTGGGCGGACGAGCCGGGATCCCTGGCTCGTCGGGTCCGCGCTCGTGTTTCAGATGAAACACTTTGAAACGCCTGGGAGGGGGTGCTCGACCAGCCGGCTGGGCCCGGTGCTGTCAGGTTCCGACCGGGGCAGTACACAGCCTCCAGCGAGTCCAGGCCCCCGAGCAACGGGCCGAAGTCCAGCAGCCTCTGGCGGGTCTGCTCGCCCGCGTTCGCGGCCCAGGCCTCGACCTGTTCCTGGCTGAAGCCCTGGGATCCAACCCCCTTGGGAGCCCTCGCGAGTCTCTGGTGCCGGTGCCGTGTCACCCATCCGGCTCCGGCACGAGGGATATCACCTGCATCAGCACAACCGCTGCGACCTGCTCGGGCTCCGACGACGCGACCAGGCCGCGCAGGGCCCGGAAGTAGTCCCGCTGGAGCTGGTGCACCCGGGCCAGGTCGGCGCGGGACAAGGTCACCAGGTTCAGGCTCACCAGGTCGTCGAGCCGGGGGGCCTGGAGCCTGTCGGCGGCCACCCGGGCCCAGTGAGCCTTGAGCCGCCTGCTGTCCTCGTCCGAGGCCCCGGCGTCGGCGGTAAACGTCGAGACCGGCCTCAGGGCGGAGCCATCGCGGACCGCCAGGCCGCTGGCGAGCAGCGCGTCGATGGGCCCGGCCAGGGTCTCCGGGGCCAGGCCCAGACAGACCCCCAGGAAGGCATCGGTGGGCTGGGCCCGGTAGGCGTCGGAGTCGATGAGCATGCGCACGGCCGCGGACCACGGCTCGTCGAAGGCCAGCCGCGCGGCCGCCCGTGCGATCCGGTGCCGGGCCTGCAGCGACGGCACCTGGGTGATGTCGACCATGGCGGCGACCCAGTCCGGTGCCCGGCCGGTCAGGGCGTGGACGAGCCGCAGGAAGTCCGGCACCCGGGGTCGGGCCTCGCCGGAGAGCCACCGGCGCACCTGGTGCCGGGAGAAGCCGCCACGCTCGGCGATCCGGCCCTGGGGGGTGTGGCCCTTCAGGGCCCGGAGCCAGGCCGGCAGGCCCTCCGCCAGGGCCTCGGCGCTGCCCGGGTGGAAGTGGGCGAAGCCTGCCGGCACGTCGCACCCGACCCGCGCCATCGCCCCCAGCAAGCGCTCGGCGGTGGGCGCCCGTCGCCCGGCCTCCCAGTCCGCCGCCACGTTGCTGCGGTACCCGAGCCGCCGGGAGAACGCGAGCTGGCTGCGGCGCCCCCGCAGGGCCCGCAGCAGCTCCCGGGTGGCCTGGGCCCATGTATTCTCGGATTCGAGCATCCTGGCGCCATTCTGCCCCCCGAAATGTTCGATGTCGAGGTGGTCAGCGGCAACGCCATGGACCATGCTGGGTGCAGGGCAGACTGGAGTACCCGATGACCCCCACCCCGCTCGCGTTGATCGCCGCCCTGGCCCTCCCCGGCTGTGGCACCCAGATCGGCACCGAGGATGAGCTGATCTGTGGCCTGGTGTCCTCGGAGACCCTCACGGACCTGACGGCCGTACCGGAGGGCTTCGAGCTCTCCCCGCGGGATACGATCGACGCCCTGCTCGGCTCCTTCACCGGCCACCCGTTCAGCGACGAAGTGGTCGACACCGGCCCCCACTCCAGCGAAGAGAGGTTCGATCTCGAGACCGCGGTCGCCCTGACCGTCTCCGACCCTGGGGGCGACGTGGTCCTGGAGCGCTACGAGGAGAGCAGCGGCGACGAGGCCCTGGCCGAGCACTGTCCCTCGGTGTTCGTCGTGGAGCTGGACTACACGTTGGAGGCCGACGGCCTCCCGACCTTCTCCGGCGCCGTGTCCACGGCGCTGCGGGACCAGCCCGAGGGGGCCCATGCGGAGACCGCCGACACCGGCGGATTCGTCGAGGAGCCGCCGGGCCCGACGCTCTTTGACCCGGACGACTTCGATACCGTGGAGCTGCACGTCAGGTTCTCGGGCCGCCGCGACGTGTGGTGGCCGCACATCCGCTGGGAGGCGTGGAACACCGCCGACGTGGAACCCGACGGAGACGTGTCCAAGGAGGGGGAGACGCTGTTGGATGCGGAGGTGACGCCCGCCAGCGGCTGACTGGGTGTTTTCAAGTCCTCCCGTCGCTGGGCTTGCTCTCGCAGTCCCAGGCGTTTCCCCTCCTCAGTCGCGGGCTACAGCCCGCTCCCTCGTCGGCGACGCGCCGCAAGCGGCGCTGAACACCTGGAATCGCGATAGCTGCGCCCAGCTCGGTGCCTCCGCCCCACCACTGCCCGGTCGTAGCTACCGGCAGCCCTCGAGGAGGGCCTGCATCAAGGCCTGCTGGCCCGGCACCGAGTCCATGATCTCGTGGGGCATGTCCGCGACGTAGGTCACCGTCGTGGCGCTCTCGATGGAGGCGTGGAGGAGGTAGCCGAGTGGGACGGCCTCGGTGCAGTCCTCCTCGCCGAACAGGAAGTCGACGCGGGTCTCCGGGAAGTCCCTGAGCGAGCCCGTGGCCAGCGCGCTCTCGCCGAGCATGCGGTCGAGCTGGTTCAGTTCCCGCCCGGTGCAGGCGGACTCGGAGTCCGCGCTCTCCAGTGCCACGTCGATCATCGCCGGCCCGGCCGCTTCGGGGCGGTCCAGGCTGCTGCAGACAGGCGCCTCGTCTGCGCAGGTCTGACCGGAGTCGTCCCAGATCGCGGCGCACTGCGCGCCCCAGCTCGCGTCGGCCTCGTCGCCCAGGCAGAGCAGATCGACGCGACTGAGCGGAGGCCCGCTGGTGAGCACCGCCTGGTCGAGCAGCTCGGCCGCGCCCCACCAGGTCAGCGCGAAGGCCAACTCGGCCGAGCCGCCGGAGTTGCCCGTGGCGCAGAAGCCACCCTCGTCGTGGATCTGGGCGTGGACCCACTCCAGGAGGGTGGCGTAGCGGCACGCCGCGGAGCCCAGCCCCCCGCCGGGCGCCGAGCTCCCGAACCAGCCCTCGGTCCAGCTGCGGTCGACGACGACGTAGCCGGCGTCCACGAGCATCCCCATCATCGTCTGCGCGGGATCGTGGGCGGAGTAGTGGCCCACGCCCACACCCCCCACGCCGAAGAGCACGGTCCCCAACACCGGGGTCCCCGCTGGGGGGTGGACGACGAGCAGGCCAGCGGGGGCGCTGGGCAGACCGCCGCAGTCGACGCGAAGCTCGTGGCAGCTCGCGTCGTAGCCCTGCCACAGCGCGGGGACCTCGCAGGCTCCGTCCTCGCTGACGCCCCCATCGGCCTCGCGGGGGAACTCGGGCGCCTCGGACTCCAGGATGGAGCTGTCCGGCGCCCCGACCACAGGCGGGCTCGCGCACCCGAGGGTCGAGGCGAGCAGGCCGACGACGTGGGCGGGCACGAGGCTCATCGCGTCTCCCCGAGGGCCGAGCCCAGCAGCGACCGGAGTCTCGAGAGCTCCTCGTCGGTCATGCCGGCGAAGAGCTGCTCGTCCACGCGTCGGGCGATCAGAGCGAGCTGGGGGCCGAGCTCTCGGGCTCGCTCGCTCAGCCAGACCCGCCGAGCGCGTCCGTCCTGAGGGTCCGGTCGGATCTGGACCAGACCCTTGTCCCCGAGGCGACGAACTACCCCCGTCAGCGTCGAGGGTGCGAGGTGGGTGGCCCGCGCCAACGAGCGCATCGTCTGTCCGTCCTCTCCGATGAGCGAGAACAGGACGGGCCCGAGGCCTCGCCCTGGCTCGAGGAGTCGGGCGAGCGAGGCCCCCCTCAGCTCGCGCTTGAGCAGCTCGTTCTGCTTCAGCGCGAGCCGGGACACGGCCATGCTGAGGGTGTCCATCTGGGCGTGCAGGGTCCTGCTCCCATATAGTACGAACTCGTACTATATGGGACTTCGCTCAGCCCGGCAGGGTGTAGCTGACGGGCGCGCCCGGGCCGAGGTCCAAGCTCGGCGACGACGCCGGGGACCCGCGGTGGGTCAAGTCCGTGCGGGGGGTGCTGGCCGGGGGCGGCATGGTCCAGCGGATCCGCGCCCTGGAGCGGGCCGCGGCGGCCCTGGGCGCCGGTGAGCTCGGCGCCCGGGCGCCGCCGGGCGGGGACACGGACCAGGTGGTCGCGACGTTCAACACCATGGCCGCGTCGGTGGGCACCATGCTCGACGAGCGCTCCCAGCTCGTCCAGGCCGTGGCCCACGAGCTGCATGCCCAGGTGGCGCGCCACCTCGGTCCAGTCGACCTGGCGGTGGCGGTCGACGTGCCCGGGGAGCTCCGGGCCATGGCGAGTCCGCGGGCCCTGGACCGGGCTACTCCCGGGCCAGCCGGGCCCGCAGCCTGGCCTCGACCTCGGGCGGCACCGGGGCCGGCTCGGCCAGCTGGCGGCGCAGCTCGCTCACCACCTGGGCCATCTGGCCGCCGAAGCGCTCGCACCAGTCGCAGCCGGCGAGGTGGGCTTCGATGCGGGTCCGGGCGGGGGTGTCGACCTCGCCGTCCAGGTAGGCGGAGAGCTGCTCCAGGACCTGGAGGCAGCGGAGTCCGGCGACTTCGCGGTCATGGGCCATCGGGCACCTCCTCGCGCAGCCGCGCCGCGAGCTCGAGCCGGGCCCGGTGGAGCCGGGACTTCATGGCGGCGAGCCCCACACCCAGCAGCTCCGCGGTGTCCGCGCCGCTGAGTCCCTCCAGGTCCCGCAGCACCAGCACCTCGCGACTCTGGGGGTTCAGGTCGTCGATCGCGGCCCGCAGGCGCCCCACGGCCAGGGCCTGGTCGAGGGCGGTCTCGGGATCGGCCCCCCAGCCGGCCGCCACGCCCAGCTCGGCCAGCGGCACGAAGTGCTCCGGCTCGCCCACACGCCGCCGCGCCTGCCGAAAGGCGGCGTGGCGGGTCAGGGTCAGCAGCCAGCCGCGCACCGAGCCCTTGCCGGACCAGGTCCCAGCGCCGCGCAGCGCGTCGACGAAGGCCTGCTGCAGGGCGTCCTCGGCCTGCTCGGGCGTGCGGGTCAGGCTGCGGGCGTACCGCAGGATGCGGGCCTGGTGCCGGCTGACGAGCTCACCCAGGGCGTCGCGGTCGCCGTCGGCGAGGCGGGCGAGCAGGGTCTCGTCGGGGATCACGGGGGGCCTCGGACTGCCACGCCCGGGGGAGTCCAGCTCGCCCGCGGAGGATTCACCTGGGCCGTCTCGCCACCCCGCGCACCGCCGGCCGGAACGGCCCCCGGGCCCCCGGCAGCTCGCCCCGGGACAGGCCGTCGACGTCGAAGCCGGCGCCGCGCAGGGCGGGCAGGGGATCCCGGGTCAGGTGGCAGTTGCCCGCGCAGCGGTGCCACAGGGGCTCCAGCCAGCGCTGCCAGCGCAGGCCGGCCGGGTCCTCGGCGGCCACGTGCTCGATGAGCAGCAGCTGGCCCCCGGGGCGCAGGACCCGGGCGAACTCCGCCACTGCGGCCGCGGGCTCCCGCACCGAGCAGAGCACCAGGGTGCACACGATCGCGTCGTAGGCGTGGTCTTCGCAGGGCAGGGCCTCGGCGAAGGCGCGGGTGGCGGTGTAGCCGCGGCCTTCGAGGGCGGTCCGGAAGGCGCCGTCGGGCTCGATGAGGTCGGGCTTCACGCCGTCGGCGTAGTGGGGCAGGTTCCAGCCGGTGCCGGCGCCGATCTCCAGGACCCGGCCGGTGGCCTGGCCCACGAGCTCGGCCCGCCAGACGCCCAGGCCCTTGCGCTCCATGGAGCCTGCGAGCCAGTCGTAGAGGCGGGCCTTCACGGCGGGGAGCCTACCCCGGCTCGGCAGGGCCCGATGAAGGAGGGCGCCATCGCCTGCTGGGCCGAGCCCGGGGAGGGGGGGCTGAGCCCGGTGTGGGCTACTGGTCCTGGACCCGAGCCTCCAGGGTGCGGTTGATCGTCTCCAGGTCCAGGGGTCCGGCCTGGGTCGGGGCTCCGGGCAGGGCGTCGCGGGCGCTGCCAGCGATGGGCTCCACGGCGAAGACCCGGTCGGGCAGCAGCTGGTCCTGGGGATCGTCGAGCACGCCGTCTCCGTCGAGGTCGACGGCCACGAGCTGGTCGAGCCAGTGGGTCACCCCGGCGCCGTCCAGGAAGGTGTAGCGGCCCGACCCCAGGCCCAGGGCGGTCAGCAGCGCCAGCGGTTCGCTGTCCCCGCCCGCGGCCGGGTGGCAGCCGGTGCAGGGCCGCGGCTCGAGCTGGCTCGTGTGGTGGTGCACGGGCTCGTGGGGGTTGCCCGCGCCCGAGCGCCCCGCGCCATCGGTGAGGGGCACGGCGTCGAGGACCCGCTCTCCCTGGGCGTCGATGTGCGTGAAGAAGGTCGCCTCGCCCACCAGGGGGGTGATGCGGCCCCGGGCGTTGAAGCCCAGGGCCAGGCCGTCCGCCACCACGCTCAGGTCGTAGGCCGTGGCGGCACCCGTGCGGACCTCGCCCGTGAGCGGGCTGGTGTAGGACTCCCGGTCGTCCCGGACCAGGTGGCGGCCGTACTGGTTCGCCGTCCAGGTGTTGTGGCAGGTGAAGCACTCCAGCCGGCCCTCGGTCTGGTCGTCCACCTCGTCGAAGAGGAAGCCCGAGGGCAGCCCGGGGAACTGCTCCGCGACGGCTTCGGGATCGGTGAGGGCCAGCGCGTTCACCTCGGCCTTGAGCGCGGCCCGGCTGGCGGCGTCGCCGGAGTGGAGCTCGCACCCCGCCCGGGTCTCGGGGCTGTAGCTGTCCGAGGAGGGGTCGGTGCTCTCGGTGATCTGGGTCACCGCGTGCAGGGCGTTGGTGAAGCGCACCCGCTGGAGCACGGTGCCGTCTTCCGAGACCTCGAAGATCGGCTCGTTCTGGCCCACCTCACCGACGGCGGTGACCGCCCGGTTGAAGGCCAGGCCAGCGTCGGAGCGAAGGGTCGCCCGCTCGCCGGGGCGCCCGTGGCAGGACTCGCAGCGCACGTCGAGCTCGGTGTCCATGCCCACGGCCAGGCTGTCGTCGCCGTGGGCCTCGCGGATGTTGTGGCAGTCGATGCAGCCCATGCCGTGGGTCGTGTGCACGTTGGGCGGGGTCTCGTCCACCAGGTCGCTCCCGTCCTCGTCGTCGATGTAGTGGGGGTAGGGCTGGCCGTAGAGCTCCAGCTCGCCTTCGTGGAGCAGGTAGTTCTCTTCGCCCCAGGCCACGTGGCGCGGGGGATCCTCGACGCCTCGGTTCGGTCCGCCGATGGCCTGGTCGCCCTCCGGGTGTGAGCGCGCCCGCAGGCCCCGGGTCAGCATGGCGCGGCCGATGTGGGCCACGTGGCAGTGCGCGCACTGGCTGTCGGGGACGAGGTTGGTGAAGCGGTGGCTCCGGACGTGGCCGAGCTCTTCCCGGTCCTGGGTGAGGTCCAGGGTCTCGGCCCGTGCGGTGTCGCTGGTCTCCATGTGGCAGGCATTGCAGCCGGAGGAGTAGTAGAGGCCGGGTCGATGTGCGCCGTCCTGGTAGAGGTGGCAGGACAGGCAGAGCTGCTCCACGACCGGGTAGAACGCCGCCGCCACCGGGTCTGTCGCGGAGTCCGGGGCCTCGGCCGTCAGCGCGACCAGGTGGTCCACGGTGCCCTCGGCGAGCTCCTCGGGCGTGTGGACGTCGACGGTGTCGACGACTCCGTGGTAGGTGTCCGGGTCCTCGGCACCGGCCATGAACAAGCCTCCGGCGAGCTGTCCCGAGAGGGTCGCGCGGGTCATCAGGAGGCTGGCGCTCACGACGTTGGGGTGGCAGACGGCCCCGCCGAGCATCGTGGTCCCGCAGGCGGCCTCGGCCACTCGGTAGTCGGAGGGATTCAGGAACCGGATGACGTCGAGGGGGAGCTCGTCGAGCTCCCGGAGAGACGGCGCCTCCAGGAAGTCCACCCCCGGCGTGGAGGGGTTGAACGAGGTCTCCACCGTGACGTGGGCACCCTCCTTGGTCGGATCCTCGCCGTCCCCGAGGTGGCAGTCCGTGCAGGACAAGGGTGGCCCACCGTAGTGGATCTGCTCGATCGCGCCGTGACAGGCGGCGTCGAGACAGGTCTCGGTCGCTGCGGTCGTGGCTGCGGACCGGTCGGCGTCACAGGCCGCACCGATCGGGGCCAGGGTGACCAGGAGGACGGCGGAGAGGGGGCTGGGAAGGTGGCGCAACTGACGGAGGAGTACCACCCGAGAGAGGTCTCGCGCCTCCTCCATCCGGCCGATGTTCGGCGCCCGAGAGGCGTGGGAACCTGCTCGACGATGCGGTTGTCTCTGACCCTCTCCCTGGTTCTCCTGGCGTCTCCCCTCACCGGCTGCGGGGGCGACGACAGCCCACCTGCCCCGCCCCAGCAGTCCACGACCCCCTCCACCCAGGACGGCGACTGCAGCGACCTCCCTGGCGTGACCTGGGAGAACTGGGGTCAGGGCTTCTACCTGACCTACTGCGACATCTGTCACACCGCGGATGCGCCCAACCGCTACGGCGCCCAGATCGACCTGGTCATGGACACGCTCGACCAGGTCCGGGAACGGGCCGAGCGCTCCCGGTACCGCGTGGTCGAGCTCGCGGATCACCCCGACGGGGGCGGCATCGTCGACGACGACCTGGTGCTCTACGAAGTCTTCCTGGACTGTGCCTTGTGACTGCCCTCCTGCTGCTGCTGGCCTGCACCGACGACGTCTCCTGCATGGAGGGCTACGCCCCCGACGCCGAGGGCAACTGTCAGGCCGTCGCTGACACCGCCACGGACACCGGCCTCACCGAGCCGACGGAGGCCTTGCCCGAGGCCCCCTGGTCTCCGTCCGAGCTCGAGGGCGTGCTGGAGACCCTGGTCTCCCAGGGCCTGCCGGACCAGGTGGCGCTGAAGGACCTCTACCTGGAGATGCTCGAGGACGGCCGGGACCGGACCTGCCCCAACGACGACAACACCACGATCTTCGCCATGCTGGACGACAGCTGCCTGGCGGACACCGGCTACCTCTTCTACGGCATCGCAGGGTTCTTGGAGGCCGAGAAACAGCCGGACGATCCCGAGCCCGACGCCGCCGACTACGTGTTCAACATGGCGCCGGCGTCCTACGAGATCCACGACGCCGAGGGGGTCGTGCACTACGCCGGCGGCGCCTACTACTACGAGGCCCGCTACCGGGACGACGGCGTCGAGTGGCTCGGCGAGACCAACGGCTCCTATGGCTACCCCAGGGCCGAGGGCCTGATCGGGAGCGGCTATGCCGGCTCCCTGGACGCCGAGGGCTTCTACGGCCCCGATCGGACGGCGGTGACCGCCCACGGCTCCCTCAACCTCAACGGCGTCGCCGCGTTCATCGACGAGCTGGTGTGGGACACCGAGGTGTGCGACGGCGTCGTCGTCGGCGAATACCGCGTCCGCACCGACGACGGGTACTGGTACGAAGCCACGGTCGGGTCCGACTGCGAGCTCTGCGGGCCGGTGACCTACGCCGGCGAGGACTTCGGGGAGCTCTGCTTCGACTGGGCTCCGGCCCTCCAGCGGCACTCCCAGGCGATGGAGACGCTGTGACCCCGCTCCTGCTCCTCCTGGCTTGTCCTGCCCCGGACACCTCCGACGAGACCGGCGGGGTCACCGAAGAGGAGACCGGGTGGGTCGACACCCCCCGATTCTCGACCCAGCCCGCGCCCCGCATGCTGCGTCGCATGAGCCTGGACCTGCTCGGCGTGCTGCCATCGGCCGCCGACCTGGACCGGGTCGAGGCGGACCCGACCAGTCTGTCCGCGGTCCGCGACGAGCTGCTCGAGGACCCCCGCCTCGAGGACCGTCTGGTCCAGCTGCTGGCGGACCGCTTCCTGACCCGGACGGACGACCTGCCCCTGAGCCACCGGGACTACGGCCTGGACGAGGAGCTGGCCCACGACTTCAACGTCGCCGTCGGCGAGGAGCCGCTGCGGCTGCTGGCGCACGTCGCCGCCAACGACCTGCCTTGGACGGACATCGTCACCGCGGACTATGCAGTCGCCAACGGCCTGTTGCGGGACATCTGGCCCCTGGAGTCCGAGGAGGACACCGACGACTGGACCGTGTCGACCTGGACCGACGGCCGGCCGGCGGTGGGGGTGCTGGCGAGCAACGGCCTGTGGTGGCGCTACGACACCGGCGACTTCAACTTCAACCGCCGGCGAGGCACCGCCCTGTCGGCGCTCTTCCTCTGCGTCGACTACCTGGAGCGGAGGGTCGCCACGGTCAGCAGCCCGGACCTGGCCGACGCCGACGGCATCGAGGACGCCGCACACAACGATCCGGGGTGCGTCGCCTGCCACGCCAGCCTCGATCCCCTCGGCTCCTCGTTCTTCGGGTTCTGGTGGTTCGACGTCTACGACACCCAGGAGCTGACCTACTACCACCCGGAGCGGGAGCCCTACGCCGAGTACATGCTGGGCATCGCGCCGAACTGGTGGGGCCACCCCATCGATGGCCTGGCGGAGCTTGGCCGGAAGGTCGCTGGGGACAACCGCTTCCTGGCCTGCACGGCCGAGACGGCGGCCTCGATGCTCTGGCGCCGCTCCACCACCTGGGAGGACTTCGACCGCCTGGAGCACCTGCGCCAGGTCTTCGTGGAGAGCGGGCTGCGCTACAAGGCCTTGCTGGCCGCGGTGACGGACACCGACGAGTACCAGGCCGACGGCCCGCTGGAGGGGGACGACCTCCTGGGTGCCGTCACGATCCGCCTGATCACGCCGAGCCAGCTCAAGACGGCTCTGGAGGACCTGGTCGGCTTCACCTGGGTCATCGAGGGCTACGAGCAGCTCGGCAACGACGCGGTGGGCTACCGCCAGATGGCGGGCGGTGTCGATGGCCTGGAGGTCACCAGCCCGCAGCTCGGGCCCTCCGTGAGCCAGACGCTGGTCGCGCGTCGGTACGCCGAGGCCGCGGCGAGCCACGCCGTGGCCCAGGAGCTGGTCGACGACACCAGCGATGCCCTGCTCCCCGGCGTGACCCTGGACAGCCAGCCGGGCGACACGGCCTTCGACGACGCCGTGGCCGGGCTGGCCTGGCGGCTCTTCGGGGAGCGGCTGGCGGAGACCGAGCGCACGGAGCTCGGCGAGCTCTGGACCACCATCGACACCCTGGAGGGCCCGGAGGCCGCCTGGACGGCGCTGCTCTCGGTGCTGTTCCGCGACCCGAGGATGCTCAGCACATGAGCTTCACCCGCCGCCGCCTGCTCCAGGCCACCGCCGCCGGACTCCTGGTCCCGAGCTCCCTGCGCGCCGCATCGCCCTCCGCGGCGGATCGCCGCTTCCTGTTCGTCTTCGCCAAGGGAGGCTGGGACCAGGGCTATGTCTTCGCGCCCGAGATGCTGAGCATCGACGGTGCCAACGCCGATCCGGACGGCATCGCCGCCGAGATCAACGGCATCCCCTTCATCGACAACTTCCTGCGCCCCAACGTGTCGGACTTCTTCAGCGACTACGGCGACCGGGCCGTGCTGATCAACGGGCTGGAATTCCGCTCGCTGGCCCACGCCATGTGCACCCGCCTGGTCTTGTCCGGCGGCCAGGACGGCGTCGCCGACGACTGGGCGTCGATCATCGCAGCCCACGGCAGCTCCGACCTGGTCATGCCCCACGTGCTCGTGTCCGGGCCATCGATGACCCACCTCTACACCAGCGCCGTGGTGCGTGTCGGGCTGGCGGGCCAATTCGGGCAGCTCCTCGACGGCAGCGCCCTGAGCTCTGCCGACCTCGAGGGGCTGCCCGCGAGCGCGGAGGACCCGGTCGAGCGGTACCTGCTCGACCGGACCCGGGCGCTGGAGGCGGCCGCCGCCGACGGCCGCGGTGCCCAGGACTTCTACGGGGTCTACGGGGACACCTTGGAGCACATGGTCGGCGCCCAGCAACACGCGGGGGAGCTGGACCTGGCCGCGGCCACCGACCTGGACGGGCAGATCGCGTTGGCCCTGTCCTGCTTCGAGCTGGGCCTGTCCCGGACCGCGTTCGTCACCAGCAACGCCTACCAGGACCTGAGCTGGGACAGCCACGGCAAGAACGACATCCAGCACGAGAGCTTCGAGGAGCTCTTCGGCTCCCTGAATGCGCTCATGGCCGAGCTCGACACCCGCACCAGTCCGAGCGGGCTGCCCCTGTCGGAGGAGACGGTGGTGGTGGTCTTCTCGGAGATGGGGCGCACGCCGCGCATGAACCACGAAGGCGGCAAGGACCACTGGACCTTCACCTCCGCCCTGCTCGTGGGGGCCGGCCTCCAGGGGGGACAGGCCATCGGTGGCTACGACGACGAGGTGCTCGGGAAGAAGATCGACCTCGCCACCGGCGAGGTCGACCAGGAAGGGGGCGTGGGACTCAACGGCGGTCACCTCGGCGCCACCCTCCTGGCCCTGGCCGATGTGGACCCGACCCCCTTCACCGACGCGGGACCCCTGGAGTCCGCACTGGCCTGATCCCGAGCGCATGACACAGCCACCCCTCCGAGCCCTCGCCCTCCTGCTCGCCGCGCTGTGGCTGACCGGCTGCGCGACCGTGGCCCCCTGGCAGCGCGGGGTGTTCACCCACCCCTGCATGCAGGTGACGCCACGGCTCGGCGATGCCTTCTTCGACCACGTGACCTCGGTGAGGGAGGGGTCCATCCCCTCGGCCGCCACCGCTGTGGGCTGTGGGTGCGGCTGACGACCCTCCTCGTCCTGCTCGTGGGCTGTGGAGACGCGGTCGACACCGGCGACTCGGCCCAGGTCGAGGCCGATCCCTGGGAGGCGCTGCTGGTGGAGCGCCCGGGCGTGCTGCTGTCGGTGTGGGGGCGGAGCGCGGACGACGTGTGGACCGTCGGGGCCGACGGGGGTGAGGGGCCGGAGGTCCACCACTGGGACGGCCACGCCTGGACCTCCCCGGCGCTCGCGGTCTCTGGGGACCTGTGGTGGGTGACGGGCACCGACGACGACACCCTGTGGATGAGCGGGTCCGAGGGCAAGCTGCTCCGCTTCGAGCAGTCCCAGGGCGAGGCCACGGCGGTGGAGACCGACACCAGCGCCACGCTCTTCGGGGTCTGGGGACCGAGCGACGACCTGGTCTACGCGGTCGGGGCCGTGCTGGACGGCGGCGACGAGGAGGTCGGCGTGGTCCTGCGGGTGGTCGACGGCATCGCCGAGCCGGTGAGGGACCTGCCCGCGACCGTCGATCCGGCGGAGATGTACTTCAAGGTCTGGGGGACGTCGGCCTCCGAGCTCTGGGTGGTCGGAGACCGGGGGAGCCTGCTGCACTTCGACGGCAGCGCCTGGTCCCGCACGGCCCTGCCGGACCAACCGCGGCTGGTGACCCTGAGCGGGTCCTCGTCGGAGGACCTGGTGGTGGTCGGGGGGGCCGCGTCCGGCCTCATCTACCAGCGGGAGGGGGCGGCCTGGCGGGACGTCTCCCCCGCCGCCTCCCTCCCGCTCAACGGCGTCTTCGTGAGGTCCGATGGCAGCGCCTCGGCGGTGGGGATGTCCGGCGCGACCTACGAGCGCGTCGGCGGCGCCTGGGCCCGCCTGGCCTACCCGGACACCGCCTGGGACTGGCACGGCGCCTGGATCGACGAGCAGGGCCGCACCTATGCGGCGGGCGGGGACTTCTTCGGGCTGTCCCGCGGCGCGCTCTACCGCCACGACCCGGCGGTGCGATGATCCGGTGGATCCCCCTGCTCTTCCTGGTCAGCGGCTGTTCGGGGTCCACCGGGGCTTCGGGTGTCGAAGAGGCTCGGGGTCCGATCGAGGATCGGCTCGACGACCTGGACGAGACCGTCTGGCCGGGGGTCGTGACCGAAGACGGCACCCGCCTCGTCCGCCTGCTCAATGGCTTCTTCCAGGGCGAGCCCAGCGCCTACTGGTTCGCGGGCTTCGCCTCCCGGAACACGCCGGACGTCTTCTGGTTCTGTCGCGAGGGCGACGCGGCCTGCCCGTTCGATGCCCGCGGCGTGACGGACCCTTCGCGGGCCGTCGGCCACCCGGTCTTCGCCTCGCTCCCCGGCGACGCCGACTACTCCCCGTTCTGGCTGGCCTGGGTCGTCTTCGTCGACGACGACTACGAGCCGGACGCCCTGAAGTCCGTCCAGGGCATCGCCGACGCCGAGGCCCGTGGCGAGGTTCGGGTCGAGCAGGTCTTCCACGACTTCGGCGGTGCCACCGGTCCCCAGGAAGCCATCCACCACTGCCTGCTCGTGCTCACCGGGACGGAGCTGGAGGGCAATGGGGACGACCTGGTGGGGCAGCCGGGGGTGCCGAGCCACTCCCTGGCGCCGCAGACAGGCTGGTTCGAAGGCTACGCCGTCGAGTTCTTCGACTTCACCGACAACGAGGGCCTGTTCCCGCCGGATCCGGCGAGCGAGACCCGACCGAAGATGCCGGCCGCGGACATCTTCGTCTTCTTCCGGGACTGTGAGGGGGGCTCCGCCTCCCGGGTGTGCGAGCTCGCCGCCACCAGCGCCGAGGCGGGGGCCGTCTCCGAGCGGGGGGTCGAGGAGGACCTGACGGGGGACGGCGACAAGGCCGACAACAACAACATCATCAGCGGCTTTCCCGGGGTGGAGAACACCGACGAGCAGGACGCGCCCTATTCCCCGCTCTGGAAGGTCCTGAAGGTCCTGATCCCGCCCGAGCACGACGACGAGGTCCGGCTCTTCGACACCACGGGGGACCAGGACGACTCGGACATCAAGGACCTGGGCACCCTGCGGGAGTACCTCGGCGAAGGCCTGCTCGAGGAGCCGATCGCGCTGTCCGAGACCCAGGCCGGCAACGCGATCCCGGGCAACGACGGCGAGGTGTTCTTCAACTGTCCCTCCCAGCGGGGGGAGCGATGAGGAGATCGGCGCCCGCCCTGGTGGCCCTCGCCGCTGGGCTGGGCTGCAATCCTCCGGCCGACGTGGAGCCCCTGGCCTGTCGCAACCCGGAGGCGGGCCGGGCCTCCCTGGGGGCCGGCGACCTGGAGATCGGGTTCGTGCCGCTGGCCGAGGGTGACGCCGTGGCCCTGGAATTCGGACCGCAAGGCATGCACATGGTGGTGCTGAGCGTGCGGGTCGAGGACCTGGAGACCGCCAGCGTGGCCGGGTTGGGCAACGAGGTCTCCCTCGGCCTGTACGAGGACGGTGCCCTCGTCGGCGGCACGGTGGGTGACCTGACGCCGGTGGAGGCCGCGGACGGCGCCGCGGAGTTCCTGGGCATGCGGGCCATCATCACCGCTGCCGAGGTCGAGGACGTCGGTGACCGGATGGCCTGGGTCGAGGCGACCGTGGTCGACGGCTGTGGGCGTGAGCTGGTCGCCGGCCTGGACCTGTGGCTGTCCCTGTGAGGCTGCTCGCGGTGGGGCTCGGGGTGCCGATCGCAGGTCTGGCGCTGGCGGCCTGTCCACCGCTGGACAACCCCTACCTGCCCTACCCCGAGCCGGACTTCGACGAGTTCACGACCAGGGTGCAGCCCATCGTCGCCGCGCGCTGCGCCTTCCTGGGCTGCCACGGTGACACCGGCCACACGCTGACGCTCTACGCCGTCGATCGCTTGCGGGGGGAGAGCACGGTGCAGGGTGCGGAGCTCGACCCCGATCGGCTCTCGCTGGAGGAGCAGCTCTTCAACTACGACGCCCTGCGCATCCGGCTGCTGGACGAGACCTCTGCCGACGACGCGGAGCTGCTGCTGAAGTGCCTCGACCCGGCCGAGGGTGGGCTGGTGCACGCGGGCGGCCTGGTCGTGTTCTGGCAGCGGGACGAGCCGGACTACCAGACCCTGCGGGACTGGATCGCGAGCGGCCTGTGAGCGCGTGGGTGTTGGTGCTCCTGTGGGCGGGCTGCGCGGCCCGCCAGGAGGGCGTGTCCGAGCCGGTAGGCCTGGCAGCGGGCGGTGGGGTCGGGGTCTACGCCAACTCCGACGACCTGACCGTCATCAGCCCCTGGGTGCGCCTGGACCAGGACCTGGGGCAGACCCTCACCTTCGGAGCCGGCTACCAGGCCGACGTCATCTCGTCGGCGACGGTCGATGTCATCACGGCGGCGACCGAGCCCTACGAGGAGGTCCGCCACGAGGGCCAGGGGTCGGTGGCGGGGGCCTGGCCCGAGACGCGGGCCTCGCTGAGCTACGTCGGCTCGACCGAGCACGACACGACCTCCCACTCGCTCCTGGCGTCGGGCGACCGGGAGCTCCTGGAGCGCCGGCTCTCCATCGGGCTGCGCTACGGGCTCACCCGGGCCCGGGTGGGCACGGTCTACGCGCCCCGGGCGCTCTGGGAGCCCCGGACCGTCAACCGGGGCGACCTGAGCGCGACCTGGATCGTCGGGCCCCGGGCGGTGGTCGGGGGGGGCTACACGCTCCAGGTGCTGACCGGGCAGCTGGCGAGCCCGTACCTGCGGGTGCCGATCGTGCCTTCGGACCCTGCGCTGCAGTCCCGGGACAGTGCCCAGTGGGTGGCCGAGCGGCACCCCGAGCTTCGGGTGCGTCATGCGCTGAGCCTGACCGCCCGCACCGCTCCCTTGGAGCGGCTGTACGTCTGGGGGGACTGGCAGGGGGGCCTGGACACCTGGTCGATGCGCTCCCACACCGCGCGAGCCGGCGCGGGCTTCCAGGCGACGGACCACCTGCTGGTGGAGGTCCAGGACCGCTTCCACTGGCACTCGGCGGTGAGCTTCTACCGCTCGGTCTACACCGTGAACCGCGCGTACATCACGCGGGATCGGCGCCTGGGCAAGCTCTGGACCAACACCGCCAGCCTGTCGCTCCGCGCCACCACCTGGCGCTGGGAGGCCCTGCTGTCCTGCGGCCTGGAGTGGACCCGGTACGACGACTACGCGGTGTTCACCGACACGGGGATGGGGCCGCTGGAGGACATCTGGGGGGTGGTGGGGCAGCTGGCGGTGGCGGGGGAGTTCTAGCAGCGTGCGGTGAAACGGGGGTCGTGAGACGGACAGGGGTCGACGGACAGGGGTCAGGGACGGACAGACGGACAGGGGTCAGAGCTTAATGATAAGGATACTTGAGATGATCATTATCATTCATC
>CAYFPX010000031.1:0-10732 GCA_964344945.1 uncultured Enterobacterales bacterium
CAGCCCGACCGGCATCAGGGGCTCGGCGTCCCGTCCCCGGGGCACGCCCTTCATGTCGGTGGGCTCCCGCTGACCGTCGGGCTTCTCGAAGGTCTGGGTGAGGAACTCGATGGCTTCCAGCCGGTCGGAGGAGGGCTCGTCGAACTCGCCGGTGAGCAGGGCGTCGTCGGGCACCAGGCCGACGGTCTCGGCGATGGGCTGGTGGACCCCCGACGGAGGCGCGATGCGGATGTTCGTCTCCTGCTCGTTCAGACCAGGGGGCGGCCGCTGCTTGGCGACGGCGTCCGAGATCTCCGGGAGCTTGAGGTGTGCCCGCGCCCCCCAGCCGCTGTCGAGTCCCTGGTCCGTGTCCTCGTCGCCGCTGTCCTCGTCGGCGGGCGGGAGCTCCTCGAGGCCCTTGCGCACGGCGGTGGCCTGGTCGCCCAGGGGCTCGGGCGCCGGGCTCGCAGGCACCAGGCCCTTCAGGTCCCGCGGGGGCCGCGGTGGTCGACCCATGCCCCCGTTCGGCGGCTCCAGGGTCTCCTCGACCACGCTGCCGGTCAGATCGTCCTTGCCCTGCTGAAACGGGTCGACCTGGGGCAGGGACTGGCTCACGGCCTGCTCCGCCCAGTCTCGCAGGTTCATGCCCGGGGCCTTGCGGGCCAGCTCGATGCAGCGCCGCTCGAGATCCCGGGCCCGGGGGCGCTCGTCGGCCTCGTAGGCCAGGCACGCCCCCAGCAGTGGGCCCAACACCGCGGCACCCTGGCCCTGGGTCAGCTCCCAGAGCCGAGCCATGCCGTCGCGCATGCGCTGCGCGTGGCGGGCGGGGTCCGGGGTGGTCTTGCCCAGGGGCGCCCCGGCCAGCATCTCGTAGAGCATCGAGCCCACGGCGTAGATGTCCCCTTCGGGGCCGTCGACGAAGTCGATGCGCTCCGGCGACATGTAGGCGGCGCTGCCGAAGTGGAGGTTGCGGGTCTCGCTCTCCCGGGACTGGAAGTCCGCGCGGGCGACGCCGAAGTCGAGCACCTTCACCTCGCCGGCCGGCGTGATCCGGATGTTCGACGGCTTCAGGTCCCGGTGGAGCACCCTGAGCGGACGGCCGTCGGGCCCCTTGCGGGTCCAGGCCACGTGCAGGGCGGCGGCGATCTCGGCCGTCACCTCGAGGGAGGCGGCGGGGGGCATCGGGCCGAGGTGGAGCAGGGTCTTCAGGTCGGCCCCTTCGATGTACTCCATCACCACGGTCCAGCGACCGGCGAGCTCCACGAGGCCGTCGACGGCGACGATGGCTCGGTGGCGGAGCAGGGCGAGCAGGCGTGCTTCGTCCCGGAGGCGGCGGGTGAACTCCTCGTTCTGGGTGAGGCCCGGGTTCAGGACCTTCAGCGCCACCTGCTTGGTGAAGCCACCCTGGCCGATGAGCTCAGCCCGGTAGACGGTTCCGAAGGATCCCCGCGCAATGGGGGCCAGGATCCGGTACCGGCGCCGTTCACTCATCGCGCAGGCCCATGGTACCGGAGGCCGATTACAGCGGGCAGGTGACGGCGATCTCCCTGCTCCTGCTGATGTCCACGGGCTGCGCGCCGCGGGGCGCCCCGGCCCCCGAACCAGCGCCGGTCGAGGTGACCATGGCCCCTCGTACCTCCGCCAGCGCCGGGGTCTCCGACCCGGCCCTGGCCGCCGTGCTCGAAGAACACTGGGGCCTGCAGATGGCCCGCCACCCCTTCTGGGCGACCCGCCTCGGCGACCGCCGGTACGACGACCGGCTCGGCTCGGTGAGCGCCGAGAGCCGCGCGCGGGCCCAGGCCGAGGACGACGCTCTGCTGGCGCGGGCGAGCGGCCTCGCGCTCAGCGGCACCGACGAGATCGTGCGCCAGGTGTTCGTGGCGTCCGTGGGCGCCGACGTGGCCCAGCGGGCCTGCGCCTTCGAGACCTGGAGCTTCTCGCCGCGAAACAACCCGCTCAGCTACTTCAACAGCGTCGCGGAGCTGCACCCGGTCGAGACCCCCGCGGACGGCGCGAACCTGGTCGCCCGGGCCGAGGCGATGCCCGGCTACCTCGCCGAGGTGGTGGCGAACCTGCGCGATGGCGCCGCGGCCGGCCGCTTCAACAACGCCACCTCCACCCGGCTGGTCCTGGAGATGCTCGACGAGCAGCTGGGCCAGCCGGTGGGCGAGTGGCCGGTCTCGGCACCGCTGGCGGTGTCCCACGACTGGTCGGCCGAGGACCTGGCGACCTTCCACACCGAGCTGACCGCGGGTGTCGGTTCCCTGAGGGTGGCGCTCGAAGCCTATCGGGCGGTGCTCGCCGACGAGATCCTGCCGAGTGCCCGCGACGACGACGCTCCCGGCCTGGCGACCCTGCCTCGCGGCGACGCTTGCTACGCCGCCCTGGTCGCCCGCTACACCACCCTGCCGGGTCGCGACGCGGCGTTCATCCACGCCCAGGGCCTGGACCAGCTCGCGTCGGTGCACGGCGAGTTCCGCGCGCTGGGCGCGACCGCGCTGGAGACCGACGACCTGGCCGCGATCTTCGAGCACCTGCGCACCGACCGCTCCCTGCGCTTCGAGACCGCCGAGCAGGTCGAGGACAAGGCCGCCAGCGCCTTGGCCCGGGCCCAGGAGGCGGTGGGGCCGGCCTTCGGACGGCTGCCGGAGGCGGACTGCGTGATCAAGCGGGTGCCGGACTACGAGGCGCCCTACACCACCATCGCGTACTACCGGCGGCCGGTGCCCGACGGCTCGATGCCAGGCGCCTACTACGTGAACGTGCACGCTCCGGAGACCCGGCCCCGGCACGAAGCCGAGGTCCTGGCCTACCACGAGGCCGTGCCCGGCCATCACCTCCAGGTGGCCCTGGCCCAGGAGCTGCCGGACACGCCGGCCTTCCTCCGCTACGCCGGCATGACCGCCTTCGTGGAGGGGTGGGCCCTCTACACCGAGCGCCTCGCCGACGAGCTCGGGCTCTACTCCAGTGATCTGGACCGGCTGGGCATGCTCTCCTACGACGCCTGGCGCTCCGCTCGGCTCGCGGTGGACACCGGCCTGCACTACCTGGGCTGGAGCCGCCAGCAGGCCATCGACTTCATGCTCGCCAACACCCCCCTGGCGGAGAACAACATCGTCAACGAAGTCGATCGCTACATCACGACCCCCGGCCAGGCCCTGGCCTACAAGACCGGCCAGCTGGAGATCCTGCGGCTGCGAGCCGAGGCCCGGGCCGCGCTGGGCGACGACTTCGACCTGGCCGGCTTCCACGACGTGGTGCTCGGCAGCGGTGCGGTGACGCTGCCGGTGCTCGAGCAGCTGGTCGAGAAGTGGGTGGCCGAGGTGCGCTGATCAGCCTGCGATGTCCCCGGCCTCGGCCCCACTGGACATCATCACGGCGATCCAGCGGGTGCTGTCCAGGCTCTCCAGCACCAGCTTGAGCACGACCATCATCGGCACGGCCAGCAGGGTGCCCGCGGGACCCCAGACGAAGCCCCAGAGGAACAGGGACAGCAACACCACCAGCGGACTCAGCCCGAGACGCCGGCCCATCAGGCGCGGGTCGAGCACGTTGCCGATGGCCACGTTGATCACCAGGTAGCCGATCAGCACCGCCAGGGCGTGGCCCCACCCCAGGGCGACCGCGGCGAGGGCCACCGGCGGGCCCGCGGCCACGATGGAGCCGATGGCCGGCACGTAGTTCAGCAGGAACGCGATCAGCCCCCACAGCACGGGAAAGGGGAGACCGACCACGGCGCAGAGCAGGCCGGCCATCGCCCCGGTCAGCAGGGAGACCACGGTCTTCAGCGCCAGGTAGCGCTGGACCTTGCCCGCGGCGTCGGCCAGGTTCGGCACCGCCCGGCTCTCGTTGCCGAAGGCGGCGCTGAGCTTGTCCTCGAGGTCGCTGGCCTCGAGCAGCAGGAAGCTGGTGGTGATGACCACGATGAGCAGGTTCGAGAGCAGGGCGACCACCGCGGTCACGCCCTGGCCCACGGCGGTCAGCACCACCCCGCCGGTGAGCCCCTGGGTGCCGCTCTCCAGCGCGGACTCGGGCACGCCCCAGGACAAGGCCAGGCCCTGCACGTCGTTCCAGAGGGCATCGAAGCGGGGCTGGTACTTGGGGATGGAGGCGGTGAAGCGGCCGACCGAGTCCCCCAGGACGGCGCCGAAGGCCACCAGGGCCAGGGTCACCAGGACCATCACCAGGACGATGGCCGGGGCCTTGGGCATGCCCCACTTGCGCAGCTCGGCGACGGCGGGCGAGGCCAGCGCGGCCAGCAGCAGGGCGAAGACCAGGGGGATCAGCACCCCCTGGGCCGCCTGCAGGCCGGCGACGATGAGCACCAGGCAGGCCGTGCCCACCAGGAACATGAGCACCTGGGTGCCGGAGCCGGTCGGTGC
This sequence comes from uncultured Enterobacterales bacterium, assembly GCA_964344945.1. Classification (GTDB taxonomy): domain Bacteria; phylum Myxococcota_A; class UBA796; order UBA796; family CAJQPC01; genus CAYFPX01. Next base: position 4,362 of record CAYFPX010000031.1, read on the forward strand.
GTCGGTCACTGGGTCAGGGCCTTCGCGGCCGCCCAGGCGGTGGGATCGGTCAGCAGAGGGTCGTTGTGCTCGGCGCCGTCGACCCAGTGTACGGCGGGCGGACTGGGGAAGGCGGCGGCCAGGACCGGCGGGTGGGCTGGGGAGATCATGCTGTCCGCGGTCCCGTGCACGATCACGGTGGGGCAGTGGACTCGGGGCGCCAGGGCTGTGCTGTCGAAGCGGTTCCGCATGAGCAGGCCCACCGGCAGCCAGGGATAGGCGTCCCGGGCCACGCGGACGGCCGCGCTGTAGGTGGCCAGCAGGACCAGGCCCCGGGGCTGTTCCTCGGCGGCCAGGCCGATGGCGACGCCGCCGCCCAGGCTGCGACCCACCACCACGATGTCCTCGGCGGACCGGCGCTCCCGCAGCCAGGCCCAGGCGGTCCGGGCATCGGTGCGCAGGCCCTGCTCGCTCGGGGCGCCGGTGCTGCCCGGATAGCCCCGGTAGTTCACGTGCAGCACGCTCACGCCCTCGGCGAGCCAGCGGCTGTAGGCCATCGGATCGAAGCCCACGCTGGTGCCGTTGCCGCTGAAGAAGATCACCGCCTGGGGGCCGTCGGCCTCGAGCCACCAGCCGTACAGGGTCTCGCCGTCGGGGGTCTCCAGGTGCAACTCCTGGGCCCCCAGGGTGGCCGCCTGCCGGGACAGCCACCCGGGGTCGATCGCCGGCGCCGGGAACACGAGCTTCGGCTCCAACAGGAACATCGCCGTCATGATCCCGCCGTAGGCCACGGCCACGGTGGTCAGAGCGCCGCCCAGCATCCGTCCGATCCCGTCCACACGGGGGGTCTAATCGAAGCTGAAGGCGTCGTCGTCGTCGTCGTCGTCGGCGTCCCAGTCGGCGTCGAAGGCGTCGCCGAAGCTCTGTTCGTCCTGATCCTCCTCAGCCGGCGGCACCGACGCCGGCCTCTCCGCGCCTCGCCGGGGGGCGCGGGGCACCCGGTAGATCGTGGGCTTGGCGAAGGGATCGTCGTCGTCGTCGTCGTCCGGTCCGGGGTCGTCGACGGAGTCCTCGTAGTCGGCGTAGTCGGCGGAGTCCCAGCTCTTCTCCTCGTCGTCCTCCTCCATGAGCTGCTGGGGTCGCACCACCGCCTCGACCTGGCCCTCGTAGGACAGGTCGACCATGCCGTAGCCGAGGGGCTCGCTGCCGTCCGCCTCGCGGGCGATGCGCACGATCGGGCGCTCGAACAGCCCCTCGCCGCGGTTCGAGGAGAGCACCACCCCCCAGCGACCGTCGGCCAGCGCGAGGATCGTGCCCGGGGGATAGCGGCCGAGGCGGTTGACGAAGACCTGGAGGATCAGCGGGTCGTAGTAGGTGCCCGCCTGGGCCCACATGTGGGCGATGGCGTCGGGCGGGACCATCTTCGGGCCCTCGCGGCGGGGTCGGGTGAGGGTGTCGTAGTCGTCGGCGATGCGCAGGATGCGGGCGAAGAGCGACGGGGTGCGCTCGTCGTCGAAGTCCCGGTGGTGCTGGAGACAGCTCAGCAGGCGGTAGATCTTGGCTTCGTGGAAGCCGCGCTGGCGCAGCAGCACCCGGGCCCCGCAGCTGCCGTGGCGCTCGAAGGGCGGCGCGAAGCCGTCTTCCTTCTCGGTGTAGCCCATGTCGTGGTACATCGCGGCCACGCCCAGATCCGCGAGCTCGGCCTCGGGCAGTCTCAGCTCCTTGCCGATGAGCAGGCACAGGGCGGTGACGTGCAGGGTGTGGCGCACGTGAGGCGGGGCCCGGTCGTCGATGGTCGCGGTCATCAGCTCCTCGGACTCCTGGCCCTCGGTGAGGTCGATGAAGTCCGTGATCAGGCGGCGGAGGCCGACCGGGTTCGGGTGGCGGCCGCCCTCCATGTTGGCCCAGGTCTCCGAGACCTTGAAGGTGCTGCCGTTGTAGACCTTCTGGAATTCCTTGTCCTGCTTCTTGCGCTCCTCGCCGTGCATTCGGAAGCGGTAGACCGGCTGCAGGTCCACGAAGGACATGCCGTTGTTCTCGAGCCAGGTGACCAGCCCGCGCCGGGGGTGCTCGTCCTCCATGGCCGGGCCTGCGATCTTCTCCAGGAGCTTGCGCAGCGCCAGGTTGTCCGGGATCTCGTGGAAGGAGATCCCGCCGATCAGGTGCCGGTTGAAGGTCTCGTTGAGGTCCTGGCCCTGGTCGTTCCGGGGGTCGAAGCGCACGCGGATGTCGTTGACGTAGACCTGGTTCTCGACGAGCACGACGTGGATCGCGCCCAGCAGGCCGCTCAGGTCCTGGAGGACATCCTCGAGCTCCTCCATGGGCTGGTTGAAGGCAGCGTTGCTCTTGTCGTGGATCTGGAACAGCCGGATGCAGCCCATCAGGCGCTTGCCCAGGCGCTCGCCGGTGTCGCGCACCTTGGCGGCGAGCTCCTTGTCCTCGCCTGCGCGGGCGGTCTCCAGGGTCTTCTCGAGGGACGCCTGGGCGGCGTCGAAGTCGGGGGTGGCGGCTTCGCTCATGGGCTCTTCGCCTTGATCCGGTTGAAGCGGGCCATGCGCATCTTCAGGCTGTGGCGGCGGATGGCTTCGTCTTCGACCTTGACCAGGGCGTGCAGCAGCTTGTCGGCGACCTGGTCGTCGATCAGGGCCAGGCCAGCGGCGGCGGCCCACTGGAGGTCCCGGCGGCCGCCGGTGCCCGTGAGCTTGCGCAGGCCGGTGGTCTTGGACCAGGTGGCGAAGGCCTCCAGCGCGGCGCGGTCGTCGAGGCGGGCGAGGCCTTCGCCCAGGGCGGTGGCCTCGCGCTTTGACAGCCCGCGACGGGTCGCCGAGGTGTCGGCGTGGCGGCGCAGCATCGGGAAGTCGCGGCGGTCGTTGTGGGAGAGCAGGACGTCGATGGAGCGGATGCGGATGTCCTCGTCGCCGTCGCCCAGGAAGCGGAACGTGAGGCCGCGGACCGTGTTGTTGTAGGCGGACTTCTCCAGGATGTGCAGGCACTCGTTCTTCACCGCCGGATCGGCGCTGTCCGCGATCTGGTCGATGACCTGCCAGGCATACTCGATGTGCAGTGCGCCGAGCACCCGGAGCAGGTCTGCGGCCAGGTTGCCCTGGAGCTCCACGATCCGACCCATCAGCCGGTCCGGCGCCTCGATGGCCCGCTGCTCGAGCAGCAGGCGCATGATTCGGCGTCCGTGGGTGGAGCCGGCGAGGCCGTTCTGCACGTCGAGCAGGATCGGCAGGTGATCGCCCTCGATGCTGTCCAGGAGCTCGGTCAGGGTCTCCGGGACTCCCATGGAGTCCTTGGGCAGGGACTTGATGAGCCGGATCATCGCGGTCCGGTCGATCATCGAGTCCAGCAGGTGCTGGGCGGGCTTGGCGAGGTCCGGGTCGTCGACCTGTTCGATGAGCCGGGACACCAGCCCGATCATGAGCAGCAGGTTCTCCAGCTGCCCCTCGCTGAGCAGGAAGTCCCGGATCTCGGTGAGGATCGGCAGGATCTCGTCGAGCTCGCAGCGGTCGACCGGATCCAGGACCAGATCGATGAGCTCGTCCACCAGCTCCAGGCAGTGGTCCGGCAGGTAGGTGGAGCCGATCTCCTGGTGCAGCTCCTCGATGTTCTCCTGGGTGAGCTCCAGGTAGCTGGGCTCTCCCTTGAACAGGAAGGTCGGCGCCGGCAGGTCGAAGTGGGGCGGGGCGTTGCTGGCGTAGCGCAGGGCGTGTGCAGTGACGGCGTCGGTCTTGCGGCCCTTGCCCTTGGGCTCGTGGGCCTTGCCCTGGGCGGCGTCTTCTCGCAGGGCCTCGCTGGCGGCGCCGCTGCGGTCGAGCAGGGTGTTGTCTGCCTGGGCGCCGCCGCCGCCTTCGCCGTACTCGTCGTCGTCGTCGCCCCCCAGGCCCCCGGTGTTGCCGGCCATGTCGCTGTAGTCGAAGTCGAGGTCGTCCCACTGGGGCTCGTCCTCCTCGTCCTCGTCCTTGGGCACGAAGCCCTCGACTGCGTGCACGTCGATGGACTGGAAGGCGGCCTTCCAGAGCAGGGTGACGATGTCGTCTTCGTCGGAGCGGATGCCGACGAAGCGCACGCTGAGGATCTTGAGGAGGCCGAGCAGCTCCTCCCAGTCGACGTCCGGTCGGATCACGATGTTGCGGACACCGTCCCGGTAGAGCTTGAAGGCCAGGCTGCGCTCGCGATCCCGCTCCAGGTAGACGACCTCGCGGGCGACGACCATCTCGAAGGGACGCACGCCGAGGGACAGCTGGCCGTGGCGGCGGAAGTAGATCTGGAAGTCCGCGTGCATCTGCTTGAGGAAGATCTTGATGGCCTCGTTGCCCGGGTCGTACATCAGGAAGGAGCGGGCGGCTCGGGCCAGGGAGCGCAGGGCCTTGTTGGCGTCCCGGCCGATGTCGCTGTCGCCGAGCTCGACCTCGTCCTCGACCTCTGGGGAGAGCATGCCGGGGCTCGGCACGAAGCCAGAGTGCTGCCCTTCCGGCTCAGCCAGCTCTTCCTGGGGGGGCGCCGACTCCGGAGTGTCGCCGGGCCCTGGCGTCTCGGCCATCAGTGCACCTCGGAGCGCCGCGCTCGGGACGATAGCACGCACGCTCCGAGGAGCCCGCGGACTCAGGCGGGAACCGGCTTCGCGGGCGGGGAACCCCTGTCACGCCCGAGCACCTCGTACCAGTCGAGCCGACCGGTGAGCTGCATCAGCAGGAACAGGGTGCCGACGCTCAGCACGGTCACCGTGAGGCCCGTGTAGCCCTCCCAGAAGTGGGCGAGGGAGAAGCCCACCAGGTAGACCAGCTGGGCGGCGCCGGCGTGCACCAAGGCAAAGCGCGGCGACACCACCAGCCGCAGGTAGCTCACCACGAGCAACACGCTCACCGCGCTGGCCAGGGCGAAGGCGTGCTCCACGGCGAGGTGGTCGGCGGTGTAGCCGAACAGCAGGTGGAAGCTGAAGAACGCGCCCGCCAGCAGCGCGTGGTTGACCGGGTGGATCCGGATCCCCCGCAGCGCGCCGAGGGCTTCGAGCACCAGCAGGAAGAAGAACAGCGAGATCGGCGCCGAGAAGGCCAGCTCCGCCCCCAGGGGGCCAGGCTGGATGCGCTGGGGCATGACCATGCCCAGGTCGTGGCCGGTGACCACCTGGTCGAAGGTCCAGGCCAGGGTCCAGCCGCTGCCGGTGGGCTCACGGGTCGAAGGCGACATGGCGAAGGGCGGGAAGTCGATGTCGGTGAAGTCCGTGGTCATGGTGACCGCGAAGTCCGCGAGGCTGGCGACGTCCGGGGCCGGCTCGTAGCGCCAGCTGTCCATGCCGCGGCTGCGGTAGCCGATGTCCAGGGTCATGGCCTGGTCTGGCTGGACCGGCAGGCGGTGGGACACGGCGCCGCCCTGGGGCTGCAGCTCGCCCGCCAGGTCCTCGCCGTCGACGACGAAGCGGAAGCCGTCGTAGATGCCCTGCTGGTCGGGGAAGGCGTAGGCGATCTCCAGCCAGCCCTCCCGCTGGTCGGTGTGGGTGTAGGTCCAGGCGCCGTCGAAGGCGACGTCGTAGAGCGCGTACCAGAGCAGGCCCTTGCGGCGCGGGTCCAGGGCCAGGTCGACCGTGGCCCGTGTGCTGTCGGCCGACACCGGCGCCTGGTGCCAGACGTCGACCACCTCTCGGATCTGTCGGGTGTCGCCGTCGACGGTCTCCGTCCGGACCTGCAGCTCCTGGGTCATCCAGTGGAAGACCAGCTGAGGGGCCCGCTGGGTCTGCTCGCTGCCCCACAGATCGGCGACCTGTCCGTAGAGCTCGCCGCGGGTCTCCGAGGTGCGCTCGGACATCACGCCGCCGAGCACGATCCATGCGACACAGGTGGTGGCGAAGACGAAGAAGATCATGAAGAAGCGCATGACCGGGTGCATGGGGCCTCCTGGGCTCCCGGCCAGGGTCGCCAGCGCGGCTGGCGGGGGCGGGGCGCGCTGGCGCAGGGCTGGCGGGGAATGCGTGCAGATCCCGTGCAGAGCGGCACCGGGGTCGGGATAGGGCGGGGGGCGTGACGTCGAAGGCCCCCTGGCAGGCTCAGATCCGCGCAGCCCTGGTGCTGCTCGTGGGGCTGTGGATGCTCGTGCTCGGCCTGCCGGGCTTCGACACGCTGCGCACGAACGAGCTGCAGGACCCCGAGGAGCGGGCCCGGGCCTTCGCCGACTACCCCGACCCGGCGGTGCACCTGGCCCTGGGTCTGATCTGGTGGAACCGGGAGGTGCGCCTGCCGGTGGTGGCGGCCATCGAGGGCAGCCAGCGGCCCTTCCGGCTGGCGCAGACCTGGGCGCCGCCGACCGAGTAGGAGAGCCTGCGCTGACCTGCGTCGTAGGCGATGTCCAGCCGGAGCAGCTCGCCGTCGGCCACCTTGCGCTCGGGCGCCCCG
>CAYFPX010000031.1:10742-30860 GCA_964344945.1 uncultured Enterobacterales bacterium
AAGGTCCGCCACCTGGAGGTCTGGATCGACGACGAGGTGGTCTACCGCACCCAGCACCCCGAGCTGAACTGGCGCGAGGACAAGCTCCGCAGCCGTCGGATCCGGCCCATGGTCGAGAGCACCTGCATGGGGCGGCGCTCCAAGAACTGGCGGGGCCTGGCCCGCTGGATCAGCACCATGGCCCGGGAGGACTTCCCGGAGACCCGGCGGGTCGAGCTGCGCTGCAAGGCCGGGCCCTTTCCCGGCACCAAGGGCGAGCAGCTGAGCCACTTCGTCGAGGTCGAGGCCCCCCACTGGAAGCCCCGGATGCCCAAGTGAGTCGGCTCTGGTCGTGGTGGGTGGCGTTCACCGGTCGTCCCATGGACACCCGGCCCCTGGCCGTGGTGCGCATCGGGGCAGCGCTGTGCATCCTGCTGGACCTGCTGCGGGTGGCCTGGCTGGGCCTGGTGCCGGTGCTCTGGCGGCCCTGGGGCGCGGGGGGGCTCAGCACCTTCACCGACGACGCCCTCTGGATCACGCGCTTCTCCGAGGTCTGGGCCGGTCCGCTCGCCTTCTGGATCGCCGTGGCCTGCATGGCGTGCGTGGTGCTCGGGGTGCTGTCCAGGCCCGCGACTCTGCTCGGGGTCCTGGCCTACGCGCAGCTGGGCCACCTCTACCCACCGGGGGACCGAGGGGTGGACCGGATCCTGCGCTGCGTGCTGCTGATCCTGTGTCTGTCCCAGGCCCACCGCCGGTACTCCCTGGCGCCGGGGCCGCGGGCGGAGACGACCGGTGCGTGGGCCGCGGACCTGATCAAGTGGCTGCTGGTGATGGTCTACCTGTCGGCGGGCATCAGCAAGCTCATGGCCACGCCGCTCTGGCTGGGTGGGGGCAAGTGGCCGGTGCTCTACCGCATCCTGGCGGATCCCCTGGCGGCCAAGGTCGACCCGGGCTTCACCCACCCGCTCTGGCTGGTGTTCTGCCGGGTGGGGTCCTTCACCACGATCGTGCTCGAGGTGGGGGCGGTCCTGATCCTCACGCGCTTCGCGCCCTGGTGGGCGCTGGTGGCCGCGGTCATGCACCTGGGCATCGCCGCCACCATGGAGCTGGGCATGTTCGCCTGGGGGATGCTGTCGCTGTACCCGGTGCTGTTCTGGCCGTGGATCGTGAGGGCGCTGGACCGGCGGGGCTGACCGTCAGACCAGCCCGGGGTTGTCCGCGCGGAGGATCGCCAGGCCCGCCGCGGCCGAGCGCGGCTCCGGGGCCCGGGGGTCCTTGTGGACCATGAGCTCCCAGGCGCAGTGCAGGCCGTAGGCGTCTTCCGGGGACAGGTCCGCGGTCGCCTCGCCGAACAGGGCGAAGGTCACGCTGCCGACCATGCCGAGTCCCGAGTCGTCGTCGTCGTAGTGGTAGCGGAAGAGCCAGACCTGGCGCTCGTCGGCGGTCGGGGTCCAGTGCAGGGTGCGGGTGTCGACCAGCTCCAGGCGGTCCGGGGGGCGTCCCATCTCCCGGGGGTCGGCCAGCCACCGGGTGAGCTCTGCCCGGGCGATGAAGTCCGGGTCTTCGGCGCCCTCGGGCAGCAGGTCCAGGCGGTCCAGCTGCGCCAGGTGGTGGTGGGCCAGCTGGAACAGGGCGGGGTCGGCGGCGGCCTCGGCGAGCAGCTTGTCGCCCTGGGGGAGGCCGAGGCCCAGCGCCGCCAGGCCGGCCTCGAGGCGGACGTCGCCGGAGGGGTGGACCATGGCCACCTCGAGCAGCGGCAACAGGCGGTCCAGGTCCAGGTGGAGCAGGGCCCGGGCCGCGCTGGCGGCGTAGCTGGCTTCCTCGCCGGTGCGGGCCAGGAGCTCCGAGAGGCGGGCGGCCCCCGCAGCGCTATCGAAGGGGTGGGGGACGGCGGCGCCGTGGGCCTTGGCGTGGTTGGCGCAGTCGAGGAGGGCGACGCCAGCGAAGTCCGAGGGCAGCGGGTCGGCCAGGGCCTCGAGGATCGGCTGGCGCCAGGGGTGGGCCTCGTCGGCCAGCGGACGGAAGATGCCGGTCCACCAGTAGGCCTCGGACAGGGCCGGGACCGCGACCGCCTGCACGACCAGCTGGTGGCGGTCCCCCTGGGGCATGCGCACGAGGTGCATCAAGACGTCGAGCAGGTCCCGCTGAGCCCCTTCTTCGCCGGCCTGGAGGTCGCCGAGGAGCCCTGCGGCGATGCGGGCCAGCTGGGGCTCGACGGCGTCGTAGAGGGCGTCTGTCGCCTCATGGCCCTCGACCGTGAAGAGCAGGTGGAGTGCCGCCTGGAGCGCGCCGCCGCTGCCGCGGTGAGGGTCGTCGGCCAGGGGGAAGGCCTCGAGGAGCCGGGCCAGGAGGCGCACCTCGGACGGGGTCTTCGGGGACTCGTCCTTGACGGCCCGCAGCACCTCCCGGGTGTCCAGCGGGCGCTTCCGGGCCGTGCGCAGGGCCCGGGACAGGGGGCTCCCGAAGGGGAAGATCATGCCGGCACGAAGCCCCGGCCGAACAGCACGCTCTTCAACGGCTTCTCACCATGCAGGGTCGCCAGCCGGCCCAGCAGGTCATCGACGGCGCGGAGCTCGGCCCGGCCGAGGTCCACGTAGGCCGCGGCGCCGGCGGGCCCGGCGGCGCTGGGGGGCACGATCTCGTGGAAGCGCCCACGCTCCCGCTCGCCGAAGGCGCCGTTCCACCCGTCCTCGAACCAGCCGGCGAGCAGGGGTTCCAGCGCGGCGACGGCGTCGGTGTCCGGATCGGTGAAGCGCACCTGGATGGGCAGGTGATCCCAGGGGCACTGGGTGGAGACCCAGACCCCGAAGGGGTACTCGCCCTCGGGCCAGTCCAGCAGCAGGGGCGCCTGGGCGACCGCTTCGTAGTCCTGGAGGGCCACGACCATCGGGCGCTCGCCCACCTGGCCCCGCTGGCCGCTGGCGGGGTCGACGAGGTCGACCCGGACCGCGGCGTAGGGCGGGGCGCCTTCTGGGATGCTCGGCACCACCTCGCCGGCCTGGTTGCGCATCATCACCGCGGCTTCGGCGATCCAGCCCTTCTCGGCCATGGCGTTGGCGTGGTGGTCGAAGAAGTTGCAGTAGCCCTCCCGGTGGGCCTCGAGGAACATGCGCGGGTGCACGTCGTCGGCCAGGACCCGGCGCACGACCCGCAGGTACGAGGCTGTGGCCTCCAGGTGCTCGGCGGGGTCGCTGCCTTCGGCCAGGTAGGCGTCGAGCTTCTCGCAGCCCAGCTCCGCTCGGCCCCAGGAGATCAGCAGGTGTCCGAGGGCCTGGAGGGCGCGGGCGTGGTTCCCCGGCAGGTCCAGCACGGCCTGGTAGGTGTCGGCGGCCTGCTGGGCGAAGGCCAGGTCCTCGTGGCAGGCGGCCTGGGTGTGCAGCAGGGCGGCCCGCATGGGGGTGCCGTCCGGGTCGTCGCCGACCAGGCGCAGGGCCTGCTGGACGTGGCCCAGGGCGGCGGTGGCTTCGCCCAGGGCGAGCTCGGTCGCGGCCAGGGCCTGGAGCAGGTCGGGGCGCTCTCCGCTGGCGTCGAGCAGGGCCTTCAGGGTGTCCCGGGTCTTCTCCGGGTCGTTGCCCTCGAGGGCCTCCTGGGCCATCTGGGCGATCTGCTCGTCGGTGGGCTGGGACATGGGGGCTCCTTCCTCTGGAGGGGCTATCCGGTGGCCCTCACAGCGTCGTCAGCAAGCCCGGATTCGCGGCCTGCAGCTCGCGGAGCACGGCCTCGTGGCCCTCGCTCTGCGCGCGGGGGCCTTGAACATGACTAGAACAACTCCGCGTCGAAGTCGACCATCGGCCCCTTGCCCACCTTGACCCGCTTCGCGTAGAGCCGGTGCTCGGGCAGCATGACCTCGAAGAAGAACCGGGCGGTCTGGGTCTTGGCGCGGCGGAGCCTGTCGCTCTCGGGGCGGTCCTGGAGCGTGACCAGCTGCTTCAGCCAGACGTGGCCCAGGGTGACCAGGGCGAACTGGTTCAGGTAGCTGCTCGCCACGGCACCCACGGTCTCCGGATCGGCCATGGCGGTCTCGGCCAGGGCCATGGTGGTGGTCTGGAGCTGGGCGGCGGCCGCGCCCTGGGCCTCGACGAAGTGCGTCAGGTCGCTGTGGGCGCCGGCGGTCTGCAGCATGGCCATGACCTCGGCGGCAAAGACCTGCATCAAGCGACCGCCCTTCATCGGCAGCTTGCGGCCGACCAGGTCCAGGGCCTGGATGTGGTTGGTGCCCTCGTAGATCAAGGCGATGCGCACGTCGCGCATGTACTGCTCGACCGCCCAGTCCTGGGTGTAGCCGGCGCCGCCCATGGCCTGCATCGCCTCGTGCACGTTGAGGAAGCCGCGCTCGGTGCCGTAGGACTTGATGATCGGGGTGAGCAGGGCGACCAGGTCGTGGGCCCGCTGGCGCTCGGTGTCGTCGGCGTGGTGCTCGGCCACGTCGTACATCATCGCGATCCAGCAGACCAGGCCGCGCAGGGCCTCGTTCGTGGACTTGCAGGTCAGGAGCATCCGGCGGACGTCCGGGTGCACCAGGATGTTGTCCGCCGACGCGTTGCGGTCCTGCTTGGCCGGGTTCAGGGACCGGCTCTGGCGCCGGTCCTTGCAGAAGCTCAGGGCGTTCTGGTAGCTGGCGTCGGCCAGGGCCACGCCCTCGATGCCCACGTTGAGCCGGGCGGCGTTCATCATCGTGAACATCGCCCGCATGCCCTTGTGGGGCAGGCCGACGAGCCAGCCCTCGGCCTCCTCGAGGTTGACGACGCAGGTGGGCGAGGCGTGGATGCCCATCTTGTGGTCGGTGCCGCCGCAGAAGACCGGGTTGCGGGTGCCGTCTTCCAGGACCTTGGGCACCACGAAGGTGGAGATGCCCTTGATGCCCGGAGGGGCGTCGGGGAGCCGGGCCAGCACCAGGTGGACGATGTTGTCCGCCATGTCGTGCTCGCCGAAGGTGATCCAGGTCTTGGTGCCCGAGAGCTTCCAGTGGTCGCCGAAGGGCTCGGCCTTGGTGGTCAAGAGCCCCAGGTCGGTGCCGCACTGGGGCTCGGTGAGGCACATGGTGCCGGCCCACTCGCCGGTGACGAGCTTCTCGAGGAAGCGGTGCTTCAGCTCGTCGCTGGCGTGCACGACCATCGCGTCGATGAGGCCGCCGGTCAGGCCCGGGCACATCGAGAAGGACTTGTTGGTCGCGATGAGGATCTCGCTGGCCAGGGTCGCGATGGTGAACGGCGCCCCCAGGCCGCCGTGCTCCGGGTCGTGGGGCAGGCTGGTGAAGCCGTTCTCGCAGTAGGCCGCATACGCCTCCTTGAAGCCGTCCGGCGTGACCACGTCCTGGGTCTCGGGGACGAACCTGACGCCCTGGCGGTCGCCCACCTCGTTGAGCGGGAGCAGGACCTCCATGCAGAACTTGCTGTACTCCTCGAGCATCGCCATGTTCGTCTCGAGGTCGAAGTCCTCGAAGGGCGGCAGGCTGCCGATGGTGCCGTTGTAGTCGAACGCCTCCAGCAGGAAGCGGATGTCGTCGAGAGGGGGCCGGTAGGTGTTCATGGCGCCCTGATAGCGCGTCGGGGCGGGCTCCGGCAGGATCCGCGTCATGCCCGGCGTGTGGTCCCGCCGTCGAGGGGCCACCTACTCGTACAGCCTCAGGGCCCAGTGACCCGGGCCCAGGTCCTCCCGAATGGTCTGGTGCAGGGCCTCCCTGGCCTCCTCGGCGCCCTCGACCCCATTCGCCAGGTCGATGGACGCCGCCAGGAAGCGCCGGTCCTTGTCGCAGCGCGGGTGCGCGACGTCGACCTCGGCCTCTGCGGCGTTCGCCAGCCACCTCGCGGCCTCGTCGGGGTTGCCGGCCTCCAGGTAGGCCCAGCCCAGGAGCTCCGCCACGTCTGAGCGGGTGTGGGCCGACACCGGGTCGGCCAGGGCGGCCGGCTCGGCGTGCAGGTCCTCGAGCAGCTGGATGACCTCGCCGGGACGGTCCAGCTCCAACAGCAGCTTGCCGTAGCGGCTCACCCACAGGACCCGGAGGCGGGGGTCGTCGCCGGCCTCGGGGGCGTGGGTCAGCAGGAGCGCCTCGGTCTCGGCCAGCTGGCCCAGGTGGCGCAGCTCGTAGGCCTCGTGCAGGCGCATCTCGCGCGCGAGCTCCGGCACCGGCGCGGCCTCGGCCTGGGCCCGGTAGACCGCGGCGGCCTCGGCGTGCTCGCCGGCCAGGTCCAGCTGGGCCCCGAGGTGGTGGTGGAAGGCCTGTTGGTAGAAGTCGGCGGCCTCGTGCCGCTCGGCGAGGCCGACACACCACCGGGCGAGCGCGGGGTCGACGAGCTCGGCCTCGCGCTGGAGCTCCAGGCCGCTCAGGCAGGCGCCGCCGGCGTCCTGAGGCAGCTCTGTCTCCTCGTACCAGGCGGCTGCGCGCGACCACAGCTCCCACGCCGCGCGGGCCTGGTCCTCGGGCATCTGGTCGAGGGGACGGCCTGTGGTGTGGAGCTTCAGCATCCTCTCCACCAGGGCTGGCGAGGGGCCCTGGCGGGCCAGGGCCAGGGCCTCGGGCTGCAGGGTGTCCAGGCAGGCGTCGTCGCCGTCCAGGGTGCAGGCCGCCACCCCGACGCCGAGGAAGCCGCCGCGGATCATCCAGTCCTGTTCGGAGGGGGCCTCCTGGGCCGGCCAGCGGGTGAGGGCCTCCTGGGCGAGCTGACCGGCCTCGGCGTGGCGCTCCAGGTCCATCAACGAGCGAGCCCGCGCGGCTTCGGTGATCCGGGCCTCCGGGTGGTGCGGGTCCAGCTCCAGCAGGATCGCCGACGCCTCGCCGGCCCAGGTCACGGCGTCGGCATGCCGCCCCTCCTGGGCGGCCAGCTCCGCGGTCTGGAAGGCCTGCACGGCCCCCAGGTAGGTGCGGGGGGTGGTCCGGAAGGGGTGGTCCGGCGCGAGCCGGGTGACGTCGAAGGGGGTCGAGTCCTTGTAGACGACCCGGGTCTCCAGGACCGTGGTGTCGTGGAACATCAGCTGGCCGCCGCTCGCCGCCCGGGTGAAGGTCCGGCTGCGGGAGGCGTGGGGCAGCCCGGTGTCCCGCTCGAGCAACACGTTGGTCTCGATGCGCATGACCACCTCGCCGTCGTGGTCCCGCCCGAAGGCCTGGGCGACCACGGGGAGCAGGTCCTCGGAGTCGTACTCGACCACCTCCTGGATCTCGACGCAGGCGGGCTGGCCGAGCCGGGGGCAGGGGGTCGGCTCCGAGATGCGGGAGGTCAGGGTGCCACCCAGGGTCACGGAGTGGCCGAGCAGGGTCATCGGCTCGTCCTCGATCGCTTCCTGGATCTCCTGCCCCGGGACCAGCTTGCGGCCCCACTGGTAGAGCCCCAGGAATTCCTGGGCGCTGCTGATGGTGATCTCCATGAGCGCGTCCGGGTCCGAGAGCTGGGTGCGGAACTGGGCGCTGCCGGGGCCTTCGGGGCCCTGGGACAGAGACTCGTGGATCGCTGGCAGGCAGGCGTCGACGAAGACCGCCTTGACCTGGCCCTTCCGGTCGAGCTCGGCGTCGCACATCCAGGTGAGCTGGTGCAGCACGCCCCAGGTGGCGCCGGCCAGCTGCTCGGAGCTGGTGAGGATCTCCGGGCGGTAGTCCGAGAAGGCCACGATCGTGGTGCGGCCCTCCTTCCAGGTCTGCCAGGTCACCGTGGCGGCGGACTCCCGGTGGTCCGTGCGCCCGGGCGCCGCGGAGTCGCTCACCACCCGGTGCTCCAGGGTGGCGTCCACGGACTCGGGCCAGCCGAAGGACAGCTTGATCGGCTCGGCGGCGAGGGCTGTGGCCGTGAGCAGGGCGAGCATCAGAAGCTGTACTTCCCGCGGGCGAAGACCTGGGTGCCGCCCGCCGCGGGGTCCCCGAACTTGCTCTCCTTGGTGCCGAGCATCACCAGGGCGCCGGCGCCGAGCTCCAGGCCGTTGCCGAAGTTGTGCATCAGCTCCGGGTAGAGCACCGCCGAGAAGCCCTCCTTGCTCAGCGGGCCGTGGCGGACCCGCACCCGGTCCCAGTCGACCACGTGTTCCTCGGCCTGTCCCACCAGATCCCAGATCGCGAACAGGCGCAGGGTGGTGTCGCCGAACATCAGGTCGCTGCCGACCACCAGGTAGTCGCCGATCCGCGGTCGGGTGCGCTCCCAGGCGCAGGTCTCGCCGTAGCCCTCCAGGGCGCAGGTGGTGGTGTAGACCAGGTCCGTGTCCACGCCCCCGTCGCGGACCACCCACTGCTCGGGCTGCCAGAAGGCGCCGGCGCCGTGCTCGTCGGGCAGGCCGTGGACCCACTGCAGGTTGACGTAGACGTGGCGGCCGAAGCTGTAGTCCAGTCCCACCACCCACTTCAGGTAGGGCTGGTCGCTCAGGGTGGTGGGCTTGTCGCCGTCGAGGCCGTAGTCGTACTCCCCGGCGGGGTAGTCGATGAAGCCGAGCGTGAGATCGTCCTGGGTGATGGTGAGGGTCTGGCGCTCGGGGAAGTGCAGGGCGGCCTCGACCCGGTACCCGATGGGCAGGACGCGGGGGGTGAGGCGGTTGAGCAGGCCGAGCTCCCCGGCGGCGTTCAGGCCGAGGATCTGCACCCGGGGGTAGACCAGGGTGGCGTGGGTCTCCAGCAGGCCTTCGATGCAGTCGGTCTCGTCGTCGGGGTTGCACTGTTCGCCGGCGACGACGGTGGTGTGGTTCGCCGAGGCGACGGGGAAGTCCAGGCGGCCCCGGTAGTAGCTGAGGGCGAGGTCGTGCAGGCCGAGGTAGCCCCCGACGTTCACGCCGAGCTGCACGTTGCTCAGGTCGCTCGCGGGCAGCTCGGGGGTCGCGCTGGCGACGACGGTGGGGTAGCCGAGGGCTTCGTCGGCCAGGGCCTGCTCGCTGTGGACGCGCCACCGCAGCTCCTCCTCCTCCCAGGGCAGCGCGGCGGTGCTGGAGAAGCCCAGGGACGCGGTGGCCGGCAAGAGCGCGGGCTTGAAGATCGGCACGATGGCGACCGTGCCGGTCCAGTTGCCCCGGGGGCTGTAGTCCGCCCGGAGCATGATGTTGCCCAGCTGGTCGCCGAAGCGCAGGGGGTCCTCGAGGTCGTCGGCGTTGAGGTTGTTGGTGGGGTTGAACTGGTCGCCCACCCCGAAGTGGACCAGCTGCTGGCCGAAGCGCAGGTCCAGGCCCTCCAGCCCCAGGTCCCGGGCCTCGACGTAGGCGCTGTGCAGCTCGACCCGGAAGGGGTCGACCCGCTCCCGCCGGGTCAGGTCGTCGAGGGTGGCCAGCTCGTCGGAGAAGCCCGTGTAGACGAGGTCGCCGTCGAACACGCCGCCGAGGCCGCCGCTGCGAACCCGGATCAGCAGGTTCAGGGCGTTCTGGTTCCGGGAGAAGCCCGGGTCGACGCTCAGGTCCTGGTACCAGGTGCCGGCTTCGAGGGCCCAGGGACGGTAGCGCACGTCGGTGGACCACGACCCGCTGACGGCGACGTCGGGGGCGGCGATGGCGGCCGCGACGAGCCAGAGCATCACTCGCCTCGCTGGAGCTCGCGCACGGTGAAGCGGGCCTCGTCGATGCCGGTGTTCACCGACCACTCGCCGGTCTTCAGGGTGGTCTTCGCGTCGCCGCGGGCGTGGTCGGTCATGGTCATGACCATGGGGACACAGACCTGGTCCTGGCAGGCGACGTCGGCGAAGGCCTGGGTCTTGAGCAGCTCGCCGCTGGCGCCGTAGTAGCGCAGGGCCAGGGGCAGGTCGTTGGCCTTTGAGATCTCGGCTTCGAGCCGGCTGTAGGGGGTCTCCACCCCCTCCCGCGGGGTCAGGGTCAGCCGCCAGGCCTCGTGGGTCTCGCTGGTGAGCTCGGCCTCGAAGGACGGCGCATAGCGGGCGGTCGAGATGTCCTCGTAGCTGAAGGTGGTCCCCATGAAGCCCTGCTCGGTCACGTGGGACGCGACCCGGCGGACCTTGCGGTAGGCCGGCACGTAGACGTACATCTGGTTGCGGTCGAGCACCAGCACCCGGGTGCCCTTGACGTCACCCGGGGCCTGGAAGGCGACCAGGCGCCTGTCGCCCTTGAGCTCGACGTCGAAGGCCATGGTGCGCGGGCCCTTGTTCGGCTCCTCGGTGATGGCTTCGTAGGAGAAAGCGTAGTCCGAGCCCTTGGTCATGGCGTGGTCCATCTTCTCGAGGATGGCGTCGCCGGAGCCGGCGAGGGCGGTGAGGGTGGAGGCGGCGAAGAGCAGCATGGAGGATGGCTATCGTGCTGGACCCGGGGCTCCCGTTCACAGGCTGCTCACCACCCCGGGATCGAAGATCGGATCCGCCGGATCCTCCTCCGGCGTCCTCGCCAGGTACCGCTTCCGGTTGCACAGCACCGGGATCGCCAGGAAGGTCATCGCCGCCGACACCAGCATCGCCGTCGCGGTGAGCGCCCCGACGTTCCTCAGTGGCCGTGCGTCCCCCAGCGTCAGCACCGCGAACCCCAGGGCGACCATCAGCGCGTTGGTCCAGATCGCCGGCGCCGTGCGGGCCGCGGCCCGGCCGACCGCGTGCTCCAGGGGCTCGTAGCGCCTGGCCACCCAGCTGGACTGCAGGTGCACGGCGTAGTCCACCCCGGCCCCCAGGATCAGCCCGGCCAGGAGCGAGGTGCCCAGGTCCAGGTGCACCCCCAGCCCGCCCATCAGGCCGTAGACCACCAGCAGGGTGGTGATGGTCGGGGTCGCCGCGATGAGTCCGGCCCGCAGGTCCCGGAAGGCCCAGGCCAGCAAGGCCACGATGAGCACCAGGGCCACCCCCAGGCTGCGGAGCTGGCCCGCGGTCACGCTCTCGCTCAGAGCCCGGTAGACCACCGGCTGCCCGGACACGGTCCAGTCCAGGCGCAGATCCCCGCTGCGATCGGGCACGCCGGTCGTGGGCGCCCGGGCGTCCAGGGCCACCCCCGCCAGCCGCGGCATCAGGGGGGACGAGGGCAGGACCCCCAGCACCTCGGCCACCGCCAACCCGTGGGCCTCGGCGGCCACCCCGGAGCGGGCTTCGGTCAGCGGCACCTCGACGGTGAAGGCCAGGTCCTGCACCGCGCCGTCGTCCACCGGCAGCCCCAGGGCCTCGGCGATCGCATCGGCCGGCTCCCGGCCGCCGGCCACCAGCGCTTCGGCCACCGCCTCGGCCTGGGGCGCCGCCAGGGGCACCGGGCTCTCCGAGCTGCCCAGCCAGCCGGCGAAGCGCTCGACCACCCGCTGGACATCGGCCTCGGCGGGCGCCAGCAGGGTCGCGGCGTCCAGGGCCTCGGCCGACGCCCCTGGCACCAGCGCCCCCAGCCGCGCCCGCACCAGGGCCGCCCGGTGCCCGTCCGAGCCCGCCTCGCCCGCCGCCAGGATCGACAGCCGCTCCGGGGCCTCGCCGACGATGCCCTCGATGGCCGCCAGGGTCTCCTCCACCGCGTCCAGCTCGCTGGTGTCCAGCCGCACCACGACCATGCCGTGGCCGCGCTCGTCGGTCACCAGCTGCCGCAGCGCGGCGTGTCCGGTCAGCAGACCGTACAGGCCCCGGACCTTGGCGCTGTCGTCGGGCAGCCGCCGCACGCCCTCCATCGCGCCGTTGAGCAGTCCGAGGACCTGCCCCGCGTGCTGCACACCGCTCACGCGAGGCAGCCGGGCGACCTCGTCGGCCACCCGCTGGACCTCGCGCAGCACGTGCACGTCGGCCAGGTCGCCCGCCACCTGGAGCTGCACGAAGACCGCCCCGCCGAAGCGCTCCGCGAGGAAGGCATCGGCCAGGGCGCTGTCGCTGTCCGGGCCGTAGAAGGCCTCCTGGTCCATCCGGGTGTCGACCCGGGTGGTGAAGCCCGCCCCCGCCAGCACGAACAGGCCCAGCACGATGGCAAAGGTCGGCCGGTAGAGCTGCAGGCCCATCACCGCCCGCACCAGCCGCCCCGGAGGCCCCCCGGCGTCCACCGCACGCCCGGGGATGCGGAACAGCACCGCCGCCGCCGGGACCAGCAGCAGCGAGGTCCCCAGGGCCACCCCGATGCCCAGGGCCGTGAAGGCACCGAAGACCCGCAGGGGCTCGCTGTCCATGAGCACGAAGCTGCCGAGCCCCGCCATGGTGGTGAGACCAGCGGTCAGGACCGTGGGGCCGGTCTCGACCAGGGTCCGGCTGGCCGCCTCTTCCGGGGTGCTGGTCGCGGCGTGCACCTGGTAGCGGGCCAGCAGGTGGATGCCGTAGGCGCTGCCGATGGCGAACAGCAGGATCGGCATGGCGCCGAGCACGACATTCAGCGGAACCCCGGCCAGCACCATCGCCGCCCGGGCCGCCGCGATGCCGGTGACGGTGGCCACCAGGCCTGCGGCCACGCCCCAGGGGCTGCGGAACGCGACCCCCGTCACGACCAGGATGGCGATCACCGCCCACGGCGTGAGCACCGCCAGGTCGTCGCGGGTCGCGGTGTAGATGTCGCTGGTGATGAAGGGGCTGCCGCCCCAGTGCAGGGTGGCGTCGGGCAGGCCCGCGGTGACGGCCGTGCGCACCGCGTCGGTGGCGATGTGGCGCTCGGTGCCCGACGCGAGGAAGGCGTAGAGCACCACCGCGGTGCCGGTCTCGTCCACCAGCGTGCCGACCACGGCGTCCCGGGAGAGCACCTTGGCGCGGAGGGCGGCCCGCTCGGTGGGGCCCTGGGGCAGAGCCTCGACCAGCGGAGCGGTGCGGATGCCGCCCAGCGGGTCGGGCGCGAAGTCGTCGACGTTGGCCAGGCTCAGGACGTGGTCTACCTGGGGCAGCTCTCGGACGGCCCGGGTCGTGTCCCGCAGCCGCTGGAGGAAGCCGGGGTCGAAGACGTCCTGGGTCTCGACGCCGACCAGGGCGACGTCGAGTCCGCCGAAGCGGTCGCTCAGGTCGCGAAAGGCGACGATGTCCGGGTGGTCGGCCGGCAGGAAGGCCAGCAGGTCGTGGTCCTCTTCGACCCGGGTGGCCAGCACGCCGCAGGCCGCAGCGAACACCAGCACCACCGCCACGATCATCGCGGCGGTGCGTCGATCCGCGATGCGCTGTGCGAGGCGGTGCATCCAGTCCTGCCCGAGGCCGAGGGAGTCTATCCGGGCGTTCATGCCTTGAACCGGGGTAGTGGGTGCGGCTCTCGCCGTGTGTCCCGGTACTCGTGGAGGCTTCATGTGGATCACCTGGATGACGACCGCCCTCGCGGCCACGCCGGCGGAGGCCCTGGGCGCTGCCCTCGCCGAGCAGGCCTACGGCGTGGCCGTCGCCTGCGACCCGGCCAGCGCGTTCTACGACGTGGTCTGGATGAGCGCCCAGGTGATGGACGCCACCGGCGCGGTGGTCGCCCCCGAGCGCTTCGAGGCCCTGCGGCGCCTGATCGGGCAGGGGGCCCCGGTCGGCGGGGACGCGCCCCTGTTGCTGGGCACCAACCAGGACCTCACCAGCCCCTTGCGGGTGGACCTGCCGGTCGCGGGTGGCCCCGAGACCCTGGCGGACCTGGTGGGCCTGGGCGTGCTCGCTGTCGGACCCGACGGCACCCTCACCCTCGCGGACCACCCGGCGACCCTGGTCGACGGCCGGCTGCAGGTGGATGCCCGGGTCGAGGCGCCCCCGACCTGGTCGCCGGACCTGCTCCGGGACTTCGGGGGAGAGCGGGGCTGCGCTGTGGCCCTGGACTTCGTCGCCGGCACGGCCTTCAGGCAGACCAGCTTCACCCACGCCGCCCTGTGGCTCGCCCTGGCCGACGACGGGCTGTTCGAGATCCGGGTGACCGCCCCCAGCCTGCCCGCCGAGCCGGTTCCCCTGAGCCCGGAGCCGGTGGCCTGGCGCGCCACGAGCACCCTGCAGCCGGACATGGCCGGTCTCGTCGCCGTGCCCCTGCGCACGGCTATCGAGGCGATCCAGGCGAACCCGGCGGCGAGCCTCGACGCCGGGCTGGTGTCCCTCGTGCGCGACCTGCCCGCCGAGCTCGGGCTGCCCGCCGGCACCCAGGTGGCGGTGTTCGGCGAGGGCGCGGCCCGCCGGTCGGTGGCCGTGGTGCCGGTGCTCAGCGGGCGGGGCAAGCCGCTCAAGGCCCGCAAGCTGTCCGCCCTGGCGGGCCAGATCCTCGCGGACCAGGGCTACGCGGTCCAGCTGCAGACCGACGGCGCCCTCGTCGCCCTCGACGAGGACCGGCCAGAGGCCTGGCTTCGCTTCAGCGACGGCCAGCTGGTCTACGGCGACCTGCCCGAGGTGGTCGCCGAGGTGGCCGAGGGCACCGGGGAGCGCTGGGGCGCACCCGGCGCCGAGGCCCTGACCGACACCTACCCCTTCGTGCTGGTGCCGGGGCGGCTGCCCCAGGTGCCGTCCTCGGTGCGGGTGGGGCTCGGGGTGCGCTTTCCGGCGTCGCGGATCGAGCTCGGTGTGGCCCCGCTCGACGGGCGGGACAACAGCTACCTCACCGGCATGCTGGTCGGACTGTTGGTGCCGAACCTGGTCGCCCTGCGCAACGAGGCCTGGCGCGCCGCCCTCACCCGGGAGCTGAGCCAGGTGGTCACGGCCCAGATCGGCCACCACGCGGTGCACGGCACGTTCCTGGGCGTGCCCGCGGCGCCTCGGGCGGTCGCGGAGCTGGACGCCGAGGCCGTGCCCTGGAGCGCCGACGAGTCCTGGGCTCCCCTCGGCTTCCTCCCCGACGACCCCTTCAAGGGCAGCTACACGGTCGAGCTCAACGAGCTGGGCTTCATCGCCCACGGCTTCATGGACGCCGACGGCGACGGCGTCCCTGCCCACATGGTGGTCACCTGGACCCCCGAGGGTCCCACCCGACCGGTGCTCTTGACCCCGGACGAGGTCTATTGAGGGTTAAACCGGGTCCATGTCCGTGGACGCCCTGATCACCCGGGCCGAAGGCCTGGCCACCTGCACCCACCACCTGCGCGAGCTGGCCCGAGAGCTGCCGGACCAGGCGCTGCTGACCGAGGCCCTGGTGCGCTGCGCCGCCGAGCGCCGGGGCGGGGCCTTCCAGCGCCTGCTCCTGGCTGGCCTGCACGCCGAGCGGCCCGTGCCCGCCCAGGTCCTGACCCTCGGGGCGTCGCTGCTCCCGGACATGCGGGCCCTGGCCACCGCGGTCAGCCGTGCCGAGGGCGACGTGGTCGAGGCGCTGGTGGCCGCGATGCGCGACGGGCGCCTCGGGGACTGGGATGCCTACGCCGGGTACCACGCGGCCTGGTGGGCTCTGCGTCAGGATCCGCCGGCGGACCTCGCGCCCGTGATCCGCGAGGCCCGGGCAGGTGCTCGGCGGGGGGTGAGCGGGGACGCCAAGCTGGTGCTCAGCGCCCTCGCCCGCCTCACCAAGGACAAGGACCTGCGCACGGTCCTGCGGAACGAAGGCCACCTGATCGACGACAAGACCGTGGACGCCACCGTGCGGGACCTGGAGTCCTGGTACTCCGCGCCGCCGCTGCTGGACCTGCCGGCCAGGCCGCCGCCAGCGCCGGTGTCGTCGGCACCGCTGACCTCGACCAAGATCGGCCGCAACGAGGCCTGCCCCTGCGGCTCCGGCAAGAAGTACAAGAAGTGCTGCTGGGGCAAGCCCGTCGAGGCCCCCGCCGCCGCGGGCCCCCAGCTCACCACCGAGGAAGACCTGAAGGCCCTGGCGGCCTGGCAGCTCTGCCGCCTCACCCGCGATGCGGTCCCCGAGGCCCTGCGCGAGCCCTGGGTCACCCAGCTGCTCTACGCCGCGGAGTTCGATCGGGCCGCCGAGGAGCTGGTGGCCCTGGGCGCCGAGGGCCGGGAGCAGACGGTCAAGGACGCTCTGCGCTGGGCCACCGCCGTGGGGCGGACCGACGCCGTCGCGCAGCTCGCCACGCTGATCCCGGAGCCCGAGCTGGGGGACAGCGCCCGCATGTTCCTGCTGCGGGAGGACCCGGCGGCCCAGGTCCGCTTCGTCGACCGAAAGGCCCTGGAGCTGGCCGACGCCAGCGGCCCCGAGGTGGCCTATGCGCTGCTGGACGGGGGCTTCGAGGGCCTGGCGCTCCTGGCCCTGCGGGGGGCCCTCGCCACGGCGAAGCCCGACGAGCAGGGCGGGCTGCTGCAGACCCTGCTGCAGATCCGGGATCGGGCGGGGCTGGGCCCGGTGGACCCGGTCGAGGAGCGCCTGCTGCCCTGGGTCCTGGCCGGGCGCCCCCTCGAGGACTCGGGGCTGGGCCAGCAGCTGCTGGACCAGACCACCGAGACCGAGAACCTGCGCAGCGAGCTGGCCCGGGTGCACGCGGCCTGGAAGGCGGAGCGCGAGGCGGCGGAGGCCGCCGCCACAGCCGAGGCGCCGGAGCCGACCGGCGAGATCCCCGAGGCCGATCCCGAGGTCCTGCGCCAGCTGCGGGCGAAGGTCGCCGGCCTGATCGACGAGCTCAAGGCCCGGACCGCGGAGCGCTCGGAGCTCCGAGCCGAGGTCGCCCGGCTCGAGGAGGCCCTGCGGGACGCCCTGGCCGCGGCACCGGCGGCCGCCCCCTCCCCGGAGGAGGAGCCCGGCGAGCAGGGGCCCAGCGGCCCGCACCCGGTCCGGGTCCCCGTGGTGCCGGACGGGGTCGCCGCCACCCTGGGCAAGCTGCCGGAGCCCGTGCAGCGCCAGGCCCTGGAGCTGCTGGGTCGCCTGGCGGCCGGCCGGGAGGACGCCTTCCGGGGCTCTCGCCCCCTGCGGGGTCGCAGCTGGCTCTGGCGGCAGAAGGTCGGCCGCAGCTACCGCATGTTCTTCACCCTGGCCGAAGACCGCCTGGAGGTGGTCGACGTGGTCCACCGACAGGACCTGGAGAAGCGGATCCGCGAGCTGGCGGGCTGATCACGGTCAGGCCGCGCCGACCCCTTCCGCCCACGCCCGCAGGGCCCGCAGGGTCTCGTGCAGGGCCACGGCGAGCTGGGGGCCCTTGCCCTTCTTCGCCAACAGGGGCGCCATGCCCACGTGGGCCGCGGCCTCGGCCAGGTCCAAGGCGGCCTCGGGGCGGCCCTGGCGCATCGGACGCAGCCTGCGCCGCAGGGCGCGGTCCAGGTGGCGGAGCCGCTCGGCGCCCTTCTGGGAGCGCAAGCGGGCGTGCAGATCCTCCGGGATCGCCAGGTCCCACCCGTCGCCGCTCACGTCGAAGCGGGCCCCGGTCGCGAGCCTCTCGTCGTACTTCACCAGCCCCAGCGTGCCGGTCCAGTGCAGCAGCTTGCCCGCGTCGTAGAGCGGGTCGGTGTGACCGACCGCGGCGTTGGGGTCGATCAGCACCACCCGGTGGCCGGTGCTCCAGCGGCCCACCAGCACGTTCGCGGCGTGGGGATCGCCGTGGCAGAGCGCGAGCTCCCGGGGCTTCCCGGGCCCGGCGAGCCAGCGCTCGGCAGCGTCGACGAGCGTGTCGGCCGGCGGACACGGGCGACCGTCGACCACGCCGGGCGCCGTCCGCAGCAGCGCCGCCGCGGGCAGGTGTCTGGCCACGGCGTCCAGCTTGCCGCGCAGCCGCGTGGAGAACGGGTCCTGGGTGGAGGGCAGCGCCACGCCGGGGGTCCGGTGCACGTCGCGCACCCGGCGCACGGCCTTGCTGGCGAGACGATCGAGCTGGCTCGTCGACAGATCCCGCTCGATCACGGTGTCCAGCAGGGGCTCCGCGCTGCCGATGGCCTCCATCAACAGCATGTGCTTGCCGTTGCTCAGCTCGGTGATCGTGATCGCGGTGCACAGGGTGCCCGGCGCCCGCGCGTTCACGGCGTCCATCAGGCGCTTGTCGGCAGACAGCTCTGGGCCGCCGACCTTCAAGAAGAGGTCCAGGCGCAGCCGGGCCAGGGCCACCAGCTCGGCCTTCATGCCGCCCCCGATCTCCTGGACGCCATCGATGCCCAGGGTCCTGGCGACACGGGGCGGCAGCCCGGCCCCCAGCACGTCCACCAGCAGCGGACGAAATTCGGTGAAGGATCCGATCCGGGCCCGCCCGAGGACCTCGGCCCAGTCGGGTGTCACCCCGGGGCTCAAAAGATCTCGGACTCCAGCTCCTGGCAGCGCTCGGCGTTGAAGCGGATGGTGGCGTCGCCCTCGTCGTCGCCGTCGTCGGTCTCGGCGAAGGAGGTGGTGAAGGTGCCGCGGATGGACTCGTTCACGGTGTGGGCGGCCACGCTCAGGTCGCCGTCGTCGCTCACCCAGCTCTCCAGGTAGTCGTCGGTGTCGCCGCCGAAGAGCGAATTCTCCCAGAAGTCGTCGTCGAGGGCCTGGTAGACGCGGGTGTAGCTGGCCTTGGTCTCGTCGTCGTCCTGCAGGCCGTCGTTCCAGTCGACGCCCTTGTAGTCGAGGCCGGCGATCGAGTCGTCGGGGTCGTCGACCCGGATCTTGATGAGCGTCTCCTCCATGGTCTCGGGGAAGTGCTCGGTCCAGATCTCCTCGTACTCCTCGGCCAGGTTGGCGAGGTCCAGCCAGTCCAGATCGTTGATCTCGTCGTGGTAGGACTCGTAGGTGGTGCAGCCGTCGGAGATGGTGGTCAGGTAGATCTGGATGATCCCGTCGCTGCCGTAGTAGCCGTCCTCCTCGATGAAGAACGCGGACTGGATGCCTTCGGCCGACGCGCCGTCGACGGTGGCGCTGACGCTGTTGCAGCCCATCAGCAGGACCGCGGCGGCGGTGAGCAGGGAACGCGGCATGTGAACCTCCATCTCCAGGGCCCCATCTATCCCAGAGCGATGGGGGGGCGCCTCCTTCAGACACCGGGAGCGGCCTCCGAAGACCCGTCCCGGCCACGGATCGCCACGAGGCCGACGGTCTGAGGCGTCCGATTGGACGCAAGCCTGACCTGTCGGGGTCGATTCGGGGATACGCATCCCCCGACTCGACCCCGGTGTCCACTGTGTTCAAGCACAAGATCGTCTGGCTGAACGCCGCCTTCCTGCTCGGCACCCCGCTGCTCGCGCTGGTCGCCGTGCCGTGGTCCATCGCCACCTTCGGCCTGGGCTGGCAGGAAGTGTTCGCCGCGATCGCCCTGTGGTGGGCCACCGGGCTGGGCATCACCGCAGGCTACCACCGCCTCTTCAGCCACCGCAGCTACACCGCCTCGGCTCCCGTGCGCTGGATGTGGGCGATCCTGGGCGGCGCCGCCTGGCAGAACAGCGTGATCACCTGGTGTGCCGGCCACCGCTACCACCACCGCGACGTCGACACCGACGGCGACCCCTACAGCATCCAGCAGGGCTTCTTCTACGCCCACATGGGCTGGGTGATGATCGAGGGCCCGCGCCACGACGAGCTCGACAACGTGCAGGACCTGTGGGACGACCCGGTCTGCCGCTTCCAGCACGAACACTACCTGGCGCTCTCCACCGCCTTCAACGTGGGCGTGCCCCTGCTCCTGGGCCTGCTCGTGGGGCGGGTCTGGCCGATGCTGGTCATCGCCGGGCTGCTGCGGGTGGTGCTGGTGCACCACTTCACCTTCTTCATCAACTCCCTGGCCCACACCTGGGGCCAGCAGCCCTGGAGCACCAAGGACAGCAGCCGGGACAACTGGATCCTGTCGCTGCTGACCTTCGGCGAGGGCTTCCACAACTACCACCACACCTTCCAGACCGACTACCGCAACGGCCCTCGCTGGTACCACTGGGATCCGTCCAAGTGGACCATCTGGGGCCTGGCGCGGCTGGGACAGGCCGGCGACCTCCGCCGCATGCCCGACGACGTGGTCCTGCGCCGCCGCTTCCAGCACCAGCGCTCCGAGCTGCTGGACCGGGTCGGCGAGACCTTCGAGGAGTGGCGGGAGGCCCTGGCCGCACGCACCGCCGGGGTGATCGCCGGCCGCGACGCGATGGCCCAGGCGATGAGCGAGCGCTCCGAGGCCCTCCAGGACGCCATGCGCCAGCGGGTGCTCGACGCCGAAGGCCGCATGGAGACCGCCCTGAGCGAGCTCAAGAGCGCCCGACAGCGCTGGGCGGCGGCCCACAAGCTGCGCTTCGAGCTCTCGGGCGAGCACCGGGAGCAGCTCGAAGCCGAGCTGCGGGAGCTCAGGCGCACCTTCCGCGCCGCCCGCGCCTCGGTCCGTGCCTCGGTGCGGCACTGGGAGGCCCTGTGCCAGGAGTACCTGGTGCTCTACGAGGTCGCGCCTCTGCCCGCGTGATCAGGCGACCGTGACCTGGGCCTCGGCCCGGCCCAGGTGGGCCGCCAGGTCCCGGGCCTCCCCTTCGACGCCCCTCAGCAGGCCCTTGCGCCAGCCCGACAGGG
>CAYFPX010000031.1:30870-31441 GCA_964344945.1 uncultured Enterobacterales bacterium
CGAGACCGTCACCGCGATGCGCTTCGCGTAGAGCTTGTGCTTCCAGGTGGCCACGACGCGGCCCTGGTGGAGCACCGTGGCGCAGACCATGGCGGCCTTCTTCCAGATCGCCTTGTGCTCGGCCTCGCTCGGGCAGATCCAGGTCTTGTCGGCGTGGGTCATCAGCAGGGTGTCCCAGAGGGGCAGGAGCCTCGGGGCCTGGCGGGCGGGCGGCGCTCGGAGGAGCTCCTCCCGGTCGGCCGCCAGCGCCACCAGCCCCCTGTGGCCCGGGGTCTCCACGGCCAGGAGCTCGTCGGACAGCGCGTCGAGCCAGCGCCGGGTGTCCCGGACCCGGGCCCCGAGGAAGTGGGCGATGTCCGCGGGGGCGGCGGGGGCGCACAGGGCCAGGTAGCGGCGGACGAGGCCGAGGTTGGCGGTGTCCGGGTCAGGCGGGGACCAGGGCAGCTCGCCGAACCAGCGTCGGGCGCCTCGCAGCATGTCCTGCCCCAGCGGACGAAGGTCCGTACTTCGGACGTTCGTCCGCTCAGACGGCGTCTACGCCGACGTAGGTCCGGAGTACGGACGTTCGTCC
>CAYFPX010000031.1:31451-50574 GCA_964344945.1 uncultured Enterobacterales bacterium
GGCGTGCCGCCTGCCGCACGCCGCTCAGTCGCAGGGCCACTCGCCGAGCCACCCCGAGTTGTCCGTGAGGTCGCACTCCTCGAGCCCCTCGGGCCCCGCGAGCTCCACCCGCAGCTGCTGCTCGCCCCACCGGGCCTCGTTGATCACGAAGGGCCCGGCCCAGGTGATCTCGCCCGGCTCGGTGCCGGCGGCGGTCTTCTCGTCCAGCAGGTCCCAGTCCCGCCAGATCGACACACTCGCGTGCTCCACAGACCTCAGGCCGGTGTTCTCCACGGCGACCCAGACCTGCGCAGCGCCGGCGTCGCACTCGATCAGGCACTGCTCCTGGTCCCCGACGGCCAGGTTCGACAGCCAGTGCTCCGGACCCTCGGGGGTGCCGGCGGCCCGGAAGCTGTTCCAGGTGTCCCAGTTCGCCTGCTGGAGCTGGGGGATCGAGCCGTCGTCGTGCACGTTGGTGATGTGGTACGCGGCCTGGTTCCAGACAGGCCGTGCCGGCGCCCAGCTGGCGTGGGCGTCGCCCAGCACCGTGATGCCGTTCCACCCCTCCCGGGCGTAGTCGTTGGACGCGACCACGATCTCGGTGGTGCCGTCGGCGTCGACATCGGCGATGAGCGGGTACTCGAGCAGGGTGCCGCTGGCGTGGCCGTCCTGGGCGAGCAGGACCTCGCCGGTGGAGCCCTCGAAGATCCACAGGGTGTGCTCGTCGGCGTAGACCACCTCGGCGTCGCCGTCGCCCTCGAAGTCGAACACGCTGGAGCCCGTCACGCTCGAGCTGTAGTCACTGACCTCGTTGCTCCAGAGCACGCTGCCGTCGGTGTCGTAGAGACTGTAGTAGGCCTGTCCCGCGACCCCGACCTCGGGCTCGCCGTCGCCGTCGAAGTCGGCGATGGTCGGCGGGCCCCCGGAGCCGCCGCCGGGCACGGCCTCCTCCCAGACCCGGGTGCCGTCGTTGGCCGTCAGGGTGACCAGGCCGCTGCCCACCTTGATCACGTCGGGCCGGCCGTCGTCGTCGAAGTCGGCCACCGCCGGGACGCCGTCGTGGCCGCCGTCGGCCCAGACCGTGGTGCCGTCGCGCTCGTAGACGGCGTTGCCGGCCACCACCTCGAGCTGGCCGTCGGCGTCCATGTCCACCGCGAAGCTCCAGGACCGTCCGCCGATGCCGTGCTGGCCCAGGCCGACCAGGGTGCCGTCGTGGGCGAAGACCTGGCGGCCGAAGACCACCTCGGGCTGGCCGTCGGCGTCGAGGTCGGCCAGGTTCGGGGTGCCGTAGGTGTAGGTCTCGCTGCCGGCGGCCCACAGGAATTCACCGTTGTGACGGACGCAGAGCACCGCGGCCTCCACCGCGGCGACGCACACGTCGGGTTGGCCGTCGCCGTCCAGGTCGCCGAGTCCGACCCCTCCGGTGCCGTAGGGCTGCACGCCACCCGCCGAGGTCACGGACCACAGGGTGCCGGAGCCGTCGCCGGCGATGGCCACGAGGGCACCGGGCGAGGTGTAGGCCCCGCCCGAGAAGGCCGCGAAGACGACGTCTGGGATGCCATCACCGTCGAGGTCGGCGATGGCGGGGGTCGCCATGATGTCGTCGTAGCCGGGGTGGATCGGGTTCTCCCGCCACTCCCACTCCTGCTCCGGCGTGAACGTGCCCACCGTGGGCTCCGCGAGGCAGGTGTCGTCGGGCGTGACGGCGTAGGCCTCGGGGCGGTCCTGGGGACAGGTGAGCTCGCCCTCACCCACGTCGTGGGTGCTGCCGAATTGGTAGTCCACACAGGCCAAGAGGAAGAGCAGCATCGCTGGGGTTGTAGCAGGATCCGCGCCAGGGCAGGGGCACGGAATCTCAGGGACTTGGCGCGGCCAAGACCCGCTTGTCGCAGGTGGACCGGGGCACCGAGGCCCCGCTCGGCGGTGGGCTCAGCGCCCTCGGCGCTCTCGGTAGTCGGCGCCGCGGATCTGCTGGAGCTCGGCCATCTCCAGGAGCCTGGAGAACACGCGCTCACCGATGCGCTCGGCGAGGGTGAACTGGCTGCCGCTGGCGACGCTCAGGTTGGCGGGGCCCATCATCGCGGCGTCGACCGGCCGCCGCCGGCCCTGGAGCTTCGGGGGGTAGTTGGTGGTGCCCAGCACGGTGGCCATGGCGTTGTACCGACGGCTGACCAGCTCGTCGACCACCGCCAGCTCCCAGTCGGTGCACCGGCCCTTGCCCAGCTCGTCGATGGCCAGGACCTCGACGTCGAGCAGCGGATCGAGGATCGCCGCCGTGCTGGTCCGGGTCGCGAACCCGGCCTTCAGCGCGAGGATCAGGTGGCTGAACTCGACGAAGCGCACCGGCACGCCGTGCTG
This sequence comes from uncultured Enterobacterales bacterium, assembly GCA_964344945.1. Taxonomy (GTDB): domain Bacteria; phylum Myxococcota_A; class UBA796; order UBA796; family CAJQPC01; genus CAYFPX01. Next base: position 33,789 of record CAYFPX010000031.1, read on the forward strand.
GAAGACCAGCCGGTGGAGCATTCCGACCAGCAGGTGCGTCTTGCCCCGGCCCACGTCGCCGTGGAAGACCAGGCCCCGGTTCTCGACCCCGGGGCGATAGGACTGGCACCACTGGTTGGCCAGCTGGTGGGCTTCCGCCGTGCCCGGCAAGGAGATGTTGAAGGTGTCCAGCCGGCTCTGGCTGTGCCGCGCGGGGATCCGGGCCTGGTTGAACAGGGTGACCCGCCGGTGGAGCTCGCGGCAGCCGCAGGGTGCCAGCCCCTCGACGTTGTCCCGCACCACCACGGCCCGGCCGGTGCCGCGGCACGCCTCGCAGACCCCCAGGCAGTCGCAGGCCGTGGCCACGGCGAACTCCCGCTCCCGGTCGATCAGCGCTCCGGCACCTCGGCACTTGATGCAGCCGGGATCGGGTCGGGCGTAGGCGACGCTCATGGGGCGAGGCTATCCCAGATGGCCGTCGCGGACAGCAGGGGCTGGCGGGCCCGCAGCTTGTCCCGGGCGACCTCTTCCAGGGCAGCGGTCCACTGCTTGTCGTCGAGCTTGTCCCGCAGGTCCTGCAGATCCTCGGTGGCCACCGCCAGCAGGGACTCTCGGTCGGCCTGGTCCCAGGCGGCCTGGTGGTACCGGCGCACCACCGCCAGGGCCTGCCGCGCCAGGCCGTCGCCGCTTCCGCGCAGGCCGGCGAGCTCCTCGGCGGCCTGGCGGACCAGGGGGTCGGCCTCGCCGCGAAGGGCCTCGACCAGGGTGCTCAGACCGCTGTCCGGGTGCTCCGGCAGCACCGGCTGGCGGGCTTTCTTGACCCGGGACCTCACCGAGCGCAGGGACAGGGGCGCTCGCACCCGCTTCTCACGCCGCTTCAGGGCCGCGTGCTCCAGGGCTCTCAGGATCGCCGGCACGCCGATGCCCGCCTCGAGCCACTCCAGCAGGAGTCGGCCGTCAAGAGGGGATAAAAACGGCGCACCGCCGCGGAGCACCACCAGGTGGCTACGAACCTCCTCGGCTGCCTGCTGGAGCCGATCCAGCCGCTCCTGCTCGGTCTCGTGCATGGCCCCTCGGGGCCCGGATCCGCAGTGCCGGGGCCCCTGGATGGTTATCATCCCGCCTTCCCTCGCGAGGACGCCAGGATGCGTGGCCTGCTGATTCTGTCCCTCCTGTTCGCCGGCCCGGTCCAGGCGAGCGACGGCCTGGCCCAGGACGACGAAGAAGACGAGGACGAGGAGGACTGGTTCGAGGACGACGAATTCGATCAGGACTTCGAGGACGACGAGCCCGAGGACGAGGTCGAAGTCGAGCGACTGGAAGAGGCCGACGACACCACCGAGGACACTTCGGACGAGGACCTCGACATCGAGTTCGAGGACCTGGACGACGACGAGGAGGAGGATCTCTTCGAGGACGACGACGAGGGCGACATCGCCGAGGACGCCATCGGCGGTCCTGGCGTGGACACGGCCTCGATCTACCGACGGTACGCCGACGAGGTGAAGGAGTTCCCCCCCGAGGAGGAGCTGATCGCCTGGGAGAAGTACCTCGAGGAGTACGACAACACCCTGTTCCGCCCGCGGATCGAGGAGCGCATGGACGTGCTCTCGTCGATGATCTACGGCGAGCGGATCAAGGACGAGACCCAGACCTACGTCGACGCCCAGGACCGGGAGATCAACATCTCCCAGCCGATCACCCTCGACAGCCTCGATCCGCGAAGCCGCATCCGGGTCGGTCTGGAGTACGGCTTCCCCGGGTACTTCAGCGGCATGGCCGACGCCGAGCTGCAGGTCACCCGGGAGTTCTCGGCGCACGTCGGCCTGCGCGGTCGCTACACCGGCTTGCGGCTCGAGCTCGGCGCCAAGTACGCCCTGCTCAAGTCCGCCCGCAAGAACGCCCTGGTGACCGTGGGCCTGGACCTGCACCTCAACACCCTGCCCAAGGCCTACCCGGTGATCCGGCCCTACGCGGGCGCCGCCAAGCGCTTCAACCTCGGCGGTGGCCTGGAGGTGATGGCCGTCGTCGGTGCCGAGTACGAAGTCGCTCGGCGCGGCATCATCGTCGGCGGCTTCCACGCCTTCTACCGCGTCAACGAGACCGTCGGCGCCTTCCTGGAGTCGTCGGTCTACATGAAGCCCGGCGTGGGCAATGGCCCCTACAGCTTCAACCTGGTCACGATCGGCATGCGCTTCACCCCGCGCACCCAGCCCCTCCAGGCGAACCTGGCCGCCAACCTGCCCTACCTCCAGAACTACTGGGGCCACCACTTCGGCGCGGTGGCGATCGAGGGCAGCTACTACCTGGACGACTTCGACCAGTTCCCGCTGCTCCAGTAGCGCTGGCGTTAGGTGCGCCTCCCTGACCGGAGGTGTCCATGTCCTTCCCCGACATCGTCATCATCGACGCCGTGCGCACGCCCATCGGGCGGTTCCTCGGCGGGCTGTCGAGCGTGCGGCCCGACGACCTGCTCGCGCTGACCATCCGCGCCCTGCTGGACCGCACCGGGCTCGACCCCGCCCTGGTCGACGACGTCTACATGGGCTGCGCCAACCAGGCGGGCGAGGACAACCGCAACGTCGCCCGCATGAGCCTGTTGCTCGCCGGCATGCCCCAGTCGGTGCCCGGCGTGACCCTCAACCGGCTCTGCGCCTCCGGGCTGGAGGCCGTCAACCAGGCCAGCCGTGCGGCGATGGTCGGCGACGGCTCGGTGTTCATCGCCGGCGGCGTGGAGTCGATGTCCCGGGCTCCCTACAGCGTGCCCCGGGGCCCGAACCTGCCGAAGGCCGGCAACGTGACCATCTGGGACACCTGCCTGGGCTGGCGGTACCCGAACCCCGAGCTCGCGGCCCAGTTCCCCCTGGAGGCCATGGGCTGCACCGCCGAGAACCTGGTCGACAGGCACGGCCTGTCCCGCGAGGCCCAGGACGCCTTCGCCCTGCGCTCCCACCAGAAAGCCGTGACCGCCCAGGACAACGGCTGGCTCGCCCCGGAGATCGTCCCGGTGAGCATCCCTCGACGCAGGCAGGACCCGCTGGTCATCGACGCCGACCAGGGCCCTCGCCGGGACAGCTCGATGGAGAAGCTGGCCCGGCTGCGGGCGGCCTTCCGCGACGGCGGCAGCGTGACCGCCGGCAACAGCTCGACCCTGAACGATGGCGCCTGCGCGGTGCTGATCACCACCGCGGACCGGGCCCGGGAGCTGGGGCTGACCCCTCGCGCCCGCATCCTCTCCCGGGCCTCGGCTGGCGTGGACCCGGAGATCATGGGCATCGGCCCGGTGCCTGCCACCCGCCAGGCCCTGCGGCGAGCGGGCCTGTCCCTCGCCGACCTCGACGCGGTCGAGCTGAACGAGGCCTTCGCCGCCCAGTCCCTGGCGGTGCTGAAGGAGCTCGAGCTGTCCGAGGACAAGGTGAACCTGCACGGCGGGGCCATCGCCCTGGGCCACCCCCTGGGCTGCTCCGGCGCCCGCATCCTGACCACCCTGATGGGCGTGCTCGATCGGACCGGCGGGCGCTACGGCCTGGCGACCCTGTGCGTGGGTGTCGGCCAGGGTGTCGCCACCGTCATCGAGCGACTGGAGAACTGATGAAGATCGAGAGAGTGGGCGTCGTCGGCGCCGGCACGATGGGCCACGGCATCGCCCAGGTCGCGGCGATGGCCGGGTGCGAGGTGGTGCTGCAGGACCTGAGCGACGAGGTCGTGCAGAAGGGCCTGGACCACATCCAGCGCAACCTGGACAAGGGCGTCGACCGGGGCAAGGTCGACCCGGATGAGGCCGAGGCCGCGCTCGCGCGGCTGTCCGGCACCACCGAGCTGGCCCTGGCCGCCGACGGCGCGGACCTGCTGGTCGAGGCGATCCCCGAGAGACTCGCGCTGAAGCAGCAGCTCTTCACCCAGCTCCAGGAGCTCACCCCGGCGCACGCCATCTTCGGGACCAACACCTCGAGCCTGTCCATCGCCGGCATCGCCAGCGTGCTCGCGGACCCGGGCCGGGTCATCGGCATGCACTTCTTCAACCCCGTGCACATCATGAAGCTCCTGGAGCTCATCGTGCACGACGGCACCCGGGGCGAGGTGCTCGCCGCGGCGACCGCCTTCGGCGAGCGCATCGGCAAGACCTGCATCACCGTGAAGGACTTCCCGGGCTTCGCCACCAGCCGGCTGGGCGTGTGCCTGGGCATGGAGGCGATCCGGATGGTCGAGCAGGGCGTGGCCAGCCCCGAGGACATCGACACCGCGATGGTGCTCGGGTACCGCCACCCTCTGGGCCCGCTCAGGCTCACGGACCTGGTGGGCCTGGACGTGCGCATGCACATCGGCGAGTACCTGGCCCGCGAGCTGGACAACCCGGCCTTCGAGCCCCCGGCTCTGATGCGCCGGATGGTCGCCGAAGGCCGCCTGGGCAAGAAGACCGGGCGGGGGTTCTACGACTGGTCGTGAGCCGGGCGGCTTCTGCGGAGGTCCGCCCCGGCCTGGGTCAGCTCCCGGTGCCGCGAAAGCGATCCACCTCATCCCGGAAGAGGAAGTTGAAGGTGGTCAGTGATCCGTAGCAGCGCGTGATGTACGCCTGGAGCTCGGCCTTCTCGCCGTCGTCGAGCGACGAGTGGTTGTTGAGCTTCTGCTCCAGGACCCGGAGCTTCTCGCGGATCGACGTGACCTTGCGGAACAGGTTGGACACCGGCACGGTCTTCACCCGTCGGCCCTGGTCGTCCATGAAGATCACGTCGCCGCTGACCAGGCGGGCCGAGAGCTGGGGCTCGCCACCCCCCGCTTCGTCCCGCAGGGCCTGGTGCACGGCGTCGACGACCAGCTCGTAGAGGTCCTGGGTGTCCTGCATCTGCGTCTCCGGTCAGTCGTGGTCCACACGACCTCGGGACTTCTTTACCTCGCTGCGGCGCTTCTTGGCGTCGAGGCGGCGCCGGACCGCCGCCCGGCTCGGTCGGGTCTTCTTGCGGGGCCGCTCCACGTGGTTGAGCTGCTCCAGGCGGGAGACCAGGCGTCGAAAAGCCTCTTCCCGGTTCATGGACTGGCTGCGGCTGCTGTTCACCACCAGGGTCACGCCGCTGGGGGGATGGTGAAGCCGCACGGCGGTCTCGGTCTTGTTCTGGTGCTGGCCTCCGGGCCCACCACGCCGCAGGAACGTGATCACGGCCTCACGCTCCAGGGTCTCGCGGTCGGTGGAGAACCTCGGCATCGGCTACGGTGTACCTCCGAAGATGCGCAACGTCCTGCCGCTGTTCTTGGTCATCGGTTGTTCCGGTGTGGGCTCGACGGTCGACAGCGGCGGACTGATCGATGGCTTCGACGTGCTCGACGCCACCTTCATCGGCAGCACCTGGGGCGGGGTCGCGGGAGGCGCCGACCTCGTGCTGACCCGCACCGCCCTGAGCTGCGTGGAGCTCACCGACGCGGCCTGGGGGGACACCTACTACTCGACCCTCGGCGGAGGCAGCGGCGTGGTGCTGCGGCTGGCCTGGTTCGACGAGGAGCCCCCGACCCCGGACCCCTGGGCTGGGGTCTACGCGCCCGGGGCGATGCAGCCCGAGCCCGACACCGGCGGCCCCGAGGTCCTGGGTGCGGGTCGAGCCGCCGAGGCCCTGTGGTTCGACGGAGCCGGCTGGCGCGAGGACTCCGCGGGGCTGGTGGTCGAGCTGACGTCGGTGGGACCGGCGGGGGTCGGGTACAGCTGGCGCCACGCGACCGCCGCCGCCGAGGGCGTTGCGGGCTTCTGCGGCACCTTGCCCTACTGGCTGGCCTCCGTCGACGGACCGTCCGCCTGTGTGGCCTACGTCGAGTCCTTCAACGCCTGCTCCGAGGCCCAGGGCCTGGGCGCGACCCGCACGCCCGAGTCCGAGGGCTGCCCCCGGGCCCAGGACCTCACGGCGAACCGGTATCTGTGCCAGGCCGAGGCCTTCGCCAGCGAGGACTGCAGCACCGAGGACGGCTGGACGTCGGCGCTGGAGCTGGCGAACACCTGCGTGGCAGAGAACTGAACATCCGTGAGCATCAGGGGTCAGACCCCTGATGCTCACGGTAGGAAAAGGTATCAGGAGGTGGGGTCTGACCCCTGACGTTCACGGTAGGAAAAGGTATCAGGAGGTGGGGTCTGACCCCTGACGTTCTGACCCCTGACGTTGCCTGACGTTGACCCCTGATGCTCATGCCCTCCCCTGATGCTCTGATGCTCGCTGGTGCTCACTGCACCTCGAAGCGAGCCCCTTCCGCCAGGTTGATGAGGGCGGCGTCGGCCACCTGGCCCGAGGTGAGCGCGCTGAAGTCCAGTCCGTCGAACAGCGGCCCCAGGTCGCGCACGATGCGCAGGTCCAGGTCCACCTGGCCGACCCGGTCGTCCAGGGGGAGCCCCTGCTCGCCCTCGAGGGAGGAGCCGCCAGCGAAGAGGACGGGGTCCGTGCCGGCGACCCTGGCCGAACCGGCGAGGTAGAGCGAGAGCCCCTCCCCGATCAGATCGACCTCGACCGGCGCCCCGACCACCTGGTCCGTGGACGAGGCCCGGCCGACCTGCCAGGCGGCGTCGCACAAGGCGCCGACGCCCATGACCAGCGTGCCCAGCACCTGGTCCGACCGGGTGTGCAGGGCCTCGACGTGGGGGGCCCGCAGGCGCTCGTCGACGCTGGTGCCATGGTCCTTGCCCAGATCCTCGGTGGGGCAGGCGCCCAGGCTGGCGCCGGTGGTGACGACCCAGCCTTGGTCCAGGGTCACGGTCCAGCCCTCGGCGGTCTCCCAGGTCCCGCCGTGGTCGTCGAAGGCCAGGTGGACGGTGGCCACCGGCGCGGGTTCGGCCGAGTCCTCCGCGGACCCGGAGCACGCCAACAGCAGGAGGGAGAGCACCCCCGAAGCCTACTCCTGGAGCACCGTGACCGCCGTGGGCAGGTGTCGTGCGCAGCCAGCGTGGCGGGTCGCGTCCGGGCGAGGATAGGGAGACACCCATGATGTACCCCGCTGGTTCCGAGGACGGAACGCCCACTGCGGTCCCGGCCACCCGGGTGGAGACCCTGCGCCACCGACTCGCGGTCTCCCCGCGGACCCTCGCTGTCTACCTGGGGCTCTACCTGCCGGTCGGTCTCGTCATGAATGCCTTCGGCAAGGTCGCTGGTATCGCGGAATTCGCCCACGACTGGCAGGTCCTCACCTGCTACGGGCTGTACCTGGTGCCCTGCAGCCTCTGGGTGCGGAGCAAGGACTGGTTCGACCAGTACCTGCACGGGCTGCTCTTCCTCGGCTTGCTGGAGCTCGCCGGCTACACCCTGGGCACCTCCATCGCCCACGAGGGCAACCTGCTCGACGCCGTCTTCACGCCCCGGAATTTCACCCTGGCGATGGTGCTCTGGTTCGCCGTCTACCTGCCCGCCGGCAACTGGGCGGTGGCCCGGCTGGAGCGGCGCCTCTTCGGGGAGTGAGCAACGACCTGGACATCTACGACCGCACCGCGGCGTGGTGGGACCGGGACGACCCGCTGTTCGCCCAGCTCGCGGCGCTGGTGCCCGCGCGGCTGGCCTACCTGGCGCGGGTGGGCCCGCCGCTGGAGGGGGCGGAGGTGGTCGATCTGGGCTGCGGAGGCGGCCTGATGGCGCTGCCCCTGGCTCGCCGGGGGGCCCGGGTGACCGGGGTGGACCGCAGTCCGGGAGCGCTGGCGGCCCTGCGAGCCCGGGCCGGCGAGGAGGCCCTGGAGGTGCGCACGATCGAGGCCACCGCCGAGCGAGTCCCCCTGCCCGACACCAGCGCCGACCTGGTGGTCTGCACCGACGTGCTGGTCCACGTGGACGACCCCGCCCAGGTGGTGCGGGAGGCGGGCCGGCTGCTGCGCCCGGGAGGCCTGCTGGTGTGGTCCTCGCTCCAGCGGGGCGGGCTGGCGGGCTTCGTGGCCGTGACCCTGGGGGAGCGTTGGCTCGGGCTGGTGCACCGGGGCACCCACGATCCGACCCGCTTCGTCGATCCCGCGGCCTTCGCCGGCTGGCTGGGCGGTGCCGGGCTCTCTCCGCGACACCAGGAGGGCCTCGGCCCTGTCGGGTGGCGGCGCGGCGCCCTGCGCTTCGGTCGCTGGCCCACCACCGCGGTGATGGCCCAGGGCCACGCGGTCAGGTCGCCCGGATGACCCGGTAGCGGCGACGGCGCAGGGCGCGCTTGCTGCCGCGACCGATCTGGCCGAGCTCGAACAGGGCGGGGCCCACGGGCTCCACCCCGACCCACTTGTCGTCGTCCACGCGCAACAGGGTGTCGCCGTCTTCGACGCCGAACGCGATCGCGCCGAAGGCGTGGCCCTTGATCAGCACCAGGCCGAGGCCCAGCTCCGGATAGGCCTGGTGCATCAGGGCGAGGAACAGCACGGTCTTGCTGTCGCAGTCACCGCGGTTCCGGCCCAACAGCGACAGCGGCCGCCGATAGGTCCCGGCCTTCTTGCCCTTGTCCTCGTAGGGGATGGTCTGCACGAAGCTGAGGGCCTTCGCGGCGAACACGCGAGGGTCCTCCTTCCGCCCGCCCAGGCCTTCGACCACTGGCGCCAGGTCGTCGCTGAAGTCCAGGATGTGTCGGGCCCAGTCGATGGCGACCGTGCCGTCCTCGAGGATGGTGAAGCCGTGCCGGTCCAGCCAGATCAGACGCCGGGCTTCGTACAGCTCCCCGGCCTTGTCGTAGGCGGCCTGCTGCTTGTCCTTGGTCTTGCCGGTGCAGTGGATGGTGAGCCCGCCCTTCTCGACGGTGGCCTTGCAGTTCTTGCCCTTGCCGAAGTCGTGCTCGTTGATGTCCCGCGCCGCGACCTTGGCGATCTTGTTCGGGTTCCAGTAGAGGGGCTCCGCCAGGTCCTCCTTGATCGGCTCGGCAGGCAGCGTGAACTGCGCCTTGTGCCTCTTGCCATCGGCGCCCTTCCACACGGTCGTGAACGCCCACTGACCGCCGCCCTTGTTGATGTCCCACTTGATCTGCTGGGCGCTGGCGGGGGTGGCGACCACCCACAGCAACGCGACGAGGATCCAACGCATGGCCTGCTGCCCTCCTGCTCCCGCTCCGCATCGGACGCGGCGGGCTGAACATTCAGTCAGATCGGGAAGGTAGCAAGGCCCGCCTACTCGGCGTAGGCCACCGCCTCGGGCGCGCCCGTTGCGGCCAGGTCGACCGATCCGCTGCCGCAGTACCCGGCCAGGGTCGTGATGCTCAGGGCCGAGGCGCCGGCCAGTCCGTCTGGGGTGAGGAAGCCGCCGGCCTGGAACAGGGCCTGGGTGTTCGAGCCCTCGTACCCGGTGGGCGGTGGGCCGGGCGGTGGCATCGGGTCGCCCGGAGGCAGGAGGCCGATGGGGCTGCCCACGAGCCCGGAGCCGCCGAGGGTGTAGATCCCGACCCCGGAGATGCCGATGGGGCTGCCCACCAGGCCGGATCCGTTGATCATCACCAGGGGGATGTCCAGGACCCCGATCGGGCTGCCGACCAGGCCGGAGCCGCCGAAGTCGATGAGGGTGATCGGCAGCAGCCCGATGGGACTGCCCACCAGCCCGCTGCCGTCGAGGTCCAGGTCACCGGGGGAGGGGGCACCCTGCGGCAGGGACGGCGGCGTGAAGACCACGCCGATGGGGCTGCCGACCAGGCCGGAGCCGGAGTCGACGACCGCGTAGGCCTCGGCCACGGCGCCGAGGTCCGGATCGGTGCCCGCCTCGTAGACCAGGCCCAGGGCGCGATCGGCGGTGGTCGGATCCGCCGCCAGGGCCGCGACCAACACCTCCAGGGCGTCGGAGCCGAACAGCACGCCTGCGGGACGCAGGCCGAGACCCCCACGCTGCAGGGTGCCCGCCTCGACGGTCCAGACGAGGGCGAGCGGTCCGCCGCCGTCGGCCAGAGCGGTGCTGTCGCCCCAGGCGTCGCACGTGCCGGTGCCGTCGGTGGTGCAGGTGACGGTGCGGCCACCCGGACCCTGCACCTGGGCGATCACGTCCAGGCCCGAGGCCGCGGCGCCGGTCTCGTCCACCACGGAGAAGCGCACCCGCACACGGCCCTGGCCGTTGCCCAGGTCCTCGACCCAGGGAAGCAGGCCCAGGAAGTAGCTGTGACCGTCGAAGACCTCGGGGGGCGCAGAGTCCCACTCGCTGAGCCCCGTGGCCAGGTCCAGGTGGCCGCCGCCGTAGCCGTCGGCGAAGGGCCAGCGGCCCAGGTCGTCATCGGCCCCGGCGGTCAGCGCGCGGCGGACCTCGTCGGGGGTCGCGCCGGCCTCCAGCAGCTGAACCGCCGCGCCCGCGGTGACCGCGCTGGCCTGGCTGGTGCCCTGCATGAACCAGAAGCCCGTCCGGGTCGGGTCCTGGGGGTGGATGGACTCGGCCAGGATGCCGTCGGGGTAGCCGTCGTCGTTGTCGTCGGCGTCGAGATCGCCGCCGGGTGCCGTGATCGCCAGGCCCACGCCGGTGTTGCTGTAGGGGCCAGCCGGGTCTTGCTGCTGTCCCGGGCCGTGGCCGAGCCGACGGCGATCACCTGCGGGAAGGCCGCCGGGTAGCTCAGCTCGTCTGCGCCGTCGTTGCCCGCTGCGGCGACCAGCACTGCGCCGGCTTCGTGGGCCTGCTGGATGGCGTCGGCCAGGGCGGCCGAGGGTCGGTAGCCCAGCCCGAAGCTCAGGCTCATGTTGATCACGTCTGCGCCCTGGTCGGCCGCGTGGACGAGGGCATCGACCAGGTCCAGCTCGTTGCCCTGGTTGTGCTCGTCGAGCACCTTGAGGGGCATCAGGCTCGCGCCGGCTGCCACACCCTTCACGTCGCCGTCGCCCAGGATCGTGCTGGCGATGTGGGTGCCGTGCATGTGGTCGTCGCCCGGGTGGGCGTCGCCGTTGACGAAGTCCCAGGGGGCCACGATCAAGGTGTCGAGCAGGATCGCGCCGCGACGGACTGGACGAGGCATGTGGGTCCCTGAGCCCCGGATGCCACCGGGTGGATGAACACAGGGTTTACGAGTTCTTGAAGAATTGCAATTAATTTGTGAGGGGGTTTGCCCGCTGCCTTGTCCGGAACGGGATGGCGATCAGTCCAGGCTCACCACCCGGGCTCGAGACACGTCCCAGGGCACGGTGCCGAAGGGCGTCCTCACGTCGGCCGAGGCCTGGAAGCCGACCTCGATCCCGGCGGTCTCGTCGAGCACGGCGTCGACCACCGCCGCCGCGCTCTCCCGCAGGTCGATGCCCACGGGCAGCGACACCTGGCGCACCTCGGTGCCGTCCAGGCCGTCGACCGAGTCGAGCCAGCCGCTGGCCACCTCGTGGCCTTCGACCTCGATGGCGTAGGAGAAGCTCTCGATGCCGATGGGCCCGCCGGGGTTGGTGAAGGCCAGGTCCACGGACAGGTCCGCCTCCTGGGTCCACCAGTCCACGCCGTCCAGGCGCAGGGCCTCCACCGAGGTCTCCGGCCGGCGCAGGGCCGGGAAGTCGCCGCCGTGCTCGAAGGGCACGGTCACCTCGTCGAAGATCCCGTCGAAGCCGAAGGCCCCGCGGACCTGCCAGGGCACGGTGTCCTCGCCCCGGGCCAGCTGGACCAGCTCGACGAGCTCGGCGAAGTCCACGCTGACGGGCACGACCACGTCGCTGGTGCCCCAGGGCTCCAGGGTGAAGCCTTCGTCGTCGATCCCCTCCACGAAGGGCAGGCCCCCGAAGTCCAGCCCCCACGCGAAGGAGCTCAGGGTCAGGCCCACGGCGTTCGGGTTGTCCACGGTGAAGGTCAGCTCGGCGTCGGCGCCGTCGAAGTCCAGGCCCACCAGCTCCAGGCCCTGGAAGGTCACGTCGGGCTTGATCTCCTGGAGGGTCTCGGCCAGGTCCTCGGGGGGGATGCACCCCGTGGCGAGCAGGGCAGCGGCGACGGCGGGAGTGACGGTGCGATTCATCGCGACCTCCAGGGTTCATGGGCTTGGAGGGCGCGGGCTGCTGGATCATTCGGTCTCGGATGTCACGGATCGTCGGGGTATTGTCCGTGCTCGGCACAGGACGGCCCGATGCGACGCTACCTCCTCCCGCTCGTCGCTGGGCTCCCGCTGTTCGCGTCGTGCGTGGACACGGGGGTGACCAGCTTCAACGCCAGCCCGGTGATCGTCATCCTGTCGCATGTGGACGGGGACCAGGTGCGGGCCAACGAAGTGATCACGCTTCGGGCCGGTGCCAGCGACCCGGACAACGGGCCCGACACGCTGATGGTCACCTGGTTCATCAACGAGGAGATCGTCTGCGACGCGGCGGCGGCGGCCGACGACGGCACCTCGGAGTGCGAGGTGGTGCTCGACGAGGACGACACCGACGTGCGGGTCGAGGTCCGGGACCCGGGCAACGCCAGCTCCTCGGTGCGGGTGAACCTCGACGTGCTGCCCACCCAGGCCCCCCAGGCCTACGTGGTCAGCCCGGAGCCCGGGGTCGCCTACTACAGTGACCAGCTCATCGCCTTCCAGGGCCTGCTGCTCGACTGGGAGGACGACCCGACCGAGCTCGTGGCCTGGTGGGAGCTCGACGGCGTGGGCGATCTGGGCCTGGACGCCACCCCCGACGACCAGGGCTCGACCCTGGACTTCGGCGTCCTGCCCGAAGGCGAGCACGCCCTGACCCTGCACGTGACCGACACCGAGGGCCGCACGGGCTTCGACACGGCGATCATCACCGTCGGCGCCCCCAACTCCCCGCCGGACTGCGCGATCGTCTCCCCGGGCGACGGCAGCAGCGGCGAGCAGGGGGTCGAGGTGGTGTTCGAGGGCACCGCCAGCGATCCCGACGTGAGCCCGGACCGGCTCACGGCCAGCTGGACCAGCGACCAGGACGGCTACCTGGGCCAGTCCGTGCCCGACTCCGCCGGGGCCCTGAGCCTGGCCACCAGCTCCCTGTCGCCGGGCACCCACGCGGTCACCCTGGTGGTGACGGACGACGTCGGCGCCACCTGCGCCGACGTGGTGCTGTTCAGCGTGGGCGGTCCGCCGACGGTCAGCCTGGACGACCCCCTGTTGGGCGACGTCTACAGCGACACCGAGGCGGTGCTCTTCTCGGCCACGGTCAGCGACCTGGAGGACCGGGCCCAGGACCTGCAGCTCTCCTGGGTCTCCACCCTCCAGGGCGAGTTCAACACCGACCCCGCCGGCAGCAGCGGCCAGGCGGCCTTCGTGGTCAGCGACCTGGCCATCGGCACCCACGACGTCACGGTGACGGTCACCGACAGCGACGGGCTCTACGCCCTGGCGGTGACCACCTTCACCATCGACGGGGCCCCCAGCGCCCCGGAGGTGAGCCTGGCGCCGGACCCGGCGGTCACCAGCGACGACCTGGTGGCCACGGTGGCGACGGACAGCGTCGACCCCGACGGCAACCCGGTGAGCTACAGCTGGTCCTGGACCGTCGACGGGGTCGCCTCCGCCGCCTCGACCACCGAGACCCTGCCGGCCAGCGCCACGGCGAAGGGCGAAGCCTGGCGGGTCTACGCCACGCCGAACGACGGCACCCTCGATGGCCCGGCGGGCTCGGCCGAGGTGGTCATCGCCAACACCGCGCCGAGCGTCGCCTCGGCCACCCTCACCCCGGATCCGGCCGACGAAGGGGACACCCTGACCTGCACCCCGGGCGCCACGAGCGACGCCGACGGCGACGCGGTCGCGACCACCGTGAGCTGGTCCGTGGACGGGGTCACCCTGACCGGGCTCGGCGGCACCCTGGACGGCACGTACTTCGACCGGGGCGAGGCGGTGTTCTGCACGGTCACGCCCGACGACGGCGGCGACAGTGGGACCCCGGTGGACTCCAACACCGTCACCGTCGGCAACTCCGCCCCGAGCCTCTCCAGCGTCTCGATCACACCGGACCCACCGGTGGCCGGCGACGTGCTGACCTGCACCGCCAGCGGGTTCAGCGACGCCGACGGCGACGCCGACGCCACGAGCTACGCCTGGCTGCTCAACGGCACCAGCGACGGCACCGGCACCAGCTACGCCGGCGCCTTCGTGCGGGGCGACGTGGTGACCTGCGAGGCGACCCCCGACGACGGCACCGACACCGGCACCCCGGTCTCGACGAGCGTGACGGTGGCGAATTCCCCGCCCAGCCTGGCGTCGGCGAGCATCAGCCCGGATCCCGCTGCGCCCACCGACACCCTCACCTGCAGCTGGAGCGGCTGGAGCGACGCCGACGGCGACAGCGATGCCTCCACGGTCGCCTGGGACATCGGCGGCAGCGCGGTGGGCAGCGGCACGACCCTGGCCGGCGTCTTCGCCAAGGGCGACACCGTGACCTGCACGGTCACCCCCGACGACGGCACCGACACCGGCACGCCGGTCACCGCGGTCGTGTCCGTCGGCAACACGGAGCCCGTGGTCTCGGGCGTCTCGATCTCCCCCGCGAGCCCGACCACCGACGACGTGCTCACCGCCAGCGCCTCGGCGACCGATGCCGACGGCGACACCGTGTCCCTCAGCTACGACTGGACCGTCGATGGCTCCTACGTGGCGTCTGGCAGCACCCTCGACGGCGCCCTGCACTTCGACCGGGATCAGGTGGTCCAGGTCGAGGTCACGCCCAACGACGGCAGCGAGGACGGCGCCACCGCCGCCTCGAGCAGCGTGACGGTGCTGAATTCGGCCCCGGCCATCAGCGCCGTCGCGGTGTCGCCCACCACCCCCGGCGCCGGGGACACCCTGACCTGCAGCTACAGCGGCTACGCCGACGCCGACGGCGACGCCGACGCTTCGACCATCGCCTGGGACCTGGCGGGCACGGCGGCCGGCACCGGCGCGACCTACCCCGGCACACCGGCCTCGGGCGAGGTCATCACCTGCACGGTCACCCCGGACGACGGCACCGACACCGGCACTGCGGTGAGCGCGACGGTCACGGTGGACAACACCGCGCCGGCCATCGCCTCGGTGAGCATCTCCCCGGACCCGGCCACGTCCGGCGACACCTTGACCTGCAGCTACAGCGGCTTCAGCGACCCCGACGGCGACCCGGACGCGTCGACCTTCGCCTGGAGCCTCGGCGGCACCACCGTGGGCACCGCCAGCACCCTGTCCACCGGCTTCGCCCGCGGGGACCTGGTGACCTGCACCGTGACCCCCTCCGACGGCACCGACGCCGGCACCCCCCTGAGCGCCAGCCTGACCATCGCCAACACCGCGCCTGCGGTCTCGGCGGTTGCCCTCAGCCCGTCCGCGCCCGGCACCGCCGACACCCTGGTCGCCAGCGCCAGCACCAGCGACGCCGACGGCGACGGCGTGTCGCTGTCATACGACTGGTACGTCGACGGCACCTACGTCACCTCCGGCAGCGCGTCGCTGGACGGCACCACCTGGTTCGACAAGGGCCAGAGCGTGACCGTGGAGGTGACCCCGAGCGACGGCACCGACAGCGGCACGGCCCTGAGCTCCGCGGCGGTCACCGTGGTGAACACCGCGCCGAGCGTGTCCGCGGTGAGCGTGGACCCGGATCCACCGGCGCCCAGCGACACCCTGACCTGCAGCTACAGCGGCTTCAGCGACGCCGACGGGGACGCGGACGCCTCGACCTACGCCTGGGACGTGGGCGGGGTCTCCGCGGGCTCCGGGGCGACCCTCAGCGGCGCCTTCGCCGACGGGGACCTGGTGACCTGCACCGTGACCCCCGACGACGGCAGCGACACCGGCACGCCGGTGAGCGCCTCGGTCCTGGTGGGCAACTCGGCGCCGAGCGTCGGCTCGGTGACCATCACCCCGGACCCCGCGACCGCCAGCGACACCCTGAGCTGCAGCTACAGCGGCTACTCGGACCCCGAAGGCGACGCCGACGCCAGCACCATCGCCTGGGACGTGGGCGGCACCACGGTCGGGACCGGCAGCACCCTGTCGTCGGGCTTCGCACGGGACGACCTGGTGACCTGCACGGTGACCCCGTCGGACGGCACCGACACCGGCACCCCGGTCAGCGACAGCCTGGTCATCGACAACACCGCACCCGTGATCAGCGCCGTGGGTCTGAGTCCCAGCCCGGCCTACACCGACGACACCCTGACCGCCTCGGCCAGCACCTCGGACACCGACGGCGACAGCGTCAGCGTGAGTGTGGACTGGACCGTCGACGGCACCTATGTCTCCACCGGCGCGACCCTGGCCGGGACCGCGTTCTCCAAGGGCCAGGTGATCGAGGCCACCGCGACCCCCAGCGACGGCACCGACAGCGGGGCGGCGGTCACCAGCAGCAGCCTGACCATCTCCAACAGCGCCCCGTCCCTGACCAGCGCGACGATCCTGCCGGCCGCCCCCGAGCCCGGCGACACCCTGACCTGCGGGGCCAACGGCTACAGCGACGCCGACGGCGACGCGGCGGCCAACAGCTACGCCTGGGACCTCGGCGGCACCTCGGTCGGCAGCGGTGCGAGCTACTCGGGCACCCTGGCCGACGGCGACGTGGTGACCTGCACGATCACGCCCTCCGACGGCACGGACAGCGGCACCGCTGTCTCCACCTCGGTGACCGTCTCCAGCAGCAACTCGGCGCCCACCGTGAGCGCGGTGAGCATCACCCCGTCGAGTCCCCAGACCGACGACGTCCTGACCGCCTCGGCGAGCACCTCCGACGCCGACGGCGACACCGTCACCGTGTCCTACGACTGGTCCGTGGACGGGGTCTACGTCGCCACCGGTGCGACCCTCGACGGCGCCACGCACTTCGACAAGGGCCAGGTGGTCGACGTCACGGCGACCCCCAGCGACGGCACGACCACCGGCTCCTCCGCCAGCCACGGGGGTGTGACGGTGGTGAACACCGCCCCGAGCGTGGCCTCGGCCAGCATCAGCCCGGCCAGTCCGGTGGTCGGCGACACCCTGA
>CAYFPX010000032.1:0-3842 GCA_964344945.1 uncultured Enterobacterales bacterium
CCGCGTCAAGGCCTCGGACCCGCTGATCAGGCCGACCGAGGGTATACTCACCCCGTCGGTCCGTCGTCTCCCTGCCCGCGCGCCCCCGAGGCCCCATGGTCATCCGCCCGCTCCGTCGTGGCTTCACGCTGATCGAGATGCTCTTCGTGGTGGCGCTGATCAGCATCTTGTCCGCCCTCGCCATCTACTCGGCCCGGGACCTCATCCCGCGCTTCCGGGCCCGCGCCGCCGCCTACGACATGGCCCAGGCCCTGAACCTGGCTCGGGTGATGGCCATCGAGCGCAACAAGGAGACCCGCCTCGTGGTCTCGGACTACGACACCGCCGCCACCACCTTCGACGGCCAGTGGTACGGCGCCTGGCGCCTGGAGATCGGCAACAAGGACTTCCACAGCACCTCGTGGACCACCGTGTCCGCCACCACCTACAACGTCGCCAAGGACGAGACCCAGGAGAAGCGCAACGTCTCCCTCGACTACTCCCGCAACGGCGTGCTCGGCGGCCCGAGCTGGTGCACCTGCGGCGACACGGTCGTGTTCAACCCCCAGGGCTGGGTCGCGAACCCCGCCGGCGACTTCGAGTCCGACGGCGACATCCGGTTCATCTGGGTGAACAAGGACGCCCTGAACAAGAGCGTCACCGACGAGTACTGGGTGCGGCTCTACCGCGGCGGCATGACCCGGATCGACGCCACCCTCTCCAGCGGCTTCCAGGCCGACGAGGGCGGGACCAGCCAGAGCACCACCGCCCCGGACAACTAGGAGGCTGAAGAGAGCGCCCACCGCTCAGGCGAGGCGCCTCGCCAGCTCGCCGAGCTCGTCGCCGCGCTCCCCGACCGCTCGGAGCGCCGCGGCCGCCTCGGGCAGCTCCGGCGCGAGCCCGGCCAGCACCCCCACGGCGTTGGTCGCGGCATCCCCCACCGGGCCCTGGGCGACCCGCAGGGTGGGCCCGACGGCGGGCTGACCCAGCTTCACCAGTGCGCCCATCGCCGAGAGGTGGAAGCCCCCCAGCGCGCTGCCAGCGAGGTCTCCGAGGTAGGGCACCAGCACCGCGGCGGACCGGGGGGACTGCAGCTCGCCCAGCGCCCACAGCAGGTTGGAGCGCACCGGGAACTGGATGCCGAGGCCCGCACCGGGCCGGCCTTCGTGCTCCCGGGCCTCTCGGGTCAGGGCCCTGTGGAGGTGCGGCGCCGCGGTCGGCACGCCCAGGCGGCCCAGAGCGAGGGCGCCCAGGCGACGATGGGCGAAGGCCCGGCCCGGGTCGACGTCCATCTCGATGAGGGCGTCGAGCAGGGTGTCCAGGCCCCGGGGGTCCCCCAGCCGCCCGAGGGCACTGACACAGGCGTGGTCCGTGCGCCGGCCGGCGTCCCGTCGCACCGCCTGGATGCGGGCGAAGTCCTCGGGCCACCCGTGCGCCGCCAGCGCCTCGACGGCCTGGCGACCCTCGGCGCTGTCCGCCTCGGTCGCCACCGCCCGCAGCAGCCCCTCTCGGACCTCGCGCGCGGGCCGCGGCACCACGGTCGCCCAGTCCAGGGCGGTCTCGGCCGCACGCTCCGGGCACAGCGCCAGCACCAGCTCCCGCTCCACCATCCGGCTGCCGAGCCCCAGGGCCCCATCGACCTCCCGCGGACCGCGGGCCGTGTGCAGGGGCCGCCCCACCCGCGCCAAGGCCTGGGACACCGCGTCCGACGCCGCCACACCACACCGGACCAGGGCGACGCCCAGGGCGGTGGCCACCGTCGCGGTGCGCTCCCGCGCCAGGGCATTCCCCAGGGCCTCTGCGTCCTGTGGAGAACCCGCTCGACCGAGTCCCAAGGCGGCTGCGCGGCGCACGCCGGGCACCGGGTCTCCGAGCACCATCCGCAGGGCTTCCACAGCCCGGGCCTCGGATCGCATGCCGAGCTCCAGGGCCGCCGACACCCTCACCGGGGCGCGCCCTCGGCGGAGGTGACGCACCAGCCCGGGCCCGTCCACACCCGCCAGGTCTCCTCGCTTGCGCCACCCGAGAGCCATCTTTGCCTGTCAATCCTCCACCTGGATCACACACTTAATTCAATGCCACAACGCCCCGGACTCACAGCGAAAAATCCCGATCTCAACAAGTCCCCAACATCGCTTTTTTTGCCTGTGGAAACCGGGGGACCACTCCCCCCGAGGCGGAGTTCATCCACTGTCTCATCCACAGGCCCGGACCGCCATCAGTCGGCCTGAGGGGCCGTTCCAGCTCTTGACGGTCGGAGTTGTCCACAGGGTGTCCGGGACCCCTACATATAGTGGTAGTGGGCATCGAGGACCACAAGATGTAGTGGCAATAAGTCTTGACGGGTCACGGGGCGTCCAGTAGTCTTTAGTCCGGCCCTCGGAGCCCGTGGTGGTCCGTTGGGCTGTGCTGTTGACCCTCTAGGCCGGACGCCCTCCCGGCCGCTCGCACCTGCTGGAGCTCCCATGGAAACGACCCCCGTCACGCCTCCCCCTTCCGCGACCCCCGCCGTGACGACCAAGAAGGTCTCCAAGAAGAACCGCAAGGCCGAGGCCGAGCAGGATGGCACGGTGCGCCTGAGCTGGACCCGGCACTTCTGCCCCGAAGACACCGCACCCTTCGACACCGTGACCTGGGAGCTGCGTGACGCCGTGATCGGCGATGCTTCGGGCAACAACGTCTTCGAGCAGCGCAACGTCGAGATCCCGACCCCGTGGTCCCAGACCGCGACCAACGTCGTCGTCTCCAAGTACTTCCGCGGCCACCTGGGCTCCGACGCCCGCGAGAAGAGCATCCGTCAGCTCATCTCTCGCGTGACCGACACCATCACCGCCTGGGGCATCGAAGACGGCTACTTCGCCGACGACCCCTCCGCGAAGGCCTTCCACGACGACCTGACCTGGCTGTGCCTGCACCAGTTCATGGCCTTCAACAGTCCCGTCTGGTTCAACGTGGGTGTCGAGGCCCACCCCCAGTGCTCGGCCTGCTTCATCAACGGGGTCGAGGACACCATGGAGTCCATCCTCGGGCTGGCGAGCACCGAGGGCCTGCTCTTCAAGTGGGGCTCCGGCACCGGCACCAACCTGTCGGTCATCCGTGGCTCCAAGGAGAAGCTCCGGGGCGGCGGCACCGCCAGCGGTCCGGTCAGCTTCATGCGCGGCTTCGACGCCTTCGCCGGCGTCATCAAGTCCGGCGGCAAGACCCGGCGCGCCGCCAAGATGGTCATCCTCGACGTCGACCACCCGGACGTGGTCGAGTTCATCAACTGCAAGAGCGACGAGGAGCAGAAGGCCTGGGCCCTGATCGACGCCGGCTACGACGGCGGCTTCAACGTGCCGGGGGGCGCCTACGACAGTGTGTTCTTCCAGAACTCGAACAACTCCGTGCGCGTCTCCGATGCCTTCATGGAGGCCGTGCTCGCCGACGGCGACTGGACCACCCGCGCCCGCACCGACGGCTCGGCGGTCGAGACGGTCAAGGCCCGCGACGTCATGTCCCAGATCGCCGAGGCCGCCTGGCTCTGCGGCGACCCGGGCATGCAGTACGACACCACCATCAACGACTGGCACACCTGCATCAACACCGATCGCATCTACGCCAGCAACCCGTGCTCCGAGTACATGTTCCTGGACAACTCGGCCTGCAACCTGGCTTCGCTGAACCTGATGAAGTTCCGCTCCCCGGACGGCACCTTCCAGGCCGAGCGCTTCCGCCAGGCGGTCCGCACGACCCTGACCGCCCAGGAGATCATGGTCAGCCGGGCCAGCTACCCGACCAGCGCCATCGCCAAGAACAGCGAGGACTACCGGCCCCTCGGCCTGGGCTACGCCAACCTCGGCGCCCTGCTCATGGCCCGCGGCCTG
>CAYFPX010000032.1:3852-19024 GCA_964344945.1 uncultured Enterobacterales bacterium
GGCCGCGCCTACGCCGGCGCCATCACCGCCATCCTGCACGGCGAGGCCTACGCCCAGTCCGCCCGCCTGGCCGCCTTCAAGGGCCCGTTCAACGGCTACGCCCGCAACGACAAGCCCATGCTGCGCGTCATCGGCAAGCACCGCAAGGCCGCCTACGAGCTGTCCGAGACCCTCATCCCCAGCGACCTGCTCGACGTCGCCCACCAGACCTGGGACGAGTGCCTCGCCCTCGGCCAGGCCCACGGCTACCGCAACGCCCAGGCCACGGTCCTGGCGCCCACCGGCACCATCGGCTTCATGATGGACTGCGACACCACCGGCGTCGAACCGGACATCGCGCTCATCAAGTACAAGAAGCTGGTCGGCGGCGGCCTGATGAAGATCGTCAACCGCACCGTGCCCCTGGCCCTGACCGTGCTGGGCTACACCGAGTCCGAGTCCCAGGTCATCCTCAGCTGGCTCGACGAGCACGAGACCATCGAGGGCGCCCCGGCGCTCGAGCCCGAGCACCTGCCGGTCTTCGACTGCGCCTTCCAGGCCCGCAACGGCAGCCGGTCCATCGAGCCCATGGGCCACATCCGCATGATGGGCGCGGCCCAGCCCTTCCTGTCCGGCGCCATCTCCAAGACCGTCAACATGCCGGCCGACAGCACCCCGGCCGACATCGCCGACGCCTACATCCAGTCCTGGCGCATGGGACTGAAGGCCGTGGCCGTCTACCGCGACGGCTGCAAGCGCACCCAGCCGCTCAACACGGGCAGGGACGTGGTCGAGACCGTCGAGGCACCCCCGGTCGAGACCATCGTGGAGTACCGCCCGGTCCGCCGGAAGCTCCCGGTCGAGCGCCAGGCCATGACCCACAAGTTCAGCGTGGGCGGCCACGACGGCTACATCACCGTCGGCCTCTACGAAGACGGCACCCCCGGCGAGCTGTTCCTGGTCATGGCCAAGGAAGGCTCGGTCATCTCCGGCCTGCTCGACGGCTTCGCCACCTCGGTGTCCCTCAGTCTCCAGTACGGCGTGCCGCTCCAGGTGTTGTGCGACAAGTTCGCCCACAGCCGGTTCGAGCCGTCCGGCTACACCGGCTTCTCCGAGATCCCCTTCGCCAAGTCGATCACCGACTACATCTTCCGCTGGCTCGACCTGCGGTTCGGCGAAGCCAGCCGTGAGGCCTCAGCCGCGGTCAAGGTGGCTCCGGTGGGCGACGCCCCCGCGACCACCACCCAGGTGCTCGACCCAGCGGCCACCGAGGAGCGCGAGCACGAGGTCTTCGTGAGCCAGGCCGACTCGCCGCCGTGCCACGTCTGCAGCAGCATCATGGTCCGCTCGGGCAGCTGCTACAAGTGCTTCAACTGCGGCGCCACCAGCGGTTGCTCATAGGGTCCACCTTCCGAGGGGAGTTCCCTGCGCCCCTCACCCGCATCCCCCGAACAGCTCGACCATCCGACGGACCCGCTCCGGGTCCAGAGGGCGATCGAGCTGTTCGCCTTCGTGCAGGGTCGTGCCGACGATGGCGGCGTCGGCCAGCGGCCCCAGGGTGGCGACGGTCTCGGCGGTGAGGCCCGAGCCGATCCACAGCGGGGCCTCGGGCACCGCGCCCCGGGCGGTCCGCAGGTCGGCGGCCGAGGTCGGCTGGCCGGTCCCGCTGCCGGTGATGACCAGGGCATCGGCACGGCCCCGACACCAGGTGTCCCGGGCGACGTCGGCCAGCCGCTGCTCGCCCAGGGGCACGGCGTGCTTGACCAGCACGTCGCAGACCAGGCCCACCGCGGGGTCGACCCGGCGGCGGTAGAGCAGAGTGTCCCGGGCCCGCCCCTCGATCACCCCCTGATCGGTGACCATGGCGCCGACGTGCACGTTGATCCGGACGAAGCCCGCTTCAGCCGCAGCTGCCGCGCCCAGGGCGCCGAGGGCGTCGTTTCGGAGGGCGTTGACCCCGACACACAGGGCGTCGCCGAAGCGCTCCCGCACTGCCAGGGCGACCCGAGACAGCGACGCGACCACGTGCGGCTCGACCGCCCCGGCGGCGAAGGGAGCGTCGCCCAGGTTCTCCACGATGACGCCCCTTGCGCCGCCCTCGACCAGGGCTTCAGCGTCGCGCAGGGCGGCATCGAGCACCCTGCGGAGGCCGGGGCCAGGAAGGGGTGCACCGGGGAGGGGCGGCAGGTGGAGCACGCCGATGACAGGGCGCTCGGCTTCGAGCAGCGGTCTCAGGCCCGTGGCGGTCACCCTCGGACGGTAGCACCCTCGTCGGCCGGGGCAGCGCCCCCGAACAGCCCCAGCTGCCGCCGATCGGTCGGGTCCGGCTGCCGGGCCAGGAGCTTGCTGTCGGCCCCGGGCAGGACGATGGCCAGGGCGCCGAGACCCGCCAGATCCACCGCAGCCCGGGCCGCCCCGGGGGTGTCGGCGACAGCGCCCTTCAGCGGCAGTCCGAAGTGGTCCCGCAGGTCGGCGAGCAGGCGCTCGGCGTGATCGTTGCTGGGCACAGGGGCCACGCCAGTGGCCGGGCAGAGCTCGGGCAGGCGCTTGCTGATGAGGGTCAGGGCCTGGGGATCGGCGGGCAGCTCCAGCGCCAGGTAGCGCCGGCCCTGGGCCGACACGCCGGGGAACTGCATGACCAGGGGAGCTCGCTTGGGGAAGCCGCGCACGAGCACCAGCAGCTCGCCAGCGGGGGTCCAGCGGGCCGGGTGGCAGGGCACGCCCATGGGCTCGGCGACCAGGCCGCCGGTGTTGGTGATGCGCCCGACCTTGGGCCGGCCGAAGCGCCGGGGGACCAGCACGCAGCTGCTCTTGCGGCCCGCTTCGCCGCCGGTGAGCAACAGGTCGCCTGCGGCCAGGGCCAGCTCGCCCGCGCGACCGCCGTCCCGCACGCCGAAGGCGTCGCCGTCCTCCCAGGGGGACCGCTCGAGGTGGACCAGGTGAGGGATGGCGGTGGGGGTGTGGGGGGCGCGACGGGGAACCATGGAGGCCTCTGTTCAGGTCTGACACTGAACATATGACCACCGCGGCAACCATTTTCTGTCCGACGGGTGGAAAAAGACCGGATCAGACGCGATCGCAGTCCCTGCGGAAGCGGCAGCGACGGCACCGAAGATCCCCCTCGGGCAGCATGGGGAAGTCCTCCTCCTCGGCGAGATTGTCATCCACATCCTGCAACAGCGCCTTCATCTGACCAGCCGACTCGCTGATGAAGGCGGTGGTCTCGGTGAGCAACTCCGCGGTCAGCTCGAAGACCCGCCACTTGCCCTCGCGCAGGTTCACGTGCATCGCCTTGATGCGCTCCGGGGAGTCCACCCAGCGCTGCAGCGCGTAGAGCCCGTAGACGCCCAGCTGCTGATCCACGCTCTTGTCGGCGTGGAACTTCCCGGTCTTCCAGTCGACCACCACCACGCCGCCGTCCTTGCCGCGCATGAGCCCGTCGAGCTTGACCCAGACCGGGATCCCCTGGACATCGATGCTGAGGAGCTCTTCGACCTCCAGGATTCGCGCCGGGTATCGGGCCATCTGGCGAAACACACGGCTCTCGAAGAGCCCCTCGATCTGAGCGCGGATGGTCTCGAACGCCTCCTCGATCCAGACCGGGTTCTCTTCCTGCTCGTAGTAGTGGAACTGGAAGCCGGGACGACGCTTGGGGTCCCAGCGCCAGGCCCCCTCTCGCGAGTCCTGGAGGTTCCGGCGGGCTCGGGACAGGGCCATGTCGACCACCCGCTCCTGCACCGGCTGGCGTCGACGCACGAGGGACCGCAAGCAGGACTCGGCGGCGTCGTGCACCACCGTGCCGATCCACATCGGCAAGGTGGTCAGGTTCTTCTGGATGTAGAGCTCCCTCTGGCGCGTCGTCGCACGCTCCCGGTCCCACCCGAACCAGAACCCGTAGTGGTTCAGCCAGTACTTGCGCCGGCACTCGCTGAAGACGCCGTGGCGGCTGTAGCTCCAGGTGAACTCGTTCTTCAGCTCGTCCAAGGCGACGTCTCCGGTTGGCCGCGGAAACCCTGCGCTCGGCGGCGGGCCGCGTCCAGGGCTCGTTGTACCCTTGGGCGCCGATGCAAGCCGTCCCCGCCCTGGTCCATCGCCTGCTCGGGCTGCTCCACCCGGAGTGGGGCCTGCGCCTGGGCCCCGCCGGGCCGGGGCGTCGCCGCCGGGGATCGAGCGGGGTGATCCTCGAGGAGGAGACCCGCACCGGCGCCATCGACGGCGGCACCCCGGTCGAGTCGGCGATGCGCTGCTGCTACGACGGCGCCACGCTCAAGGCCCCGCACCTGGTCGGGCGCTGCGAGCTCTCGCGCCTGCGCGAGGCCGTGCTCCAGCGGCCGGTCCTGGACCCCGGCGCCCGGGTGGTGGGCTGCGACCTGTCGGGGGTGCGGTGGACCGGCGGCACGGCCGCCGAAGCGGAGCTCAGCACCTGCGCCCTGCCCCACGCCGCCATCAGCGGCGTCGAGCTCGGCAGCCTGACCCTCTGCGACCTCAGCCACGCCAGGCTGGACCGGGTCCACCTGGCCCGCGCGGTGGCCTGCGATCTCACCGGCGCAGTGCTGGTCGACTGCGACCTGGCCGGGGCGGACCTGCGCGGGAGCCGGCTCCGAGGGGCCCGGTTCGAGGGGGGCAGCCTGCAAGGCGCCCGGGTCGAAGGCACCGACTTCCGCGGCGTCCAGGGCCTCGACGCCCCGACACGCCGCCGCCTGGCCGAGGACGGCGGGCTCTTCGCCGGCCCCCGATCCACCACCTGGGCCCGGAGGCTCGCCCCGGGGCGCCCTCCCCTGACCCAGCAAGGCCTGGCCAGAGGCCTGACCCTGGGCGGCTGGGTCGCCCTGGTCGCTCTGGGCGCCGGCAGCCTCGCCGTCTCCCTGCGGCCGCCCCCGGTCGCTGCCGAAGCCGCGCCTCCCCCGGCCCGGGAGCGCATCCCCACCGAAGAGGAGAAGAACCGCACCCGCATCGCCCTGCGAGACGCGCGCAGCGCCTTGTCGGCCGCTCACGAGGCGATGGTCGCCAACGGCGCCACGAACCGGTCCTGGCCCACCATCGTGGAGTTCCAGGAGAACCACTACGACCTCGACGGCGACGGCCCCGGCGAGGTGATGGAGCGCCTGTTCAAGGGCGGCCAGCCCGGCAACTTCCTGACGGACAGCGAGGGCGGGGTGCTGCCCTACTGCAACGAGACCCCGGACCAGGCGACCCTGTCCGGGGTGGACACGGACTGGCACTACTGCGAGCAGACGGGCCGGGTCTTCGCCGGCGCCGGGTTCTCTGGGCAGGCGACCCTGAACTGGTAGCGCTACTCCACCGCCTGGATCAGTGGAAAGGCGTAGAGCCCCTGGACGGTGTAGGTCCCGTCGGGCACCGGTGCCTCGGCCGCCGCGGTGGTCTCGCCGCGCAGGTCGCTCTCCGTGCCGGCGTAGCCGAAGGCCCAGGCCACCTGCTGGTCGGCGTCGAGCTCCAGCTGGCTCTCGTCGACCAGCGCGTAGGCGCCGTACAGGGAGCTGGCCACCTCGTCGAGTCCCCGGGCCAGGAGCTGCGCCTCCACCTCGGGGTGGAGTCGACCCAGCCCGAGGAAGACCTGGCTCGGGAGCTGGTCGGCGGCCGCGCAGGCGACCTCGGGGGCCCCCAGGGCCAGCGCCCACCAGTGGAAGACCGAGGGATCCGGGGTCTCCGTCCAGCCAACCACGCCGTCGACAGCCCGGCTCTCGGTGCAGGTGAGCGGGTCCAAGGCTTCGTCGAGGAAGCCGAGCACGACTTCGACCTCGGTGGCCAGGCCGTCGGCCACGGTGAGCGTCGCGCCCAGGGTGAACCAGACCGGCTCGGCGTCCTGGGCCGCGGAGTCACCCGTGGTGTCCGTGGCCTGGCTCCCGGTGTCGGAGTACGGCTCGTTGGCCGTGTCATAGCGGCTGGACGGGGCGATGGCCGAGTCGGCGCCGCAGCCAGCGCACACCAGCAGCGCTGAGAGGAACATCAGGTGGCGTGGCACGCGCCCTCCTGCCCCTGCCCGGGGACTCCAAGCATAGCCGAACCTCCTGTCACTCGCCCCCCACGATGGGGAACCAGGCCCGAGCGTCGAACAACTTCCAGCTCTGGGAGCGCACGTAGCCCGGCGGCTGGCCGTCTCCGACCATCAGGGGGGTGGAGGCACCGCTCTCGTCCGTGATCACGTTCCAGTCGTCGTCGACCTGGAAGGTGCGGGTCATGTTGATCTCCGCACCCTCGAGGTCGCCGTCGGCGCCCGACGCCGCGAACCAGGTGCTGTAGAGGAAGGGCCCGAAGGAGGCCTCCCAGTCGGCCTCGGACCAGCCACTCGCCCGCAGGCTCTCGTAGAGCTCGGCGGTGAAGTCCTCCGAGCTGGGCCCGAAGCCGATGCCCAGCGGCTCGGACTCCAGCACGCCGGTCGGGGTGTCCTCGCCCCAGCGGATCGGGCTGAAGCCGGCGCAGGTGGTGTCCACCAGCGCCAGCGACGCCGACCACCCCACCCACAGGGCCCCGCCGACCCCGAGCTCGTCGGAGGACTCCGTCGCCACCTCGCCGATCCAGCTGCAGCGGTGGCGGTCTTCGCCGGACTCGAACCAGTCCTGCTCGTAGAAGCTCACCTCGATCATGGGGGACTCCTGGACCCCCTGGACCACCACGCTGCGCAGGTCGCTGCCGTCGAAGCCGGCGGCCAGATCCCACCCCACGGCGTAGGTGTCGAAGTACAGCCCGTCCGGGTTGGTGTCCGGAGGGGGGGCGGAGTCCGTGCCACCGGTGTCCCCGTTGCCGTCGGCGCAGGCGATCAGCGCCTGCAGCAGCGTCAGAGCTGCCAGGCGTAGGCCGGGGACAGGGTGTAGGTCTCGCCGACGATCCATCCGCTGAAGGTGACCTCCTCGTCCCGGTCCAGGGCCGAAGGGTACGCGAAGCCGTGGCCCTCCATCACCTCGTCATCGAGGGTGAGGTACCAGCCCGCAGAGAGGTCTGGGTGGGGATCGTCCTCGGCGAGCTCGTCGGGGACCGGCCCGAAGCCGAAGCCGAGCAGCGCGTGCAGGCCCGGATCCGCGGACAGGCCCTCGCTGCAGTCGCTGACCACGTCGACAAGCTCGATCCCATAGGTCGCCGTGCACCCCTGGCAGCCGGTCAGAGGCGCGACCACGGAGCCGGTCAGCTCCTGGACGATCTCGCAGACCAGGTCGTCCTCGGACTGGCTCTGCTCCCAGCCGGCACTGAAGAAGGACCAGGTGTGCACGCCGCTCACGCCGTCCTCGGCGGGGGTCAGGGTGGCGGTGTTCAGGGCGAAGGCCGGCGAGCCGTCGTCGTGGCTGGCGCTACAGGCCATCAGGAGGGACACGAGCATCATCGTTGCACTCAGAGCAGCGCGGCCGCACTCCGACGGGTCGGAAGCGCGGCCGCAGGCAGAAGTCTGGTCCTTTTCTACTGGAGGAGGAACTCCTCGGCGTAGAACAGGTACCAGTTGCTGGAGGTGCTGACGCCCTCGGGCATGCCGTCACCGACCTCGACGAAGGAGGAGTAGCCGTCGTCGCCGAAGACGATCTCGTAGGCGTCGTCGGTGAGGTAGGTCAGCGCGGTGGAGCCGGCCTCGAAGCCGACCAGTCCGCCAGCGCTCTCGACGTAGGTGGCGATGTACAGCGAGTAGAAGTACTTGCCGTACTCGTCCATGTACTCGGTCTGGGACCAGCCGTAGTAGTCCATGTAGGCGCCGGAGACCTCGGCGGCCCACTCGCTGCTCATGGGGCCGTAGCCAAGGCCGAGCTCAGCGGTCTCGATCACGGTGGTCGGGGAGCTGTCGCCCCAGACCTCGGGATCGAAGTTGTCGCAGGAGGTGTAGTCGGGACCGAAGGACTGGAAGCTGACGTCCCAGCCGATCCAGATGCCGTCGCCCAGGGCCAGGTCGTTCAGGCTGTTGGGGAGGATCTCACCGACCCACTCACAGGTGTAGCGATCGTCGTAGCCCGTGAAGTAGTCCTCCTCGTAGAAGGTGATCCGGACGAACGGCGGGCTCTCGCTGCCCGAGTAGTAGTACTCGGTCATCTCGCCACCGTGGTAGCCGAAGACGGGGGAGATCCCCATGACGTAGGAGTCGAAGTAGTCGGCGTCCGTGTCGGCGTCGGCGTCGGCGTCGGCCCAGCCGGTGTCGGCACTGGTGGTGGTGTCGTCACCGCAGGCGGTGAGGCTCATGGCGAAACCGCCAACGAGCAGAGGGAGGAGGGTGAGCTTGTCAAGGCGCATGTGATTCGTCTCCGAGGGTTCCGGCCGAGGAGGAATAGGGTTTGGCCGGGCGGTCTTCCCGTGGCGGGGCCGCGCGCCATATCCAGCTGTCCTCGCGGGGCGCAAGCGACCCGCACCAGCGCTTTGCGGTTTCTACACCGCCGCCGTGGCCTGGATCAGCGGTAGCCCAGGTGCCGCGAGGCCCTCTCCGCCCGGGGCCCCGTCGGATCCAGGGCCAGGTACCGCCGCCAGGAGGCCCAGGTCTCCTTGCGCTCCCCCCGGCGGGGATCGTCGAGGAAGAAATTGCCCCGGTGGTAGTGGGCCAAGGCCAGCTCCGGACCCAGCTCGACGGCCCGCTCGAAGTGCCGAGCGGCGTCCCGGCGGTTGCTGCCCGCGTCCTCCATGCGGCCGAGCTGGACGTGGACCCAGCCGTCGTCCCGGCCGTTGCGCAGCGCCTCCACAGCGAAGCGTCGACCGTCGACCGGACCGGCGCTCCAGGCCGCGAGCGCCAGGGCCCGGGGCGCGAGCCGGCGCAGCAGCGGGTCGGGATCCTGGGCCAGACGCACCGCCGCGGCCTCCAGACGAGCCACCGCGCTGGCGCTGTCGTCGCGCAGCGCCAGGGCCAGTCCCCGGAGGAACATCACCTCACCGTCCTCCACGCCGCTCGCCTGGAGGTAGGCGTCGAGGTGGGCGTCGGCCGCGACAGGGTCGTCCTCTCCCGCCGCCGCGACCCAGGCCCGCAGCAGGTGGGTGCGGGGGTGAGCCCGAAGCGGATCCGGCAGGCCGGCGATGCCATCGGCCGCCGCCTCGACCCGATCCAGATCCAGCTGGGCCTGGACCATGCCGGCGTGACAGCCGACGTCGAGCGGCTTGAGCTCCAAGC
Organism: uncultured Enterobacterales bacterium; assembly: GCA_964344945.1. GTDB lineage: Bacteria > Myxococcota_A > UBA796 > UBA796 > CAJQPC01 > CAYFPX01. The sequence goes on from CAYFPX010000032.1 coordinate 12,920, forward strand.
ACCGGGACAGGTCCCGCAGGGCGGTCATGGGTTGGTTCCCCGCAAGGCGCACCGCGGCCACCCGGTAGAGCAGGGCCGGGTTGTCCGGATCGGCGGCGACAGCCTGGCGGAGCGCGGCCTGGGCCAGGGTGGGGTCCTCGAGCTGGCGGTGCAGCTCGGCCCGGAGCGCGTGGGCCTGGCCCTGCACCCGTGGAGACATCCGACCGGAGTCCTCGAGGAAGCGCTCCAGGCTCGCGAGCTGGCTCTGGGCGTCTCCGCCCCCGAAGGCCACCGAGGCCAGCCGCACCGCGGCATTGGTCGGGCCGGCCTGGGCGGCCTGGGCGAAGGCCGTGTCGACGCAGGTGCTGTCGCCGGCCCGCTGGCAGGCCGTCGCCAGCCCGAGCAGGTAGCGCGGGCTGTCGGGCGCCGCGTCTGTGGCGCTGCGGGCCAGCGCGACCGCATCGGTCAGGCGCCCGGCCTCCAGTGCGATGACGGACGCGAGCCAGGCCACCTCGGCCTCCTCGATGCCGAGCTGCCCGACCAGGTCCGCCGCGGCGCGGCTGTCGCCCAGCAGGTGGGCACGCCAGGCCGCAGCCAGGGCCACCCGTTCCCCACGAGCGCCGAGGCCCGCGGCCTCCAGGGTGGTCTCGTGGGCGGCGGTCAGGCGAGCCGCCCCGCCGGTGTACTCGCCATAGAGCACGAGCTCGAGCACGGAGTACGAAGCCAGGTAGGCCCCACGAGGGCTCTCGCCGGACTTGAGCAGGGCTTCGAGCCGGCCCTCTTCCTGGAGCAGGTCCTTGTAGCTGCCCTGGGCGAGCACCCGGGCGGTGTCGTTCCAGACATCGCCGGCGACCCAGGCGCCGTACAGGCGGCTGCCCAGGAACACGAGCAGGGCGACGCACAGCACCCCCACGGCCCCGACGATCAGCGCGGCGTGGCCGGCCGGGAGGCGAGAGACGACGCTGTCCTCTCGCGGTGAGCGAGGGCGGGCTCGCGCAGCGCGAGCCGGTGCCGTCTTCGGCGCAGGCGGCGCAGCGGCCGGGGCAGGCGTGGGCCCCAGCGGCCGCTCGATCACCTCGATGGGCCCCTCGGGAATCGCCACGTCTTCGGGGAGCTCCGAGGGGTCCGGCTCGCGCCGGGTCATGACGATGAGGTCGTCGTCCTCCTCTTCCAAGAACTCCGAGTCCGCGTCCTCCAGGTAGTCGGCCAGGTCGCTGTCGGCGGTCGGCATGTCGGGCGCCGCCAGGTCCGAGCCCAGGTCCCCCATGCCCATGGTGGTCTGGTACTCGCGCAGGTTCAGCGACTTCTTGAGGTTGTAGTCCTCGTCGTCCTTGCGCTTGTGGAGTGGGCCGCCGCTGTCCTTGCTGACTACCACCTGGATCTGGGTGTCCATCGGGACGTCTTCGGACCAGGCACCCGCGTCGGTGTGCTCCTCGGGCACCGAGGCCTGGGCCTCGGCGGGCTGGGCCATCCGGGAGATGCGCGTGACCTCGCCCGTGAAGTCCGAGGCGTCGGTGATGTCCCGCTCGACCCGCCGGAACAGCGAGGGGAAGGCGATCTGCTCGTGGTCCGCGATCGCCGCGTCGCCGTGGGCGGTGACCTCGGAGTGGTCGGTCATCTCGCCGATCGACTCCAGCGGCGAGGTCGAGAGCAGGGCCTGGGCCGTGCTCACGGGGTCGTCCACCCCGCTGGTGAAGTCGCCCTCCAGGCCCCACAGCAGGTCCTCGACCCGCGAGCTCCAGCCCCCCCGCTGGCGCCGCAGCCGCTCCAGGATGCTGCGGGCCCGCAGGAAGGACCCGGCGCAGAGAAAGCGCTCCGCGAGCCGCAGCAGCTCGGGCGGGGTTCCGGTCCGCTCGAGCTCCCGGGCGTTGGCCGGGGGCTGTACCGGGGGGGCGTGGGAGCGCCGCAGCAGGTCGTGCAGGTGCTTGTCGGCCGGGTTCTTGGCCAGAGCCGTGCTCACCGCCTTGCGAGCCCGCACGGGCCAGCCGCGCTCGATGAACATCTCGGCCGTCAGCGCCAGCACCTCAGGGTCGTCGCCCAGGTTGTCCCCGACCTCCTTGAGCCGCACCCAGGCCCGGTCCATGAGTCGCAGGTGCAGGAAGGCCTTGGCCTGGCTCAGCCGGGCCCGCGGAGAGGGGTGACCGTTCTCGGCCCACTTCTCCACCAGGCGGACGACCATGCGGGCGTCAGCCGCCGCTTCGAGACGCACCACCGCCTTCTCCAGGAGGCGTGCCTGGTCGGCGGTGACGGGCCCGGTGGGTTGGGTGGAGGACATGGTGGGACCAGGGCTCACGAGCATAACCCCGGAGCGCCCCTCCGAAGCAGCGAGGGGAGCCGGCGGACCGGCTCCCCTCGGGGCGCGGTGGGGACGAAGTTCAGTCGCCCAGGGCTGCCGCGAAGGACTCTGTGAGCGCCGGGCAGACGTCGAACAGGTCGTCGACGATGCCGTAGGTGGCGTGCTGGAAGATCGGGGCCTCGGCGTCCTTGTTGATGGCCACGATGACCTTCGAGGTGCGCATGCCCGCCAGGTGCTGGATCGCGCCGCTGATGCCGGCGGCGATGTACAGCTCGGGGTTGACCACCTTGCCGGTCTGGCCGACCTGCCAGCTGTGGGGGGCGTAGCCCGCGTCGACCGCGGCCCGGGAGGCCCCCGGGGTGGCGCCGAGGGACTTCGCCAGCGGCACGATGACGCTCTGGAAGTTCTCTTGGCTCTTCAGCGAGCGCCCGCCGGACACGATGCGCTCGGCCTCGGTCAGATCCGCCACGGCGGAGCTGCTGGCCTTGACCTCGACCACCTGGGTCTTCACGTCGTCATCGTCCAGGGCGACATCGACCGCGACCACGCTGCCGGCACCCGCCGCGGCGGTGATGCCGAAGCTGTTCGGCCGCACGCTGAAGAGGGCGGGGCTGCTGGAGATGGTGACGTCGACCGTGGCCTTGCCGGCGTAGACCGGGCGGGTGCCGACCACGGCACCGCCGCTGACGGCGAGGCCGGTGCACTCGGTGCCGAGACCGGCGTCGAGCCGCGCCGCCAGGCGGGGCAGCAGGTCCTTGCCGACCGGGGAGGCCGCGCCGAGCACGACCGCGGGGTCGGCCTGGGCGATGACGGTCTGCAGGGCACGGGTCCAGGCGCCGGTGGTGTAGGTGCCAAAGGCGTCGCCGGAGACGGCGTAGACCGTGTCGGCACCGTGAGCGGCCAGCGACGCGGTGTCACCACCGCCGACGACGACGGCGCTCACGCCGCCACCCAGGGCACCCGCCAGCTCGCGGGCCTTGGTGAGGAGCTCGAAGGCGGTCTTCTTGACCTGGCCGCCGTCGGACTCAGCAAAGACGAGGATTCCGGATCCCATGGGGGACCTCCTGGAGTTGAGATGTGTGGTGTGCAGACCAGGTCAGATGACCTTGGCCTCCTCGCGCAGGAGCCGGACCAGCTCCTGGGCCTTGGCCCCGGCGCTGTCACCGTCGATCACGCGGCCAGCCGGGCGAGCGGCGGGCGGTGCCCAGTTGCTGACCGACACGTGGGCGCCCTCGGCGCCGACGCCGCCGTCGAGCCCGAGGTCTCCGGCGCCCCAGCAGGCGATCTTCTTGCGCTTGGCCATCATGATGCCCTTGAGGGTGGCGAAGCGCGGGGTGTTGAGGCCCTTGTCGCAGGTCAACACCGCCGGCAGGCGGGTCTGGACCACGTGGCTGCTGCCGCCACCCGCCGCGCGGGTCACGGTCAGGGTCTCGCCCTCCAGCGCCAGGTCGGTGATGGCGCTGACCTGGCCCCAGCCGAGCAGCTCGGCGACCATGGACGGCACCTGCCAATTGTCGGTGTCGACGGCCTGGCGGCCACACAGGAGCAGGCCGATCTCGGCCTTCTGGCAGGCCGCGGCGATGACCCGGGCGATGCCCAGGGAGTCGGAGCCGGCGAAGGCCGCGTCGTCCAGGCGGACCGCGGCGCCGGCGCCGCGAGCGAGGCCGTCCTTGATGCGGGCCTCGCTGTCCGCACCGCCCATGCTGAGCACCACGACCTCTGAGGCCTGTCCGGCCTCCTTGAGCTGCAGCGCCGCTTCCAGGGCGTACTCGTCGTAGGGGTTCACGATCCACTTCACGTCATCGGTCACGATGCCGGTGGCATCGGCGTTGACCTTGATGGCGGTGTCCGTGGCCGGAACCTGCTTGAGGCAGACACCGATCTTCACGCTTCCTCCAGGGAGGGGGTTGTTGAGTTGTTCATGAGGCCGACACCGTCACGCCACGGATGAAGACCGAGGCGATCTGCTCGGCGGCGGTCTCGAGGTTGAAGAGGTCCTTGCCGCGGCGGGCGGAGAGCACCCACTGCATGCCCAGCTCGTCGAGTGACCCGAAGAAGCTCCACATGTGGATGAACGGGTCGACGTCTTCCCGGATCACGCCCCGGCCCTTGCCGTCGCGCAGGATCTCCGCGAACAGCCCCAGGTACCGCCACAGGCTCTCCGGGCGGTAGTCGTGCAGGAACTTCTTGGACTGGCGGATCTCCACCTGCATCACCTCGGCCAGGGCACGGTGGTCCCGGACCTGGTGGAAGTGGTTGCGGGCGAAGACCCGGATGCGCTCCAGCGGGTCCTCGACCCCGGCCAGGGACTCGGCGAGCTCGGTGGCCAGCCGCTCCATGGCGTCTTCGAAGATGTTGAGGAGCAGGTCTTCCTTGTTGCGGAAGTACAGGTAGATCGTGCCGTCGGCGACCCCCGCGGCCCGCGCGATGTCGCTCACCCGAGCCTGGTGGAAGCCCTTCTCGGCGAAGACCTCCGTCGCGGCCTCGCGGATCGCGCGGCGCTTGTCGGCTCTCCTGGGGGCTCCGCTCACCGTCCGGTCTTGTCCAGGTAGCGCTGGACCTGGCCGATGATGTCGGTGTCCGGCACGCTGGCCCAGTCCGCCGTGAACCTGGCGTTGCCGATGTCGGTCAGGGGGTGGTTCAGGAGCTTCTTCATCACCGGGTAGGGGATGGTCGCCACGTCGGCACCAGCGATGGCGGACTGGCTGACGTGCAGCGGGTGGCGGATGGACGCCGCGAGCACCTGGGTGTCGAGCTCCGGGTAGTTCGCGTAGATCGAGACGATGTCTTCGATGAGCTGCATGCCCTCGGTGGAGACGTCGTCGACCCGGCCGATGAACGGCGAGATGTAGGTGGCTCCGGCCTTCGCCGCGATCAGCGCCTGGTTGGCCTGGAAGCACAAGGTGACGTTGGTGCGGATGCCCTCGGCGCTGAGCCGCGCCGTCGCGGAGATCCCCGCGACCGTGAGCGGGACCTTGACCACCACGTGGTCGCTGATCCGCGCCAGCAGCCGGCCCTGGGCGACCATGTCGTCCGGGTTCTCGGCGACCACTTCGGCGGAGACCGGCCCCTTCACGATCTCGCAGATCTCGGCCACGGTCTCGACGAAGTCCCCGCCCTCCTTGGCGATGAGCGAGGGGTTGGTGGTGACGCCATCGAGGATTCCCCAGGCGGCGATCTCTCGCACCTGGTCCAGGTTCGCCGTGTCGAGGAAGAACTTCATCACGCCTCCGGTGCGACGGGGGGTCCGCGAAGGGAACCCCCTGTACACCCCTGCCTCGGGCGCGGCAAGGACTCCCAGCGTGTGCGGCACGAACCCTTGACCTACGTCGGCGACGTAGGGGCGACCCGTCTCCGGGCAGGTGGCGTCGGGAGCGACGTCCAACAGCGGGAGCAGGGCGAAGGAGCGCTGCCGCAGGCGGGCATGGGGCACCTGGAGATCCCTCCGCCGGACCCGGCGCCCGGCGATCCACAGGACGTCCACGTCCAGGGGGCGATCCCCCCAGCGGGGCCCCGGCCGCCGCCCCAGCCGTCGCTCCAGGGCCTGACACGCCCCGAGCAGCTGCACCACGTCGCCCCGGAAGCCGACCCGGACCGCGGCGTTGAGGAAGTGTCCCCGGGCCACGCCGCCGGCAGGGGGGGTCCGCAGGATCCGCGAAGTCCGCACGATCTCGAAGCGCGGATCGGCGTCCAGCCAGCGCACGGCCAGGGCCAGGGCCGTGCGACGGTCCCCGAGGCTCGCACCGAGGCCGAGGACGGTGTCGAGCACAGAGCTACTCCAGCTCGAGCTTCTTGTGGGTGGTCAGCATCTGGCGCTCCCGCGCCACCGC
>CAYFPX010000032.1:19034-27310 GCA_964344945.1 uncultured Enterobacterales bacterium
CCCGGAGCACGATTCAGGTCGGAGTTGTTTTTGTGTCGCTGAGCGAGCCCTGCGTTCGGGTGCCTGCGTCCCCCCCCGGCGCCCCCGCGCCACCGCCCGCCGGAGGAGGTCCTCGACCTCGACGTCGGACACGACGCGCCCGTCGACGTCGATCACCCAGCGGCCCTCGAGGGGATCCGGCGGCAGGCGCTCCAGCAGACCGGCCTGGACCAGGGCCTCGGGGGTCGCCGGTGGGGCGCCGAAGCGCTCGCTGTAGTCGGCGATGAAGCCGTCGAAGCGCTCGACGATCTCCTCGTGCATCAGGCTGCGGATCTTGCGCTCCAGGGGCTCTCGCAGCTCCGGATCCGTGGTGACCTCGAGCTCCTCCCGCAGGAAGCGGATGGCCACCTGCCGCTGAGCGGTCTGGAGGATGAACCCGGTGGCCGCGGCCTCGTACCAGTCCGGCGCCCCGGGCAGGCTCGCCGCGATGCGGACCCAGCGGGCCGCCTCGACCGGGTCCTCCTTGCCCATGTAGTGGTTCATGCCCACGGCGAACGGGAAGAAGAAGTCCTCGGGCAGGGCCTGGTGGCCCTTGGTCAGCAGCGCCGTGGAGTTGTCGTAGTCCCCGGTCACCCGGAGCATGACGCCGCCGTAGAAGTACGGGGTCCGCCACTGGGGATCCAGAGTGGTCACGGCGTCGAGCATGCGGGCCAGCCACTCCTGCCAGGCTGGGTCGGGCTCCTGGCTCATCCGCTCCCCAAAGGTGAGCACGCTGCGGATCCAGAGCAGGTCCGCCAGGTGCATGGCGTACCCCAGCGACCCGACGCGCAGGGCCTCACCGCTCGGGATCATCATCAGCTCGACCGACGCCGAGCTCTCGTGACGCACGGCGTCGTTCTCGACGTGGCCCCGGTGGCCGATGGTGGCCGCCGCGATGGCGATGATCGTGCCGATCACGGCGAGCCTGGCGCGAGCCCAGTCCATGGTCCGTGCCTATCCGGGAGCGACCAGGTCGGCCCGACAGCCCAGGTCCAAGGCCTGCTGGACCGCCTCCCGCCAGGCCTCGGTCCCGCCCCGGTAGGACTGCCCGAAGGCGTCGTAGGCGTCGACCGCGCCGTCCTGCAGGGCGAGGGCCCCCAGCAGCACCCGATCCCGCTGGGCGGCGTCCCCCGGCGCCCGGGTCACCGTGGTGCGCACTTCGTCCCACAGGCAGTTGCGAGCGAGCACGGTGGACACGATCGCCATGAACGCGGGAGTGGCCGCACAGCCCTTGCCCTTCAACAGCCGCGAATTCTCCAGGGCCCGGGCGTGCTCGCCGCGCTTCAGGGGCCCCCGCAGCACGTTGGCGCAGGCGTCGTCCATCGGCGGTGCGTCCTGGACCGCTGCGAGGAAGGTGCGCTGGGCCTCCTCGTAGCGCTCCGCCCGGTTGAGCTCGTGGGCGTACCCGGTGAGGGCGTAGCCGTTCGGGGTGCTCTCGGCGGCGGCCGCCCACAGGTCCAGGGCGTTCTGCCACTGGGGCAGCCGCAGGTGCAGGGCTGCGGTCCAGCCGACCGCCACGGGCAGGGCCAGCCACAGCCACCGGCTCCGTGCCGGCAGCGCGGCGGCCAGCCCCAGGGCCAGGCCGACCAGCGGCAGGTAGAGGTACCGCTCCCCGATCTGGCCCTTGTCGGCGATGGCCACCATCGACGGCGCCGCCGCCACCAGGGTGAAGGCCAGCCCGGCCACGCCGAGACCCTCGCCCCGACGGACCTGGAGGACCGCCAGGCCCACCACCACCGCGAGGCCTCCCGCCACGAGCCAGGCGGGGTCCCGCAGGTACTCCAGGGTGCGGCCGGTGCTCAGGGGCCAGGGCACGAGCAGGAGCTGGCCGTACTTGCTCACCACCAGGTGCCCCCGCTCCAGCAGCATCGGCACACCGGCCGAAGCGGGCAGCTCGTCGAGGCTCACACCGGCCGCGGTGCGCAGGCCGAACCAGATCAGGAGGGCAGCGGCCGCCACCCCGTACCGGCGAAGGTCCCCGACGCGCCGCCAGCGCCCCAGATCCAGCGCCAGCAGCAAGACGGGCGCGAGCACCCCGGACTCCTTGGACAGGGTGGCCGCCAGCACGAGCAGGCCCCCTGCCACCAGGCGCCGGGGGCTGCACCGCTCGGGCGCCAGGGCCAGGACCGCCGCGACCACGAAGGTCGCTACCATCGGGTCGTTGCGACTGCTCACCCAGGCCACCGCTTCGCTCTGCAGGGGGTGCAGCGCGAACACCGCCGTGCCCAGCAGCGCGGGCAGCGGCGCCACCAGGGTGCGCAGCAGCGCCAGCAGCAGCCCGCTCGCCGCCAGGTGCCAGGCCACCGAGTGGAGGTGGTGCCCCGCCGGAGACAGCCCCCACAGCGCCCGGTCCACAGCCAGGCTCGTGAGCATCAGCGGCCGGTAGTACCCGCTCTGGTGCCCGTCGCCTCCGCTGGAGGCCCACAGGTCCTCCAGGAAGAACCGCGGCAGGTTGCCCAGATCCCCGGTGATCCGGTTCTGCACGATGAGCGGCGTGTCGTCCCACACCCAGCCCGCCAGGGCGAGTGCGCCATAGAGCAAGGCCACGGTGACGAACAGCGCCACGGCGCCCACGCGTGCGATGCGGTCGGAGTCCATGTGACCCGGGGAGAGGACCGAGGGACCTTAGCCTGCAGGCCCGCTCAGAAGGTGTCGGGCTCCGTGACCATGATGGCCTTGACGCTCTTGGTGGCGGTGAACTTCGCGTAGTTCGTGTCGCCGTCGATGTCCGACGCGCCGAGGGCCTCGAAGTCCTGGTCGGCCTTGGGGCCGGGGATGGTCGTCACCGAGTACTGCCCGCGCACAGCGCCGTCGGGGTACCAGCCGAGCTCCCTGAATTCCGTGCTGCCCCCCAGCCACTCCTTCTGCTTCTTGCCGGGCACGCCGGCGGGCCAGGGCAGGCACTCGATGTAGTTGTCGTAGGCCGCCTCGTAGGCGATCTCCGCGTACATGATGCCGTGGGTGTTGGACTCGATCTCCGCCCGCTTGGACTTGTACTGCATCTCCGTGTAGTGCGGGATCGCGATGGACCCGAGCAGCCCGATGATGGCCACCGTGATCATCAGCTCCACCAGGGTGAAGCCAGGCCGGGTCGTTCCCGTCAGGGCGAAGCGCATGGACGCCAGTGTAGCGGAAGTCTTGACGATGAACGATTTCCCGCCCCTCGGCGGGCTGGGACGGGATCCCAGAAAGCAGGAGGGGGCGGGTGCTCGCGCACCCGCCCCACTCCGGTCAGTCGACCGAGAAACGACTAGTAGGTGTCGTTGTTGTCGCGGAAGACGGTGTTGATGCTCTTGGTGGCGCTGTAGTCGGCGGTGTTGCCGTCAGCGTCGACGTCGCAGATACCGGTCACGGTGAAGTCCGCGCCCTTGGCGGTGGAGCCGGCGAGGGTGGTGGTGACGGAGTAGGTGCCGCGAACCTTGCCGTCCGGGGCCCAGCCGAGCTTCTGGAACTCGGAGTTGCCGCCGTCCCACTCGACCTGCTTCTTGCCGATGCCGGCCACGCCCGGGTGGTCCGTGCAGCTGATGAACTCGTCAAACGCAGCGTCGTAGCCCATCTGAGCAGTCTTGATGCCGTCGACGTTGGCCGGGACCTCAGCCCGCTTGGCGCGGTACTGCATCTCGACGAAGTTGGGAATAGCGATGGCCGCCAGGATACCGATGATGGCGACGACGATCATGAGCTCCACGAGGGTGAAGCCCTTACGCAGGGACTTGAGCATGAATACCTCCCAGGCAGGGTGCTGGTTGTTGTCCGATGTGGTGGTGGACACCCGGTCTCCGTTCAAGACCCGTGCCAGATCCCACGTTCGCTCAACCATGCGGATCCGAGACTTCGGGACCGCCCAGACTGACAAAAAGGGTCACCTCGCAGGTGACAATTCGCGTCACCCTGACGCTGGGTGTCAGATCTGATCCCCCCCTCCCGTCCCACGGCACTGCTGGTCCTGCTCGCCCTGGTCGCCTTCGGCCTCCAGCTCGGTGGTGAGTTCATCTGGGACGACACGGTCCTGGTCGTCGACAACCGCCTCACGGGAGACTGGCGGAACCTGCCGCGGTTCTTCACGGTGTCCCTCTGGGAGACCACCGGCGTCGTGGATCCGGAGCGGACCTTCTATCGGCCGCTGATGCTCGTCGAGCTCTGGCTCGACCGGGCGTTGATCGACCCCCCGGCCGCCTGGCTCCACCGCCTCCACAACCTCTTGTGGCACCTGGCCGGCTGCCTGCTCTTCTTCCGCCTCCTGCAGCGGCTCCGGCCCGGTGCCTGGCTCGCCTTCCCCGCCGCGGCGCTCTACGCCCTGCACCCCCTGCAGACCGAGGTCGTGGCGTTCACGGCGGCCCGGAACGACGCCATGGCCGGGGCCTTGATGTGCGCGGCCCTCCTCGTGCTGCAGCCGGTCCGCGCAGGGTCTCTCCGACTCGTGGCCGGCGCGTCGCTCTTCGCTGCGGCCCTGCTGAGCAAGGAGGTCGCCCTGGCCTGCCCCGCCGTGCTCCTCGGCCTGGACTGGCTGCGCCACGGACGACCGACCGGCTGGGCGCGTCACGGCGTGCTCGCAGCCGTGGTCGGGGCATGGGTCGGCCTGAGGCTGGCCCTCCAGCTCCAGGTGAGCCCGGCGGTGCCCCAGGACGCCTTCACCTGGCTCTCCCACAGCGCGGCGGTGCTCCTGGCACCCTGGACCACCTCACCCACCGCCTACCTCGCCGCCCTCTCCCCCCGCCCGGTGCCCCTGGTGGGGGTGGTGCTGGCCCTCGCCGCCGTCACCTGGCGCGGGGGCCGCCAGGCCTGGATCGGCCTCTTCTGGTTCGCCGCCACCCTGGCCCTCTGCGTGCCCGCCGTGGCCCACACCGACCAGATGCCCTACCGCTACCTCTCGGTTCCGCTGGCGGGCCTGGCGCTGGCGCTGCACGCCGCCTGGCCCGAGGGCGTGAGGCCCCGGGTCGGCGTGCTGCTGGCCACAGGTCTCGCCGCGCTGACCCTGGCTGAAGCGCCCCAGTGGCAGGACTCCACCGCCCTGTGGCTGCGCGGACATGCGCTGGGACCCTGCCCGCGGAGCGCCTGCGGCGTGTTCAAGACCATCGAGGACACCCCCGAGGCCGAGCCGTGGCTGGCCGAGGCCCTCGCCCCTCCCCCCGCCCAGTACTGCTGCTACTCCGCCACGCGCTGGTACCTGGACCGGGGGGACCCCGCAGGCGCCCTGGCCGCCGGCCAGACCGCCCTGGCAAGGGGCTGCAACGAGAGCCCGGAGCTCCTGGCGCCCCTGGCCATCGCCGAGGCCATCGCCGGGCGCTGGGCCGAGGCCGAGGGCCACGCCTCCACCGCCCTGCCCGATCCGACCGGCCTGGCGCCGGTGGTGCTGTCCGCCGCGGCGCTGCGCCGGGGCGACCGGACAGTGCTCGAGCACTGGGATGCCCAGGCGCCTGGGGGCTCCCAGCGCCCGCTCCAGGAGCAGGTGGACTGGCTGCTCGGGGCCAGCGGGGAGTAGCGACCGCTACTGCTCCGTGTCCAGCCCACACTTGGCGAGGCGGTAGCGGAACGAGCGGAAGCTCATGCCCAGGATCTGCGCAGCCCGGGTCTTGTTGCCGCCGGTGCGCTCCAGGGCCAGCTCCAGGTAGCGCTTCTCCATGTCGCTGAGCAGCTTGTCCAGGTCGACGCCCTCTTCGGGCAGGGCCGTGCGGCCGGGGTCGCGGTTCACGATGTCTCGCGCCGCCTGGTTCTCCCGCAGAGCCCGCGGCAGGGACGCCGGCAGGATCTCCCGCTCGGTCTCCAGCGCCACCGCGCGCTCGACCACGTTCTTCAGCTCGCGGATGTTGCCGGGCCACTCCCAGGCCTCGAGCACGGACATCGCGTCCATCGAGATGCCGCGCAGGTCCTTGGTGTACTCCTCGGCGTACTCCTCGCAGAAGTGGCGGGCGAGGATGGGCACGTCGCCCTCTCGCTCCCGCAGGGGCGGCAGATCGATGCGGACGACGTTGAGGCGGTAGTAGAGGTCCTCCCGGAAGCGGCCCTCCTCGACCTCGACCGCCAGGTCGCGGTTGCTGGCGGCGATGATCCGGACGTCGACCGCGGACTCCTCGGTGCCGCCGACCGGCACGACCTTGCGCTCGGCGATCGCCCGCAGCACCTTCACCTGGGTGTGCAGCGGCATGTCCGCCACCTCGTCCAGAAACAGCGTGCCCCGGTGGGCCGCGGCGAAGTACCCGACCTTGTCCCGACTGGCACCGGTGAAGGCGCCCTTCTTGTACCCGAAGAGCTCGCTCTCGATCAGGGTCTCGGGGATGGCTCCGCAGTTGACCGCCACGAAGGGGTGCTTCTGCCGGACTCCCGAGTAGTGGATGGCCCGGGCGACCATCTCCTTGCCGGTCCCGCTCTCCCCGAAGAGCATGCAGTTGATCCGGGTGTCCCGGACCCGCTGCACCATGTCGTAGACCTCCTGGATGGCTGCCGACCGCCCCAGCAGGTTGCCGTACCAGTGACGCTCCTTGAGCTCCTTGCGGAGCTGGAGGTTCTCCTCCTGGAGTCGCCGCAGGCCCAGGGCCTTGCGCACGTTGATCAGCAGCTCGTCGTTGTCGAAGGGCTTCAGCACGTAGTCGGCGGCCCCGTTCTTCATCGCCTCGACCGCCGAAGCCGCCGTGCCATAGCCGGTGATCAACATGACCGGGACCTCGCGGTCGCCGTGGGTCTGAACGTCGCGCAGCAGGTCCATGCCGCTCAGGCCGGGCAGGTTCAGGTCGGTCAGGATCAGGTCGTAGGGGTTCAGCTCGAACAGGGTCCGGGCCTCTTCGCCGGTGCCAGCGAGCGTGGTCCGGTAGCCCTCCCGGTCGAGCAGGATCTTGAGGAATTGCCGCATGGACAGGTCGTCGTCGACGACGAGGATGTGCTCCTCAGCCATGGCCGTGCTCCGGTTCCCGCTCGTCGGTGGGCGGTTCGTCGGGGAAAGGTAGCCAGACGGCGATGGCCGTGCCGCCTCCGGGCTCCGAGCGCACCCACACCGAGCCCCCGTGCTCCCGCGCCACCCGCTCGACGGTCGCCAGCCCGAGGCCCGTGCCGCCCTGGCGGGACGTGTAGAAGGGGTTGAACACCCTCTGGAAGTCCTCCTCGGCGATGCCGACGCCTTCGTCGGCGACCATCATGCGCACCCGGTCCCCCACCCGCAGAGCGCTCACGTGGATGATCCCGCCGGTGGGCATGGCCTGGGCGGCGTTGAGCAACAGGTTCCAGAGCACCTGCCGGATCCGCTCGACGTCCAGCTCCAACAGGGGCAGGTCGTCGATCTCCTCGAAGACCTGGATCTCCTCTCGGTACCGCCCGTCCTTGGCGAAGGTCTCGGCGACCTCGTTGACCAGCAGCCCCAGGTCCACGGGACGTCGTGCCAGCTGCGCAGGTCGGGTGTTCTCCAGGAACTGGGTGACCAGGTCGTTGATGCGCGAGACCTCCCGCTGGATGATCTCGTGGAGCGGCACGTCCTCTTCGGCCCGGTTGAGCAGCTGGACCGCGCCGGACAGGCTCGCGAGCGGGTTGCGCACCTCGTGGGCGATGGCCGCCGCCAGGTGGCCGACCGCCGTGTAGCGCTCCTCGCGCTGGAGCTGCCGCTCGATCTCACGCAGGGAGGTGACATCCTCCAGGGTGAGCACGTTGCGACCATCGTCCATCTCGGAGCGGGTCACGATCACGTGCCGCACGCGGTCCCCCTCGGGCACCGAGACCTCCCAGAGTCCCGAGGAGTCCTCCCAGCCCGGGATGGCCGCCGGCGCCAGCTCCCGCTCCAGGTCCGGGAAGATCTCCAGGGCCCGCTGGTTCGCCGAGCGAAGCGAGCCGTCGCGGCCGATCACGGCGAGGCCGGAGCGGATGGTCTGGGCCACCTGGGCCAGCTCGGCCTGCAGGCTCCGGGAGTAGGCCTCCTCGGCCTCGAGCTGACGGCCCGTGGCCCGCAGCTGCTCGGCCAGCTGGCCGGCCAACAGGGACACCAGGTAGAAGCCGAAGATCGTGAGCAGCACCTCGGCATAGACCGGCGCCGTCGGACTGAAGGACCCCTGGGCCAGCGGTCCGACGCGCATGCCCTGGAACACCCCCAGCGCCAGGAACACCGCGGAGTTGATGGTCGCGAGGACCAACGCCCCACGCTGGTACACCAGGGTCGAGCTGGCCACGATGGACAGCATGTAGAGCGGCGTGAAGATGCTGCTGGTGCCGCCGGTCAGGGAGACCAGGCTGGTGATGATGCCGGTGTCCGCGGCGAGCTGGAGCCACGCGAAGCGATG
>CAYFPX010000032.1:27320-29001 GCA_964344945.1 uncultured Enterobacterales bacterium
TCGCGGCGGGGCGGCGGCGGCAGGTAGGCGGCGACGGCGGGCAGGGCCGCGGCGCTGAGTCCCATCACCAGGTAGGTCCCCGCCACCAGGCTGAAGTACCGCCGGGGGTCCAGCAGCCGGCTCTCGCCGCCCATCACCAGCACCGCCGTCAGCGCGAGCAGGCCGGTGGCCAGCCCCAGCCGGATGAGGATGTAGAACACGACCCGGCGCTTCAGCGCCTCGTCGGGGCTGGGTTGCGGGCGGGACACGGTGCTTCCCGCCTGCGTTGCGTCCTCAGCCACCGATGGCGGACGCCATGGTGAAGATCGGCAGGTACATCGCGACGACGAAGCCGCCGACGACCACACCGAGGAACACCATGATCATCGGCTCCATCATGGACGTGAGGTTCTCGACAGCCTGGTCGACCTCGTCGTCGTAGAAGTCCGCGATCTTGGTGAGCATGATGTCGAGCGCACCGGTGGACTCACCGACCGAGATCATCTGGCAGACCATCTCGGGGAAGACCTTGGACTCGCTGAGCGGCTCGGCGATGTTGCGGCCCTCGGAGATCGCCTCCCGGGCCTGGAGCACCGCGGCTTCGATGATCTTGTTGCCCGCGGTCCGTGCGCAGATCTCGAGGCCGTCGAGGATGGGCACACCGGACGCGACGATGGTTCCCAGGGTCCGGCAGAACCGGGCGACCGCGACCTTGGTGAGCAGCTCGCCGAGCACCGGCAGCTTGAGGAAGATGCCGTCGTAGACGACCCGGCCCTTGGGGGTGCCGTAGGAGAACTTCACCGCGTACAGGATCGCGAACAGCGCCGCGAACATGAACACGAAGTTCTTCTGCATGAACTTGGAGAGGTCGACGACGATCTGGGTGGGCGCTGGGAGCGCACCACCGAACTCCAGGAACATGGACTCGAAGGTCGGCACGACCTTGAGGAGCAGGACGGTGACGACCAGACCCGCGACCGCCATGACGATGATCGGGTAGGTCATCGCGCCCTTGATCTGGCGCTTCAGCTTCTCGTTCTTCTCGAGGAAGGTCGCGAGACGGTTGAGGATGGTGTCGAGGATACCGCCGACCTCGCCGGCGGCGATCAGGTTGCGGAACAGGTCGTCGAAGGTGCCCGGGAACTTCTTCAGGGCGTCGGCGAAGGTGGTCCCGCTCTCGACGGACTCCTTGATCACGGAGAGCTGCTCCCGCAGGGTCGGGTTCGACGCCTGGGAGGCCTGGATCTCCAGGCACTGCACCAGGGGGAGCCCGGAGTCGATCATGGTCGCGAACTGCCGGACGAAGATGACCAGGTCCTTGGTCGTGACCTTGGGCTTCAGGAAGTCGAACTGCGGCAGGTTGATCGCGCCACCGCTGAGCGCGCCCTTGGCCTTCACCTTGGTCGGGCTGATCTGCATCGCGCGCAGGCGCGACCGCGCGGCGTCCTGGTCCGCGGCCTCGACCTCTCCCTTCTTGACCTCACCGGACGCGGTGCGCCCTTCATAGGCGAAGACGGGCATAGGGATGACCTCCGGGCTGGCGCGCCCACGGGCCACTGTACTGGAGACGGCCTCTCCGCTGCAAGGCCAGCGATGGCGCCGGGCGGCTCGGCGCGGCCCCCACCCTTCGCGGCCCGTGATCTCCGCCGACCCCCCACGTAGAATGCCGGGGTTCACCACGTGACCCGGGGGAAGACAGCGG
>CAYFPX010000032.1:29011-43631 GCA_964344945.1 uncultured Enterobacterales bacterium
CGTCTGGAAGCGGTCCCAGATGACCGACTTCCGCATCGGGCGCTTCACGCGCAAGGGCTCGACCACCGTGCGCGAGACCCGGCACGACGAAGAACGCGCGGCCATGAAGGGCCTGGACCGGAAGAGCCGCGTGCGCTTGGAGCAGGCCGAGGAGATCGCTCGCCGTCGGGAGCACGAGCGACACCAGGATGCCCGTGCGAAGAAGAGGGCCGCCGGCGCTGCGCTCACCGAGGAGGAGCAGATCGCCGAGATCGCCTCGAAGCACGCCCAGCGGTTCGACTTCGAGGTCGAGGACGAGATCGCCACGGACCTGCCCAGCGAGGTCGACGAGGCCGCCGACACGAACTCCGACATCTACGGCGACCGGGAGGACGTGGGGGATCAGGACAGCCACTCGTACTGGGACCAGCCCCCGTCCAACACCCAGTCGGTCACCCGGAGCGAGGTGTCCTACGCCGACCGTGCGCGCAAGGCGCGGCCGTGGCAGGAGAGCGACTACACGCCGGACCTGGCAGAGCTCGGCCCCGAGCGGCGAGACACCCTCGGCGCCCCCAAGGCGGTGGGCGGGCGCAAGCTCAGGCTCCGCCTGCGCAACCTCGACCAGGACCGGCTGGAGATCGTCGCCAACGGCCAGCCCGTGGCGGAATTCGACCGGGACAAGGAGCAGGAGGTCCTGGTGCCGGCGGGCAACCTGGTGCTCGAGGTCATGCAGCTCGGCGGCGCCGGCTACTGCCGCGGGCGCCTGGAGACCGGCGACGCCAAGCTCATCTCGATCAACATCTCCGACTCACAGCTCATGAACTGCATGGCCGACGGCGGCCTGTGGCCCATGGACATCGAGGCCCGCAAGTCCGGCACCCAGCAGGGTGCGCCGGTGGGCGCCATGGCCGGCTTCAACCCCATCGAGCGCCCGGTGCCACCCTGGGAGAAGAAGGGCTGGGACATCTCCACGGGCTGGGATCTCTCCCAGGGCCAGGAGCGGGTCGGCCTGCGCATCCGGTCCCTCGACGGCGAGTGGGCCGACCTCTACATCAACGGCGCCCTGCTCGCGCGCATCCGCAGCCAGGAGGAGGCCGAGGCCTTCGTGCCCCAGGGCAAGCACATCATCGAGGTCCGCGAGTACCTGGCCGACGAGCCCTACTGCCGGGCGGAGCTGGTGACCGGCGACACGCCGGAGATCCTGATCGACGTCGAGCAGGACCAGCCGATCCGGTCGTACAACCACGACGCGTTCAGGTTGTTGGATCTGTAGGGGGTTGGTTCTGGTCTAGTGTCCTGTCTCGGCGATTCCGATCGTCCAAGCTCTGCTCTCGGGACTCGACGTAGGACACTAGTCCGGCGCCGTCGCCCGAACGACCTCCTCCATCGAGGTCATGCCCTCCGCCAGCTTCGTCAACGCCGACATCCGCAGGGTCTTCATGCCCTGCCGGATCGCCTCCCGCTTCAGCTCCATCGTCGACGCGCCGTTGAGCACGAACTCGCGCAGCTCCTCGGTCATCGGCATGATCTCGTAGACCGCGATGCGGCCCTTGTAGCCGGAGTTGTTGCAGGTCCGGCAGCCGGCGCCGCGCATGGCCTGGAAGTCGTCGACCTGGTCCGGGGGGACGCCGATCTCGATGAGGGTCTCGGTGGGGATGTCCACCGGCTGCTTGCAGTCCACGCACAGCTTGCGCACCAGACGCTGGGCACCGATCAGGTTGACCGCGCTGGCGACCAGGAAGGGCTCGATGCCCATGTTGAGCATTCGAGACACGGTGCTCGGCGCGTCGTTGGTGTGCAGGGTCGAGATCACGAGGTGCCCGGTGAGCGCCGCCTTGATCGCGATCTCGGCGGTCTCGAAGTCCCGGATCTCACCGACCATGATGATGTCCGGGTCCTGTCGCAGAAACGACCGCAGCGAGGCGGCGAAGTTCAGGCCGATGTCCTCGTGCATCTGCACCTGGTTGATGCCGAACAGGTTGAACTCGACCGGGTCCTCGGCGGTGGAGATGTTCACCGTGGACTTGTTGAGCTCGGAGAGCGCCGAGTACAGCGTGGTGGTCTTTCCGGACCCGGTCGGGCCGGTGACCAGGATCATCCCGTAGGGCAGGGCCAGGTTGACCTTGAAGTGGCTGAGGGCCTTCTCCTCGAAGCCCAGCTTGGTCATGTCCAGCTGCAGGTTGGACTTGTCCAGGAGTCGGAGGACGACCTTCTCACCCCACATCGTGGGCAGGACGCTGACTCGGAAGTCCATCTCCTTGCCGCGGCCCATCTTGAGCTTGATGCGGCCATCCTGCGGCAGCCGCCGCTCGGCGATGTCCAGGTTGGACATGATCTTGAGACGCGAGGTGATGGCGTGCTTCAGCTTGGCCGGCGGCTTCATGACCTCGTAGAGCACGCCGTCGATGCGGTAGCGGATCCGGAACTGCTTCTCGTAGGGCTCGCAGTGGATGTCGCTGGCGCCCTTGCGGATGGCGTCGAGCAGGATGAGGTTCACGAGCTTGACGACCGGCGCGTCACCGGCGCTCTTCTCGAGGTCCAGGACGTTGATGTCCTCCTCGACCTCTTCGATCTCGAACTCCTCGTCTTCCTCGGCGAAGTCCATCATCACGTCCTCGAACGTGACGTTGGAGGTGTAGTACTTCTCGATCGCCTCGGCGATGGACTGCTCGGAGGCGACCACCACCTCGATGTTGAGGTTGGTGACGAACTTGACGTCGTCGATGGCGTAGATGTTGGACGGGTCGGCCATCGCCACGATGAGCGTGTTGCCGGCGCGGTTCACCGGGATGACCTGGTGCCGCATGACGACTTCCTTCGGCACCAGCTTGAGCACCTCCGGGTCGATCTCGAACTCGGCGAGGTTGATGCTCGGGACGCCGTACTGCTTCGACAGGAAGGCGGTGAGCTCGTTCTCCTCGATGTAGCCGAGCTTGGTGAGGTGGTAGCCCAGTCGACCACCCTGGCCTCGCTGCTCCTCCATCGCGGACTGGAGCTGGAGGGGGGTGATGAGCTTCTCGCGGACGAGCAGCTCGCCGAGGCGCTGGGAGTCAGCCATGGGGGTTCGCTCCGGAGGAGGGACACGAGCGAGCGGGCGGCCGTGCGCAGCCCGCGGACCGGAGGATCCTACACGATCCGGCTCAGCCGGAGGCGCTCCAGACGGCCTGGAAGGCGACTGCAGCCAGCGGATCCAGGTCCCCGGTGGCCACCAGTGCACCGCCCCGGCCGTCGCGCTCCCAGTACACGGCCGCCCAGCCGCCCAGCGCGTGACCCTGCAGCACCGGCCCGGACCCCGTGTCCGGCCGATGGACCTGGTCGGGGGTGCGGTGGATGTCCAGCGCGGGCCCCGTCACGCACAACACCACGCCACCTGTGTCGTCCAGCCACACCACCGCCACCCGGCCCTCGTGGACCAGCGCACCCTCGAGGCCGAGCCCCAGGGATCGCAGATCGTCGACGCGGGCGAGCTCCTCTTCGACCCCGGCGCCCAGGAGGGCCTGCTGCAGCCGGCCCGGGTCCGACCTCCGGAGCATGGTCTCGTCGCCGACGCGCGCGGCGTTCAACAGGCCCTCGAGAGGTGTCAGCTCCCCAGCCGCCAGTGCGCCGGACCCACCCGCCACCAGGACCCACAGGGCGAACACCACCGCCGCGGCAGCGAGCCACGCCCACACCGGGTCGAGCCGCCGGGGAGGCTCCGGAGCCGGCCCCAGGGTCCGCAGGCCCTGGGGCGCACCCTGCCGGAGCGTGGCCGCGCAGAGGCGCTCCGCGTCCTGGATGGTCGCGAGGAGCTCCCGCAGGCTCGGGTCCTGGTGCAGCGCCTGCCGCACCAGGTCCGCGGCCTCGGGTTCGAGCTGGCCCATGCGGTAGCAGGGAAGCAGGCGGATGATCTCGGCGCGTTGCTCGGGCGTCACTGGCGCAGCTCCTGGATCACTCGCCAGGTCGCGGCGGTCCGCGCCTGGCGCACCACGGAAGGCCGAACACCCGCGAACCGGGCGATGGCTGGGAGGGTGCAGGGTGTCAGCAGGGTGAAGAGGTAGATCAAGCGCAGCTCCGCGGGCGCGGACTGCACGGCGCGCCGGGCGGCCTCGGGATCCCGCGGGAGCGCCGCGGCGTCCTCCGCCGGCTCGGGCACGGCCCACAGCTGGGGATCGATGCCCGACAGTGGCGGGAGCTCCAGCAAGCCGTGCAGACGCGTGAAGAGGGCCCCGAAGGGCAGCTCGACCCAGCTGGCGTCCGAGGGCAGGCCGGGGGCGCCGGTCACGAGGGCGTCACGGGCGCCGTGCAGCGCAAGGATGGCCTGCTCGGACGGCACCAGGGCGGCCGCCACGGACCAGGCGTCGTCCACGACCCGCTCCCAGAGCTGCCCGAGCGCCTGCGGGTCGCGATGACGAGCCCGACGAACCAGCCGGGCCTCGGCCAGATCCAGCACCTCCCCGGGTCCGGGACGGGCCTTCCGGTCCGCCAGTCGGTGCAGCTCGCCCATGGCCCGGCACTGTACAGCCCCGCGGCGCCGGGTTGATCGATGCATCGCGCCGAAGCCTGGCGCCCTGCTGGCGTGGCCGAGCCGCAGGCGTCGCCGAGCCACGTCGCGGGGAGGCGGCGCCGGCAGGGCGCCAGGCAGCAAGCGAGGCGCGATCAACCTGGCGGCGCGGGGCTGACGTCGCTGCGCGGTAGTCTCGACCCATGCTCGCCGGTCCCAGCCTGTTCCTCGCCCTCGTCGCCTGCTCGCCCACGGGCGCGCCGACCTCGTCGGGCGACCCCCTCGCCGCCTACGACAACGAGTACGCCCTGTTGATGGACCGCCTCGGCGTGGCCGAGGCCGACACCACCCGCAACGTGCTGAACAAGGAGGCGCGGGAGCGCAAGATCGAGCACCAGCAGGCCCGCGTCGCGTTCTTCCGGAACCCGGCGTTCAGGTCCCTGCTCGAGGAGCTGGGCGACCACACCGACCCCTGGGTCTCCGAGCGGGCGCAGGCCTACACCCGCCACGCGGTCTTCCTGCGCTCCTGGACAGAGGACGAGAAGGCCCGGGAGACCGAGCTCCTGGCGGCCATCGACGAGCTCCGCGGTGAAGAGGCCAGCTGGACCAGCCCGGACGGCACGGTGGAGATCGCCCTCCGGGGTCGCTGGGGAGGCGTGAGCGCCGAGGCCGACGGGCTCACCGCCGACCTCAGGGCCCAGGTGGCCGAGGCCTGGGTGGAGCACCGGCTGGCCTGGATCGGCTCCGAGCTCGAAGAGCTGATCCGCCTGCGCAACGAGGTCGCCCGTCGGGAGGGCTTCAAGAGCTACTGGGAGCTCGCGCTCTTCCACCGCGGCCTGACCCCCGAAGGCGTCGACGCCATGGGCGGTGCGCTGAAGGGCCTGATCCAGCCCATGAACGCAGCCGCCGACCGGGCCGCGGCGGCGGTGGCGAGTGAGCGCGGCCTGCCCCACGACTTCGCCCACGACCCCATGCTCCGCCGGCTGGCGGGCCTGGACCTGGACACCAGCGAAGCCGAGGGCTGGTTCGACGCCGACCTGGCCGAGAGCCGGGTCACCCAGGCCTTCAAGGACCTGGGCATCTCGGTGGACGGCATCCAGATCTACACGGGCCCGACCCGCTACACCCGACCGGGTGCCTACAGCTACCCCCTGAAGCCGCCAGCCCACGCCGCCATCGTGATGTCCGTGGACTCCCAGTGGGGCCTGTGGCCCTACCGGGCCCTGACCCACGAGCTGGGGCTGGCCAGCTGGTGGCGCATGCTGCCGGACCAGGCGGCGGGCAGTCCGGTGGCCTGGCAGCCGCCCACGGCCTGGTTCGAGGGCTACGGCCAGCTCTTCGAGCGCATGGTCTACCAGCCGGACTTCCTGGGCAGCTACGTGCCCGACGTGCCCGAGGACCTGCGGGCGGCACTCCAGGCCAGCGTGCGCCAGGACGCGGTCGACGTCATCACCTGGTACCTGGGCTGCACGCAGGTCGAGCGCCGCCTCTACGAGATGCCCGGCGCCTGGCAGAGCATCGCCCGGGACGCCGCGGTCCTGGAGAAGTCCCTCCGGGCCCGCAGCTGGGACGCCCCGGTCACCGAAGAGGGCCTGACCTGGACCAGCTTCCTGGAGTCCAGCCTGATGCTGAACTTCCCGGCGTACGTCCAGAACTACCTGTTCGCCTACCCCACCGAGGCCGCTCTCTGGGAGGCCGCCGAGAAGGCGGTGGGCACGCCGCTGATCGGCAACGAGAAGCTCGGTCCCTGGCTGCAGGAACAGCTGGTGGCGCCGGTGAGCACCGGGACCTCCTTCGAGGCCCAGCTGAAGGCCCTGAGCGGCGGCGAGGACCCGACCGCGGCGCTGGCGCGGTTCCTCCAGGACTGAAGACCCCGGACTCCTCGGCCTGCCCCCTACTGGATGTAGCCGAGCGCCTCGAGCTGCTCGAGCACGCCCTCCTCCACGGCCAGGCCCCCCGGGACCGGGGTGACGTCGATCTCCCGGCGCGCGGTCTCGGCCAGGGCCGCGGTCCGCTCGGCCCGCTCGGTCGCGAGGTCCGCCGTCATCCAGGGATCCGCCTCCAGGTCGTAGAGCTCGACCGCTTCTCCGTGGACCAACACGGCCTCGGCGGCGTCGCGGTGCAGGCGCCACGGATCCGCGTGTCGCGCCGGGTCCGCGGAGGCCAGGTGGGCCCGGGGCCACGCCGCAGCCTGGATGGTGCCGCCGGCGCTCGGCAGAGGCGCCAGCCCGGCCTGAGCCAGCACCAGGTCGTGGGCGTGGGCCAGCCCCACCGGCGTGCCCTCCCGGCCCGAGAGTCCGGCGCCCACCGCCACCAGTGGCACCCGGGTGACCTCTGGGTACAGGGTCGCGCTGTGGTCCAGCAGGCCGTGCTCGCCCAGGTACTCACCGTGGTCCGAGGTCACGACGATCGCGCCCCCGGGCCGGTGCTGGTCCCAGGCCTCGACCAGGGCACCGAGCAGGCCGTCGACCACGCGGACCTCCTGGTCGTAGAGCCGCGAGAGCAGGGCCAGGCCCTCGGGGGGCAGGGTCAGCTCGCCGGCGAGCCACTGCTCGACTCCCGAGGGCTGCTCGCGGAAGAAGCTCAGGCCCGGGGGGTCGGTCCGGAAGGGCTCGGTCCAAGGCTGGGCCGCGATGGCCTCTGCGTCGGCGGCGGTGGTCGCGAAGTACGGACTGTGCGCGGTCATCAGGTTCACGAAGAGCAGCAGGGGCTGCTCCCCCGGCATCGCGGCCAGCGCGGCCGCCATCACCGCCCCGTCCGAGCCATGGTGGACCACCTCCTCAAAGCCCCGGGTCAGGCCCAGGGGTGCCGCCAGGAGCCGGTTGGCCACGACGGCCCGCGTCCGGTAGCCGCCGGCCGCCAAGCGCTCGGCGAAGGTCGGCAGCGCGTCGGACAGAGGCGTCACCTGGATCGTGTCCCGCAGCGCCAGGCCCTCGCCGGGGGCGGCCGCATGGGCCCCGTGGACCCAGGGCGGCACCCCCGTGAACAACGAGGCGTGGCTGGGCCAGGTCCACGAGCCCGGAGCGGTGACGTCGGTGTAGAGCCGGCCTCGCTCCGCGAGCGCCGCCAGCGCCCCGTCTGCCGGCACCCGATCGGCCCGGACCGTGTCCAGCACGACGACGAGGATCGACGGGGGCAGGGGTGGGGCGGGGTCGGGCGCGGGCTCAGCGCTGCAGGCGAGCAGCGCGAACCCGGAGGCGAGAGGGAGCATCGGGCGCGATGCTACGCCAGCTCGCTCCCAACCAGCTCTAAGGCTCGATGGGGTAGCTGAACTGCTCCGAGACCCCGTCCCCCCCGCTGCCCTTGGGGTAGGTCACGGTGAACAGGCAGTCGCCCTCGGCCACGCCGGTGATCTCGAACCAGCCCACCTCGCTGGAGTCCTCGTCCGGGTCCGACAGGGCCACCGAGCAGGTGTCCGGGGTGTCGCTCACCACGCCCAGGGTCGCGCGGCCCTGGCAGACCACCCGGTCCCCGACCATCGGGTTGACGGAGAACCCGTTGGTGTCGCCCACGTCGATGTCCTCGAGCACGTAGGCCACCGGGTCCTCGATGCCGTCGAGCTCGCCCTCGGCCGCCAGCTGCAGGCTGATGGTGGTGTCGTCGATGGTCGAGCCCAGGTCCACGGTCTCGCTGGTCTCACCGGTGGCGAGCCAGATCACCACCTGGCTCGTGTTGTCGGCCTCGACCACCGCCGACGTCGCCGCCAGGTCCACCGGGTAGTAGCCGTAGCCGATGACCGGCTGGCCGTTGGCCATCTCCATCTCGAAGGAGACCCAGACGTCCTCGCCGAGGAGGTAGGCGGCGTCGGAGGAGTCGGTGCAGGAGTGGCCCAGCTCCAGCACCTCCGGCACCTTGGCCTGCATGTTCACCGAGTCGGTCAGGGTCTCGCCGTCGAGCTCGCCCTCGACCTCGAGCAGAGCGTTGCCCTCGCCCACACCGGTGATGGTGATGTCGCCCCCGCCGAAGGTCGTCACGTCGAGCACCGCCGGGTCGTCGAAGGCCGCGCTGGACAGGTCGACGTCACCGCCGGTGACGCCCTCGACCTCCAGGTCCAGGAAGCCCTGGACCGCCACGGGCTTGTTGAAGTCGTTGATCCAGTCGTCCGCCCAGTAGCTGAAGCGGAAGTTGCCTTCGTTGCCGGTCACGGTCGACTGGCAGCCGACGGTCATCAGAGCCGCGAGGGCGAGTGCGATTCGCATGGTCCATCTCCTGTCCTGGGGCCGGCACAGCCCCGGCCACGGTACTTGGACCCGCGGGCCTGCGCTGGTGCAAAGCGCTGACCCGCGGCAGCACCTTGACTACAGCCTGTGCCACGCCGTCTCGTTCGGCGCGTAGGGCTTGGACGATCCCGCCGGCAGGTACATCAGCCGGACCTCGTCGGCGTCGGCGTCCAGGGGCGCCGTGAAGGACCCGTCCCGCTCGACCCCAACGGTCTCCTGGTCGTAGGTCCAGCTCCGTCCGGACAGCGTGCGGTGGGTGATCAGGACCAGGCCGCTGGCCACGCCGTCCTGGGTGCCGACCTCGACCACCTGGCCGGCCACACCGTGGCTGCGGCCATCGCGAGTCTCCTCCAGGTCGCGGAACTCGGTGCGCCAGCCGTTGAGGACCTTGAAGTCCGAGCCTCCCGCCACGTGGGGCGCGTCGGCGGGGGGCTCCTCACCCCAGTCCCGCGGGTCGAGGATCTGGCCGGTGATGCGCACGTTGCTCTCGGACCGGGTCTCCCGAGGGTCCAGGTCGTCGGTGTACTCGAACATCACCGCGACCTCCCGGGTCTCGCCGGGCGCCAGGAGCAGCTCGGTGGTCTCCAGGTAGGTGCGGAAGGCGTCGCCGTCCTGGTCGACGGTGATCGTGAACCAGGCCGCCTCGCCGTAGGGGTTGTGCACCGCGACGGTCCGGATGACCCGCTCCGCCGGCGACATCGCCACCGGCGGGCCCTGCTCGGGGTCGTGCCACGCGAGGGTCACGTCGAAGTGCGTCTCGCCGACCACCTCGCCGTCCAGCAGAGCCTGCAGGGTGTAGTCCTCGCCCGCCTGGTGGCCGGCCAGCAGCATCACGGTGGGCACGTCCTCATCGAAGGTCTCGTCCCGGCTCAGGGACACATCGCCCGCCGCGAGCTGGTCGATGCGGGGGGCTTCGGGCCGGGTGTCCGGCGTGGTCCCCGTCGTGGTGCTGGCGCCGGTGTCCCCGGTTCCTCCGTCACAGGCCGCCAGCGGCCCCAGCAGACTGGCGGCCAGACCGCCGTGGATCACCTCACGTCTGTGCATCGAGTCCCCCGGGCCAGTCGGGCAGCGCAGCAGGGGACGGAGGCATTGAAGCCCATTAGAACGGGCGGCTCCCGGGAGACAGGATGTCCGCCTTCACCGACCTCGGTCTGCAGCCCGACCTGGTCGAGGCGGTCGACGCCCTCGGCTACACCGAGCCCACGCCCATCCAGGCCCAGGCCATTCCCGAGCTGCTCGCCGGCCGGGACGTGCTGGGCCTCGCGGCCACCGGGACCGGCAAGACCGCGGCCTTCAGCCTGCCCCTGCTCCAGCGGGGGACCCCGCGCCCCGACCGCGGGCCGGCCCCCTTCGGCCTGGTGCTCGTGCCCACCCGGGAGCTGGCCCGCCAGGCCGCTCGGGCCCTGCGCGGGTACGGCCGGGGCCTGGGGGCCCAGGTGCTCGAGGTCTACGGTGGAGCGTCCATGGGGCTGCAGCTCGAGCGCCTGCGCCAAGGGGTCGACGTGGTGGTCGCGACCCCAGGCCGGGCCGTCGACCTGCTGGAGCGGGGCGCCCTGGACCTGGGACACGTCTGCTGCGCGGTGCTGGACGAGGCCGACGAGATGCTCGACATGGGCTTCCAGGAGGATCTCGAGGCGCTGCTGTCGGCGACCCCCGAGACCCGCCAGACCGCCCTGTTCTCGGCGACCTTCCCCAAGCGCCTGAAGGCGATCGCCAACGCGCACACCCGGGATCCGGTCCGCATCGAGGTCGCCCGCGGAGGCGGCGAGGACCCACCCTGGCGCGAGGTGGTGTTCCTGGTCCAGCGGCGCCACAAGCTGGCGACGGTCCGCCGGCTCCTGGAGCTCGAGGAGCCGGACGGCGCCCTGCTCTTCTGCCGGACCCGGGCCGACGTCGACGCCCTCACGGAAGGCCTCGACGAGCAGGGCCTGCGGGCCGAGGCCCTGCACGGCGGACTGACCCAGGCGGAGCGCGAGCGGGTCCTGAGCCGCCTGCGCTCGGGGGCCTGCACCCTGCTCGTCGCCACGGACGTCGCGGCCCGAGGCCTGGACATCGACCGCCTCAGCCACGTGATCAACGTGGATGTGCCCCGCAACCCCGACGCCTACGTCCATCGCATCGGCCGGGTCGGCCGGGCCGGGCGCACCGGGATCGCCCTCACCCTGGTGGAGCCCCGCCAGCGCCGCCAGCTGCAGAACATCGCCCGGCACGTGGACCGCATGCTGCCCCTGGCGCCTCTGCCCACCCTGGATGACCTGCGGTCCCACCGGCGGGAGCAGCTCCGGGCCCAGGTCCGCCGGACCGCCGCGGTCGCTGACCTGGAGCCCTTCCAGGCCCTGGTCCAGGACCTCGCCGACGAGCTGGACCTCGAGGACCTCGGCGCGGCCGCGCTGCGGCTGCTGGCCGAGGCCCGGGGCATGCTCGGCGAGGAGGCGGAGATCCCCGATCCCCGGGAGCGGCGGCGGCGAGACGGCCCGCGACCCCACCGCAGTCCTCGGTCCGGGCCAGCGCCCGACATGGCCCGCCTCTACCTCGGGCTCGGCAGCCGGGCGGGGGTGCGTCCGAAGGACCTGGTGGGCGCCATCGCCGGGGAGACCGGGCTGCCTGGGCATGCCATCGGGGCCATCCGCATCACGCCTCGCTTCTCCCTGGTGGAGGTGCCTCGGAGCGAGGCCGAGCGGGTCATCGACGCTCTGCGCGGCACGACCCTGCGGGGACGCACGCCGTTCGTCCGCTTCGACCGCGACTCCGGCGAGTAGACTCGCCCGCCGCGGTCAGCCCCCGAACATGCCCTTGAAGGTGAAGAAGAAGAACGCAGCGCCGAAGCCACCGACCGGCAGGGTCACGAACCACGACAGGATGATCGTGCCGATGACCCGCAGGTCCAGGGCCGCCAGGCCGCGGGTGAGGCCCACGCCGATCACGGACCCCACGGCGACGTGGGTGGTGGAGACGGGCAGTCCGGTGCGCGAGGCCAGCACCACGGTGGCGGCCGCGGCCAGCACGGCGCAGAACCCGCGGGTCGGGGTCAGCGCCGTGATCTTCTTGCCGATGGTCTGCATGACCCGGTAGCCCATGGTCGCCAGGCCCACGACGATGCCGCCGCCGCCGAGGAGCAGGATCCAGATCGGCAGTCCGCTGCTCTGGCCGACCTCGCCGCCGCTGCCGACGATGCTCACGACCGCGGCCAGGGGCCCGATGCCGTTGGCGACGTCGTTGCTGCCGTGGGCGAAGGCCATGGAGCACGCGGTGAAGATCATCATCGGCGCGAAGACCTTCTCGACGCCGTGGAACTGGAAGTCCCGCTCGGCATCGGGGTCGATCTCGACCCGCCGGATCAGCACCCGGCCGAGTCCCGCCGTGACCAGGCCGACCCCGGCGGCCGCCAGGAAGCTCATGGGCACGCTCAGGTCGACGTTGAGGTGCTTGAGGCCCTTGAAGAGCGTGACCAGCGCGATCAGGAAGCCGACCAGGAACAGGTAGACCGGGCCGAGCCTCTGTGCGTTCTCGAAGGGCGTGTCGGTGTCCAGGATGAACCGGCGCAGGCTGGTCATCAGGCCGAAGGCGATGGTGCCGCCGAGCACCGGGCTCACGACCCAGCTGGCCACGATCTGGGCGATCTTGCCCCAGTTGACCGCGTCGACCCCGATGCCGACGATGGCGAAGCCCACCAGGGCGCCGATGATGGAGTGGGTCGTCGAGACGGGCCACCCCTTGGCCGAAGCGACCATGAGCCAGCCCCCGGTGGCCAGCAGTGCGCCGAGCATGCCGAAGACCAGCAGCTCCGGGGTGTGGGCGATGGCGCTGGGATCGACGATGCCCTTCCGGATCGTCTTGGTCACGTGTCCGCCGGCCAGCACCGCGCCCGCGAACTCGAAGATCGCCGCCAGGAACACGGCCTGCTTCGGGGTGATGGCCCCGGATCCGACCGAGGTCCCCATGGCATTGGCGACGTCGTTGGCGCCGATGCCCCAGCACATGTAGGCCCCGAAGATCGCGGCCATCATGACGAACACGTGCCCGTGTTCCGCAATGACTTCCATCCGTTGACTCATCGCGCCCGGCGCCTGGTCCGTTCGGTGTTGGGTCAGCTGGCGATGGTCACGCGCAGCCGGTTGCCCACCTTCTGGGCGTAGTCGGCGAGGTCACCGATCCACTCGATCAGCTGGTACCAGAGCATCACGGAGACCGGCTTGAGCTCGTCCTCGTGGGCGAACAGCGCCTTGGTCAGGGCCAGCTCGAGGCCGTCGGCCTGGTCTTCGGCGTCACCGAGCGCATCCAGCATCTGCTCGACCCTGCTCGCCTCCCGGCCGCGAAAGCCGACCTCCAGCAGCTCGTCCAGCTGCTCGATGGCCGAGGCGCAGAGGTCGACCACGCCGACGCAGGCGACGACGAGCTCCTTCACGGCGGGCCGCATGAAGTCCGGCAGCTCCATGGGCCGCTGGGCCATGAGACCGGCGATGTCCTGGGCCACGTCGGCGATCGAGTCCTGGTTGTCCAGGATCTCCAGCAGATCGCGCCGGTTGACCGGCATCAGGAGGCTGCGGGGCAGGCGGTGCCGCAGGGCGTTCTTGACCTTGTCCGCCGCATCCTCGAGCTCGAAGATGAGCGCGATCTGGGCCTGCAGCCGCTCGTCGTCTCCCGAGGCCAGGGCCTCGAAGAGCTGGGGGACCTCCTGGGCACAGGCCTGCACGGCCCGCATGTGCTCCTGCAGTCCCTTGAAGGGGCTCCGTCCGCCGAGCAGGCTCGCGAGGGGGTTGGTTGGGGGTGCCATTCCAGGCCTCCTGGTCAGGCCCCTGGCTATCCGTGTGGCAGGCCAGATCGGGTGTGGCGCGTCGGCCCACCGGTCGCCGACACGGGCTTGTCACATCCGAGAGCGCGGCGCGCCACGTTCCGGTCCCGCCTCCGGCAGCTCCCCCGGCAGCTCCACCCAGAACACGCTGCCTCCCGAGGGCCGCCCCAGCATGCCGACCCGCCCCTCCATGGACTCGACGAGGTGCTTCACGATCGCCAGGCCGAGGCCGGTCCCGCCCATGTCGCGGGATCGACCCGGATCGACCCGGAAGAAGCGCTCGAAGAGCCGGGGGCGCAGGTCCTCGGGCACACCGGGGCCCCGATCCCGCACCTCGAGCCGCACGCGATCGCCCCGCTGAGACGCCACCAGGTCCACCTGGCTGTGCTCGGGGCTGTACTTGATCGCGTTGACCAGCAGGTTGCAGATCACCTGCTCCAGGGCCGCCCGGTCTGCGAGCGCGACCAGCCCCGACCGGAGGTCCGCCTCGACCGTGGTGCCGCGGGCCGCCGCCTGGGGCGCCGTCGCGGACAGCCAGCGCGGCAGCTCCTCGGAGAGCCGCACCCGCTCCGGCGGCTGCACGCCCCCGCCGGCCTCGATCCGAGAGAGGCTGAGCAGGTCCGCCACCAGGTTCCCCAGCCGTGCCGTCGTCCGCTGGATGTGGCCCAGGAAGCGCTCGGCGAGCTCGGGCTCGGCCAGGGCACCGCCCAGCAGCGCCTCGGTGTTCGCCTGGATCACGCTCAGGGGGGTACGCAGCTCATGGGAGACGTTGGCGACGAAGTCCCGCCGCACGCGCTCCAGCCGCCGCACGCGGGTGACGTCGAGCAACACCGCGACCGCGCCGCCGGACCGCAGCGGGGTGGCGGTCGCGTGCAGGATCGTCGGAGGTCGGATCTGACCGGCCGGTGGAGCGGCTTCGGACAGGCTGAACTCCGTCGACGCGGTCCGGCCGGCCGCGGCCTCGGCGAGGACCGCCACCAAGGGCGTGAGGCGCTCATCCGACGGCAGCCTGTCCCCTTCGACGTCCTCGGAGAGCTCCAGGCGGCGCCGGGCTGCCGGGTTGCAGAGCGCCACCAGCCCATCTCGGTCCAGGGCGAGCACGCCCTCCTCCATGCTGCCGAGCACCGTCGCCACCGTCCGGCGCTCCTC
>CAYFPX010000032.1:43641-47646 GCA_964344945.1 uncultured Enterobacterales bacterium
GGTTGGACGCCAGCGCCGTCATGCCCCCGGCGACCAGGATCCCCAGGGCCGCGGCGAGCATCAACAGCCAGCGCAGGGCGCGCAGGGCGTCCTCGACCTCTGCGAGGGGCAGGCTGACCCGCAAGGTGGCCGGGGCGTGTCGGGGGAGGTCCACGGGCACGGCCAGGTACAGCATGTCCATGCCGATGGTGGCCGACGCGCGGCGGGCCAGGCCCACGCCCTCCCTGCGGCTCTGCACCACCTCGGGGCGGTCCCCGTGGCTGCCGATGCGGTGGTACTCGGAGAGCGGCACGTCCGACTCGGCGACCACGCTCCCGTCTCCGGCGACCAGGGTGATGCGGGTCTGGATCCGCTCGCCGGCCGCGATGGCCCAGCGGGCGAGCTCCTCGTCGGTGCGGTCGGCCCCGAAGGCCTCCAGCGAGCTGGCGGCCAACCCCGCCTGGCGCAACAGCTCGCCTTCGATCCGCTCGGTGAGCAGCGACTCCAGGCTGCGATGGAGCCACGGGCCACTCGCCAGCCCGAAGAGCGAGAGCAGCAGCAAGGAGACGGCGAACAGCCGACTGCGAGGGCCCATGGGCGGCGTCAGCCGGGTCGGCTGTCGAAGCGATAGCCCACGCCCCGCACCGTGTGGATGAGCCCACCGGCCTCGCCCAGCCGGACCCGCAGCCGCTTCACCTGGGTGTCCACGCTGCGCTCGCTGACCCCGGCGTCGCTTCCCCAGATCTCGCGCAGCAGCTCGTGGCGGGTCTGAACGCGCCCCTCCCGGTGGCACAGGAGCAGGAGCAGCCGGAACTCCAGGGCGGTGAGGGTCAGCAGCTCCTCCCGCCACCAGACCCGGTGCCCCTCGGCGTCCAGGGACAGCTGGCCGAAGACCTCGACGGACCGGGCCTCCGCGGGGGTGGTCGACCGCCGCAGCACCGCCCGGACACGCAGCAGGAGCTCCCGGGTGGAGAAGGGCTTGGTCACGTAGTCGTCGGCCCCGACCTCGAAGCCGAGGACCCGGTCGATCTCCTCGGCCCGGGCCGTCAGCATGATGATCGGCACTCCCGCGGTCTGTGGATCCGCGCGCAGCCGACGGCAGATCTCGGTGCCCGGGAGATCGGGCAGCATCAGGTCGAGCAGGATGAGGTCGGGCGCCGGCGCCAGCCGCGCGAGGCGCAGGCCCTCCCGACCGGTGTGCGCGCTGCGGGTGCGCAGGCCCTCCTGGCGCAGACTGAAGGCCACGGCCTCCACCAGGTCCGGCTCGTCGTCGATCAGCAGCACCGTACCCTGCATGGGGCGGACATAGCCGGATCCACGGCGGTAGGCTGCGGCCATGGCGAAGGACCCGAATTCCACCAGGAAGGACTCCAAGCAGCGCCCCGTGGTGGTCTCCCGACACGGGGAATTCCGCTTCCAGACCGGCATGATCACCGCGGGCCTGGTCCAGCAGGGCCTGACCATGGCCGAGGCCTACCCCCTGGCCCGGGAGCTGCGGGACCAGGTCAGCGGCCGAGCACGCATCACCGGTGCCGAGCTCGAGCAGGTTTTCGATGCCGGTGTCCGGCAGCAGGCGGCCGAGGGCCTTTTCGGCCTCGGCGTCGAGCCCGCGGTCCAGCTCCTCGAGGAGCTCGAGGAGACCCTGATCGCCAGCGGGCGCGAGGTCATCAGCGAAGGCGACCTCGACCGGCGGGTGACGCGCCTGCTGAACAAGCTCGGTGGTCGCCGGTACGCGACCCGCTACGACCTGCTCTGCTGGATCAAGGACCCCGACCGTCGCAAGCCGCTGCTGCTCCTGGTCGGCGGCGCCACCGGCACCGGCAAGTCCACCCTGGCGATGGAGCTCGGCTTCCGCCTGGGCATCCGCAAGGTCATCAGCACCGACATGATCCGAGAGACCATGCGCACCGTGCTGCCCGCCGACGTGGTGCCCGGACTGCACGATCACTCCTTCCGCGGCATCCTCCAGGGCGGCCAGGTGCTGTCGGACCCCCGCGAGCGCGTGCTGGCCGGCTTCCACCAACAGGTGGCCCAGGTGAGCGTAGGCGTCCGCGCCGTGCTGCGCCGGGCCATGCGCGAGGGCGTCGACGTCATCGTCGAGGGCACCCACGTTCCGCCCGACTACCAGAGGCTCTGCGAGCAGCCCGACGCCGTGCAGTGCGCCGGCATCCTGCTCGCCGTGCCCCGGGAGGCCGCCCACCTCGCTCGCTTCCCCCAGCGGCGCCGTCGCGGCGGCCAGCGGGAGCCCGACGCCTACCTCGACGCCTTCCAGTCCGTGCGCTGGATCCACGACGACCTGCTGCGCCAGGCCGAAGAGGCCGAGACCCTGGTGCTGGCGACCGGGGACATCGATCGTACCGCCCTCGCCGCCCTCGACTACCTGGCCAGCACAGTGGAGAGTCAGGGCGTGCCCCTGCGCTCGACGCCCGAGCCCACCGCCCCCGAGGCACCGAGCCTGCTCCTGCTCCTGGACGGCCTGTCCGACGAGCCCATCGCGGCCCTCGAAGGCCGCACGCCACTCGAGGCCGCCCACACCCCGAACCTCGACGCCCTCGCCGCCGAGGGTGCCCAGGGACAGCTCATGCCCGCCGGCGGCCACGACGGCCTGCCCCACACCGAGAGCGCGGTCGCGGCGCTCTTCGGTCTGGATCCCCACCGCAGCCCGGCCCGCGGGCTCTGCGATGCGGTCGGCGCTGGCGTCCCCTTGGGCCCTGGCGCCATCGTCGTCCGCGGCAACGTCGCCACGATCGACGACGAGGGCAGCGTGCTGGATCGACGCGCGGGGCGGCCCAGGCACGGGGTGGCCGACCTCGTCAAGGGCCTCGAGAAGATCGCGCTGCGCTCCGGCATCACCGGAGGGGTCTTCCCGGTGCACGAGCACCGCGTGGCGCTGGTCCTCCAGGGTCCGGGGCTGTCGTCGGCGATCTCGAACAGCGATCCGGGCTCCGGTGCAGCGGAGATGCGCTTCCTGCCGCCCCGTCCTCTCGACGGCACCCCCGAAGCTGCCCGGACCGCCGAGGCCCTGCGGGAGCTGCTGGCCGCGGCCGGGCGACACCTGCGAGAGCACCCGCTGAGGGCTTCCCGTGAGGCCGATGGCGCCCTGCCCGTCACCGGCATCCTCACCCGCGGTGCGGCGGCGGCCGACGATCGGCTCGTGGCCCCGGCCCGACTCCGCCGGGGCGCCCTGGTCGGCGGCTGCCGGACCACCCTGGGCCTGGCGCGGATCGCCGGCCTCCAGGCCGTCTCCGACGACACCATGACCGCGAACCTGGACACCAACCTCCAGGGAAAATTCGCCGCCGCCGAGGCCCTCCTGGAGTCCTGGCCCTACGTGGTGCTCCACGTGAAGGCCACGGACATCGCCGCCCACGACCGCCAGCCGGAGCGCAAGCGCGACGTGATCGAGCAGGTCGATGCCGCCCTGGGCGCCTTCCTCGCCGACCGCTCACCGGAGGCGTCGATCCGGGTCGTGGTGACCGCGGACCACGGCACCTCGTCGAACACCGGGGTGCACCTGAGCGGGCCGGTGCCCCTGCTCTACAGCCGCTGGCCGGCCGAGGAGGGCAAGGGCTCCTTCCACGAAGCCTCCGCGAGCCGCGGGGCGCTGGGGCTGCTGGAGCCGTCGGACTTCCTGGACCTGCTGCTCGGCGCGACCCAGACCTGATCGCGGTCAGTGTCGAGGGCCCGACACCGTTCTGACACAGACGGGATCGGGATCGGTCATGGAGCGTCCATAGATTGCCGGCGTACCTGACCCCGTGAGGACCGCGTGTCGCCGTTGATGTCCCTCGCCCTGCTCGCTGCCCCCAACTCCTTCGCCCAGGACCCCGAGGCCGCGCCCGAGCCGACGGCCGTGGAGGCCTCCACCGGCGCTGATGCTGCCGCGGCCGCCGAAGCGGCCGCCCAGGCCGAGGCCGCTGCCGCCGAGGCCGAGGCCCGCCTGGCCGCTGCCGAGGCGGCCGCCGCGGAGGCCCAGGCGGCCGCCGCCGACGCCCAGGCCAGGGTCACCGAGCTCGAGGCCCAGGC
>CAYFPX010000032.1:47724-49121 GCA_964344945.1 uncultured Enterobacterales bacterium
TGAGCACCTATATGCGGGCCCAGTTCAAGGCGCTGCACGCGGAGAACGACGACGGCGCCGCCGCCCTCGGCTTCCAGATCCGCCGGGCCCGGCTGTCCTTCAAGGGCCACCTGGGCCTCGAAGACGTCACCTACAAGGTCCAGCTCGCCTTCTCCCCGGACGACCTGGGCTACAAGGACGGCGTCATCACCACCTCGCCGGCGCTCGACTGGCACATCGACTTCAAGCGCATCGAGAGCGCGAGTGTGCGGGTCGGCCAGTACAAGGTCCCGTACACCCGCGAGCAGCTCACCAGCTCCGGGGCCCTGAACCTGGTGGACCGGTCCCTGACCCACAGTGAATTCACCCTGGACCGCGACATCGGCGTGATGGTCTACAGCAAGCAGACCGCGGGCCTGGACAAGCTCCGGTACTCGGCCGCGATCATGAGCGGCGAGGGCAAGAACAAGCGCGACGTGGTCGACGTGGGGCTCCTGTACGTGGCCCGGGTGAACGTCTCGCCCCTGGGCAGGTTCAAGGACC
Organism: uncultured Enterobacterales bacterium; assembly: GCA_964344945.1. Taxonomy (GTDB): domain Bacteria; phylum Myxococcota_A; class UBA796; order UBA796; family CAJQPC01; genus CAYFPX01. The sequence continues at coordinate 48,247 of CAYFPX010000032.1, forward strand.
TGAAGCTCACGGACTTCGAGCGGACCGACGCGCCCAAGGTCGCGATCGGCGCCGCCTTCGCCTACTTCGCAGACGCCAAGAAGGACGAGGGCAACAAGGGCAGCACGCCGGCGGACGGCGGCACCACGGACACGCTGAATGCCACCATCGACGGCGTGTTCAAGATGCAGGGCATCACGGTGATCGGCGCCTGGCACTGGCGCCAGGGCACCCGCAACCCGGGCAGCGAGCTCCAGGACGACGGCACCCTGCTCGTCGAGGATCCCCGGGACGGCTGGGGCTGGTACGCCCAGGTCGGCTACCTGCTGCCCGTGGACGGCGCCGTCGAGGTCGCCGGTCGCTTCAGCCAGGTCCGGGCTTCCCAGAGCCGGGCGACCAGCCTGTCCAACGCCAACGAGGCCACGGTGGGACTGAACTGGTACATCAACGGCTCGCACATGATCAAGCTGGCCGGGGACATCGCGCACACCTGGGGGGACAGCGGCCTGGAGGACGGAGACACCCGGGTGTGGGCCCAGCTTCAGATCGCCTACTGATCGACCGGGGGGCGCGATGCCCCAGAGCCGGCGAGCCGAGCCCTCAGCAGTCAGCAACACACCCAGCGGAGTGGCTGTGAAGGACTCTCGGAGCGTTTCGATCCCGGCCAACATCGCCGAGGGCTGCGGTCGACACACCGACGACGACTTCGCACGCTTCCTGGACGACGCGATGGGCTCGGCCAGTGAGGTCGAGTACCACCTGCTCCTGGCGCGCGACCTCGGCTTGCTGAGTGCTGCCGCGCATGGGCAGCTTCACCAGCAGACCACGGAGGTGAAGCGAATGCTGGCCTCCTTCCTTGGAGAGCTGCGGTCGACCGCTGACCGCTGACCGCTGAT
>CAYFPX010000033.1:0-30957 GCA_964344945.1 uncultured Enterobacterales bacterium
GGCCGGCGCCGCGGTGGCGGCCGACGGCGTCGATCTCGTCGATGAAGATGATGCACGGGGCGTTCTTCTTGCCCTGCTCGAAGAGATCCCGGACCCGGCTGGCGCCGACACCGACGAACATCTCCACGAAGTCCGAGCCGGAGATGCTGAAGAAGGGCACGCCAGCTTCGCCGGCCACCGCGCGGGCGAGCAGGGTCTTGCCCGTGCCAGGGGGGCCCATCAGCAGGACGCCCTTGGGGATGCGGCCGCCCAGGCGGGTGAACTTCCGCGGGTCCTTGAGGAAGTGGATGATCTCCTCGAGCTCGACCTTGGCTTCGTCGCAGCCGGCGACGTCTTCGAAGGTGACCCGGCGACCGGACTCGCTGAGCAGCCGGGCCTTGGACTTGCCGAAGCTCATGGCCTTGCCGCCGCCCACCTGGAGCTGCCGCATCATGAAGATGAAGATCAGCAGGATGAGCACGACCGGCAGGCCGTTGACCAGCAGGAGCATGAACCAGGACTGCTCGGGCTCTTTCTTGAAGTCGTAGGACACGCCGTGGTCGGACAGGGACCGCATGAGCGGCTCCGGGTCCGTGGGGCCGGTGGTCCGGAAGGTCGTGCCGTCGACCAGGGCGCCGTCGATCAGCTCACCCTGGATGGTGAGGTTCTTGATCTCCGAGCGCTCGATCTTCTCCTGGAGCTCCGAGTAGCTGAGCGTCACCGGCTTGTTGGCCTGCTGGTTGCCAGCCACGACGAACGCCATCAGCACGAGCAGCGCGATGAACGTCCAGAGGAGGATTGTGCGACCGCTGTTCTTCATATGCGGGTTGGATCCTGCAGCCAGATGGGTGGAGGATAGCACCCGAGTCCGCGCGTGGCGGGGCCTATAGCGCGGCCTCGAAGCGCCCACCAGCAGGCAAGGTAGGTGCCGCTGGCCGGGTGACAACAACCCGAACGGGCAGGGTCGGTGTTCCCTCCTCGCGCCACACTCCGGGAACCCAGCGGCGGCCCCCGACCACCACCACCGGGTGGTAGGGCCGCAGGGCCGGACCGACGCCCGCAGCCCGCAGCCGCTCGCGCAGCGGCGTCCCCCCGGCGTCCTCCCCGGGCTCCGACCCCCGCAGGCCCACCGTGCGGTCGGCCTCGACCTCCCAGAGGCCCCAGCGGCCCCGGGCGAGCTGGGCAGGCGCCGGCAGCGGGGGCAGGACCCGCAGGTGGTCCCCGTCGTGGGCGACCCGGGCGGCCCCCTCGAAGGGCACCCAGGCCCCAGGCCGCCGCAGCGCCAGGGCGTCGTCGAGCTGGCTGGCGCTGAGGGCTGGGGCCAGGTGCAGCAGGGCCCGCCGCGTCAGGGGCCCCGGAGCCCCCTCGACCGCCGCCAGCGGCAGGCCATCGGGCTGGAGCAGCGCCACCCCGAGCTCCTGGAGCAGCGCGTCGTCGTCGGCCAGCAGCCGGCTGCTGCGGGCCAGGGCCAGGGCCGCGCCCGGTCGGACCCGCTCCAGGGCCGGCAGGACCTCGGTCCGCAGGGCCCCGCGGGTGCCCGCGTGGTTGCTCGGGTCGTGCACCACCGGCAGGCCGCGGGTCAGGACCCAGCTCTCCAGCTCGGCCCGACGCACCCCGAGCAGCGGGCGCACGTAGCGACCGCGGCGGGGCTGCATCGCGGCCAGGCCCCGGCTGCCGCTGCCCCGGGCGAGCCGGTCGAGCACGGTCTCGGCCTGGTCGTCCAGGTGGTGGCCCAGGGCCACGCTGGGCTCGGGCAGGCCGTCGAACCAGGCGTAGCGGGCGGCCCGGGCCCGCGCCTGGAGGCCGGGCCCAGCCGCCAGGCTCAGGGCGGCGCTCCGGAAGGTCAGCCCCAGGCCCTCGGCGAGGGCCCGGACCTGGGCGACCTCCCGGGCCCCCTCGGGCCGCAGCCCGTGGTCGACGGAGACGACCACCAGCGGCACCGCGTCCAGCTCCACGAGCAGGTGGAGCAGCGCGACGGAGTCCGGCCCCCCGGACACCGCCACGGCCACCGGCCCGGGCGCCAGGAGCCCGTGGCGCTCGCAGAAGGCCCCCACCCGCTCGACCAGCCGGCTCACGGCGCCGCCCGGGCGGACAGGGCGGCAAGGGCCGCCGGGTCATCGTCTGGATGGGCCCGGACGCGGATGGTGTGGTCGCAGGCGCTGCACGCGAAGCGCAGCACGGCGTCGCCGCCCAGGACCTCCAGGCCGACCGCCGGCAGCAGCGCCCCACAGCCGGCGGCCCGATCGCCGGGGACCACGTCCACGTGTCGGCTGGTCAGGCAGCGGGGGCAGTGATCCCGCACGCGGCCGCCCCCGGGAGAGACCTCGGCGCCGCAGGCCCCGCAGGTGAAGGCCTCGTCGACCCGGATGGGGTTGGTGCGCACCCGGGCGCCGTCCTCCCGCCCCTGGGCACGACGGAGCAGCCGCTTGCCCGGCCAGCTCGCCGCCTCGTCCGGCAGGTCCACACCGCGCTGGCGAGCGACCAGGACCACCGCCTGTCGCAGGGCCGGAGGACCGTCGTCGAGCACCCGCCCCAGGCGCTTCTGGGCGGCCCTCGACGCAGCCTGCGCCACGAGTGACGCAGCCCTTGCCAGTTCCCCGTCGGCCATGGGGCCCAGGTTACCCTTCCGACCTCCCCGGAGCCCCCCTTGTCGCTGCTGCTCGCTCTCACCCTCGCGACCGCCCGCGGAGAGGTGCCCGCCGAAGCGGCCCAGTCCATCTGGACCCTGGAGATCCGCCGCTCCGCGCCGTCGGCCTTCGAGGCCTGGGCCGAGGACGAGCTGGCCGAGGTGCGAGCCCGCACGGCCCTGGCCCTGGGTCGGCTGGCCACGGCCGATGCCCTGCCCTGGCTCGCGCCCCTGGCCGAGGACAGCGACAGCGAGGTCCGGGCCCACGCCGCCTTCGCCCTGGGCCTGACCCCGGAGGCCACCCCGGTCCTGCGGGAGCGCCTGGCGGTCGAGCGGGACCCCGAGGTGCGCGCACGGCTGCTCCAGGGCCTCGGCCTGCAGGGAGAGCTCGACGACGAGGGCCGCCTCGCCGCCGGGCTCGACCGCTCCTGGCAGGAGAGCGCCGAGGCCAGCATCGCCCTGGGGCGGCTGGCCATCGCCCACCGGGACCACGTCTTCAGGGACGAGACCCTCGGCGCCCTCGCCCGGCAGCTGCGTCGCCTGAAGCCCCGGGCTCGCCGCGGCGCCGCCTTCGCCCTCGCCCGCATGGCACCGAGCGAGCTGTCCGACCCGGTCGCCCGCGAGCTGCAGGAGCGGGCCATCGACGACCCCGACCCGACTGTCCGCGCCTGGTGCCTGCGGGCGCTGGGCGGCGCCGTCACCGGGACCGACGGCGTGCAGCTCGTCGCCCTCGCCGCCCGCGACCTCGACACCGGGGTGCGCGTGGCTGCGGCCCGCTTCCTCGGCCGACTCACAGAGCCGCCCGCCATCTCCACGGTGCAGGACCTGCTCGGCGACACGGACCCGGGCGTGCGCCAGGAGACCGTCGCCGCCCTGGGCCTGCTGGACGCGGTCGATCACGACACCCTGCTCCGGCCGCTGCTGGACGACGACGACGTGCACGTGGCCGCGGCGGCCCTGGGCGTGCTCCTGGACCGGGGGCTGGAGCCGTCGTCCCGCCCCTGGCTCGACGCCACCCAGCCCCTGCGCCTCCAGGCCGCGGCGGTGGTCAGCCTCGAAGACCCCGACCAGCTGGCCCGGCTCGCCGTGGGCAGCCCCGAGCCCCTGCTCCGCACCACCGCCGTGGGCGCGCTGGCGGGCCTCGACGGCGCCGTCGATCACGCCGAGACCCTGCTGGGCGCCGACGACGACAAGGTCGCGGCGGTGGGCGCGTCCCTGCTGGCGGAGCACAGCCGGACCGATGAAGCGCTGACCGCGCTGGTGGCGCGCATGTCCGGTGCCGAAGACCTCGATCTGCTCATCGAGGGCTTCAAGGCCTTCGCCGCCGCTGTGGCGGCCGAAGAAGCGCTGCCGGAGGGGGCCGACCAGCTGGTGGCCGGCGCCCTGACCCACCGCTCCCAGGCCGTGCGGAGCGGCGCCGAGCCCCTGGCCGAGGCCCTGGACCTGCCGCCACCGCCGCCGATGGATCCGGTGGCCAAGCTGCCGCTGCTCACCGACATCGCCCGCATCCGGAGCGCCCGCATCCTCACCGACGCGGGCGAGATCCGGCTGACCCTGCGCCCCGACCTGGCGCCCCTGACGGTCTGGAACTTCGCCACCCTCGCCGACGAGGAGTACTTCGACGGCCTGCACTTCCACCGGGTGGTGCCGGACTTCGTCATCCAGGACGGCTGCCCCCGGGGCGACGGCTGGGGCGACCCGGGGCACCAGATCCCCGACGAGCTGTCCTGGCTGCCCTACGACGAAGGCACCCTGGGCATGGCCCTGGCCGGGCCGGACACCGGGGGCTCCCAGTGGTTCGTCACCCTGAGCCCCCAGCCCCACCTCGAGGCCCGGTACAGCGTCTTCGGCCAGGTGAGCCTGGACAACGGCGTGCCCCACGACGTCCGGGTGGACACGGTCATCGAAGACATCGTCATCGAGCGCGTGGGGTGGGATCGATGAGCGGCCAGCCCGGCTTCCTCATCCGGTGGCATCCGCCTGCTTGACCCGCAGCGGACTCTCCGCCAGCTGGGCCTCGCGGGAGGCCCGCACGTCCCGGGCCTCCTTGACGAGCCAGGTCCTCAGGGGGTGATCGAGGCGACCCTCGAAGTACCAGTGGACCGAGCGGCAGAGCTCCGGCTCGAAGCCCCGGCGGAACTTGTGGCGCCCGCCCTGGCCGGGCTCGAAGCCCCCGAGGCCCTGGGCGATGGCGCGCTCGATGGGCCCGTAGAAGCAGAGCTCGAAGTGCAGGTTCGGCAGCGCGGTCGCGGCCCCCCAGTAGCGGCCGTACATGCGGTCGGCCTTCTCCACACACAGCGCACCGGCCACCAGCCGGGGCCCGTCGAAGGCTCCGAACAGCCTGAGCCGGTCGGCCCAGTGGGCCTGGAGCCAGGCCCAGAAGTCCCGGTTGAGGTACCGCCAGCCGCCGTAGATCTGGCAGGTGCGGTCGTAGTGGTCGAACATCTGGTCGAGGGGGGCCGTGCCCAGGTCGCCGCCCCCGAGGAGCCGCAGGGACAGGCCCAGCTCCCGCGCGGCCCGTCGCTCCCGGCGCATGGCCTTGCGCCGCTTGCTGCGGAAGCGGGCGAGGAAGTCGTCGAAGGTGCCGTAGCCCGCGTTGGTCCACATGAACTGGGTCTGCAGGCGCTCGGCCCCGCCGGCCATGGTGGCGAGCTCGGTCTCCCGCGCGCGGGTGAACAGCAGGTGGAGGCCATGGCAGCCGAGGGCCTCGGCGAGCCGGTGCAGGCCAGCCACCAGCTGCAGGCGCCGGGCGTCCGGGTCCTGGCCCGGGGCCACGAGCAGCCGCTGTCCGGTCACCGGGGTGAAGGGCACCCCGACCACCAGCTTGGGGTAGTAGCCGACGCCCATGCGCCGGGCGGCGTGGGCGAAGGACCAGTCGTAGACGAACTCGCCCATGCTGTGGTGCTTCACGTAGGCCGGCGCGGCGGCGACCAGGGTGTCGCCGTCCCACAGCGAGGCGTGGCGGGGGATCCAGCCGGTCTCCTCGGGGCCGACGCAGCCGGTCTCCTCCAGCCCCCGCAGCCAGGCGTACTCCAGGAAGGGCGACCCCTCTCCCACCAGGCCGTCCCAGGCGGCCTGACCGATCTCGGCGAGGTCGTGGTGGACCTCGAGGCGCAGCGCGTCGCCGCTCAAGAGGGGGCTTCGCCCAGATCCACTCGGATGCGCCCGGCCAGGTCCCCCTCAACGGCCTTCGCCGCCACCTTCACGGCGTTGCGAACCGCCCGCGCATTGCTCCGTCCGTGGGCCTTGATGACGACCTTGTCCAGCCCCAGCAGCGGTGCCCCGCCGTACTGCTTCCAGTCGGTCATGGTGCGCAGCTGGCGCAGGCCCTGGGAGAGCATGGTCAGGCCGAGCTTCCACAGGAACTTGCGGGCGTAGGCGTCGCGGGCGATGTCCGCCACGACCTCGCTCACCCCTTCGAGCATCTTCAGCACGACGTTGCCCAGGAAGCCCTCGCAGACCACCACGTCGACCGTGCCCTTCGGGATGTCCAGGCCCTCGACGTTGCCCACGAACTCGACGCTGGGCATGGCCAGCAGGCGCTCGTGGGCCTCGACGATGGCCGCCGTGCCCTTCTCGGACTCGGTGCCGTTGGAGAGCAGGGCCACCCGCGGGCGCTCGATGCCGGAGACGATGCGGGAGTAGGCGCTGCCCATGACCGCGAAGCCGACCAGGTCCTCGGGGGTGGCGTTCAAGGTGGCGCCCACGTCGAGCATGAGCGCGAAGGGGTCCTGGCGTGGCCCGTGGCGGGCCTCGGTGGGGTGCACCGCGGCCAGGGCGGCGCGGCGCACGCCCGGCAGCCGGTCGAAGGTCCGGGCCGCCGCGAGGATCACCGCGCCGGTGTTGCCGGCGCTGACCAGGGCGTCGGCGTCGCCGTGCTCGACCAGGCGCGCGGCGGTCAGGACCGAACAGTCCGGCGCTGCGTCGAGGGCCTCGGCGGGCTTGGCGTCCATGGGCACAGCGCCCGCGCTGTGCACGACCACCACCCGCGTGGGGTCGTAGCGCTGCTCGGCCAGGAGCCCGGACAGCTCCGGCTCGTCGCCGACCAGCAGCACCTCGATGGCGTGGTCCTCGCGGGAGAGCCTGGCCACGCCCTCGACCACCGCAGCGGGGCCGCGGTCGCTGCCCATCGCGTCCAGGGCGACTCGGATCATCGGACTCCGGGGGGGCTCACCGTGATCGGTGTACCACCCGGACGCAGCAACAGGACAGCGGGCTCTCCGTCGGCGTCCTGATCGCACCACGCGGTCGCCAGCCAGCCCTCGTGATCCAGGCGGACCTCGTAGCGGCAGGCGGCGTCCATCGGCGCGAGGCCCAGCTCCGGGATGCCCCCCCAGGGCACCGCGGCGCCATCCAGGGCCTCGACCTCGCGAGGGCCGCCCTCGTAGCCGACGAAGGCGCCGGTCTCCGCGTGCGCGGTGGCCTCACGGCTGGCGATCAGCATCAGCACCGACAGCGCCTCGGTCGAGGGCGGGGTGCCGACCGGGTCTTCGCCTGGCGGCACGGCGGGATCCCCGCCCAGGCCCTCGGCCCGGTCCTCGACCAGCCCCGGCAGCTGCTGGCCCACGGCGTCCATCAGGCCCGGGGCGTCCAGCACGAGCGCGACCTCGCCCGGCGCCGGAGAGCCGATGTGGGCGGTCGCGACCACCGGCAGGCCCAGCAGCGGCATGCCCGAGAGGTCCGCCCGGGCCCAGACCCCGGGCCTCGCCGCCAGCTCCGCCGAGTCCGGCGGGATCCAGGGCTCGCCCTGGTCGTCGAGCACCGCCTGCACGAGCTCGGAGCTGGTGCCCAGCACCAGCGCACCGCGCACGGTGCCCAGCCACCAGCCGTCCATGCCCGCGACGCCGTCGAGGGACCAGGTGTCTCCGAGGGCCGCCGGGGTCAGGCCCTGGTCGGCGAACCCTCGGGCGATGGCCTTGTCCAGACCGCGGCGGCTCCGAGGCTTCGCCACCGGCAGCACCAGCACGGCGGTCGGCTCGCCCCCGAAGAGCCCGCCCAGGGCCAGCTCCATGCCGGGCTGCACCGCGAGCCCGCTGGTCTCCAACAGGGTGCCTCCGCTGCCCACGATGGGCGGCAGCGGCCGCCCCAGCAGCAGGCTCAGAGCCTGGGCCGAGGACATGGCCTCGATGGGGTCGCCGTTGATGCGCACCGCCAGGTCCGGGGTGTCGACGGAGCGGCCGTGGGTGCGCCTGGCGGGCTTCAGGCCGACGATGGTCCCGCCCACCTCCTCTTCGAGGGGGACCCCGATGAGGTTCATCTGGAAGCGGTCGCCGCTGCTGGAGCTCTGCATCAGCGCGGCCTCGGCGCCGATCTCGTCGACCTGGGGGGTGTCCAGGGCGCCGACGTCCACCGCTGCCCAGCACCCGGCGAGGTCCGGATCCAGGCGCCCCAGGAGCTCCAGCATGACCGGTCCCTGGGCCACCGGGGCACCCCAGTGGCCCCCGCGGAGCTCGACCTCGTCCCCCAGGAAGCGCACGGTGAAGGGCGCACCCTCCTCGTCCCGCCAGGTGTCGGGCGCGCTGGTGTCCGGCAGCCGCTGGTCCACCAGCTGGGGCAGGACCTGGGCGCGGAAGGCCGCCTCGTCGGCCACGGGGAGGCGCCCCAGCACCGTCTCGCCCTCCCCGGCCACGGCGACCCACACCGGCCGATCCGGGTCCAGGCCAGCGGCGCGGGCCGAGTCGGGATCGGCGAGCATCGCGCTCAGCTCCCGCAGCTCCTGGCGGCCCAGATCGTCGCCTCCCAGCCAGGCGCCCGCGGCCATGACCGAGTGACACCCGACCACGAACGCCGCCGGGGCCGGCATGGCGTGGAGCGCCCCCGGCAGGTCCTGGGCCTGGGCCACCCCGAGGCCCCACACGAGGGCGGTGATCACTCCGTGTCTCCCGACGGCTCCAGCCGGTCCAGCCGCTCGCGCAGGGAGATCTGCGTGCGCCGGAGCGACTCCAGGTCGTCTCGAAGACCCTGGACCGCCTTGTCGCCATCCCGGCCGTCCTGGACGCTGCGGAGGGCTTCGTAGGACATGCGGCGCACCCGGCCGTCGCCAGCGCCGTCGACCAGCCGCCGCAGCGCCGGCAGGCCACGGCGACCCCGCAGGCGCCCCAGGCCGCTGACGGCGGCGAGCTGCACCCGGAAGGGACCGTGCAGGGCGAGCTGGGAGAGGCGCTCGCAGACCTCGGCGCGGAGCTCGGGCAGGGCGTCGGCGAGGGTGGCCAGCGCCCCGCAGGCCGCCGCCCGGGCGCGGTTGTCGTGGGTGTCGGCGGTCCAGGCGAGCAGGGTCGGCAGCACCGCCGGGTCCCGGGTCCGTCCGAGACCCTGCAGGCCGCGGCTCGCCAGGCTCGCCCCCCAGGACGGCCGCTCGAGCAGGGCCTCGTTGGCCGCCACGGCGGAGTCCGCCCGGAGTGTCCCCAGGGCCACACCCGCCGCGCCCTCGACGTAGTTGCTCGGATCGCCCTGCTCGACGATGCGCAGCAGGCGGGCCTCGGAGTCCGGGTGGGGAAGCCTGCCCAGGGCGGTGACGAGCGGGCGCCGGGCCCGGGCCTCGGGCTCGAGGTCCAGAGCCGCCAGGATCGCGGCGCGGGCGGCGTCGCCGCCGACCTCGCCGAGGATGCGCCCCAGCTCTGCCCTCACGGTCCACGCAGGGTCGCTGCCGAGGGCCGCCGCGAGCGCCGCCACGCCGGCCCGATCGCTGTCCTTGCCCAGGGCCTCGGCCGCCCGGATGCGGACCACCGGGCAGGGGTCCTCGGCCAGCAGACCCCGCAGCCACCCCCCCGGGGCCTTGAGCGTGAGGCGAGCCAGCACCCGGAACCCGGGGTCCACGCGGACCCGCACGGGGGGCTCGGGGCACACCAGGTGGAAGGCCTGCTGGCGCTCGCGGACCGGCAGGTCCACCGGCGCGAGCTCGCCGTCGGCGGTGACGACCTGGACCCGGAGCCCGAAGGCGAAGGCCTGGGGGACCTCGTCGCCGCTCTGGGTCTGGCTCACCTTGACCGTGAGCAGGCCGTCGCCGTGGCGGAGCTCGACCTCGGCCACCGGGTGGCCGGCGGCGTGCACCCACTGCTGGAAGAAGAAGTCCAGGTTCCGCCCCGTGGCGTCCTCCAGCGCCCGCTGGAAGTGCCGGGTGTGCACCGTGGCGTGGGCGTGCTGCTCCAGGTAGCTCCGCACCGCGGGCCAGAAGGCGCCGTCGCCCAGCTCCCGCCGGAGCGTGTGCATGACCGCGGCGCCCTTCTCGTAGAGGTGCCGATCGAACATGTCGATGGGCTCCCGGAAGCGGTAGCTCACGATGGGCCGGCGGTAGCGACCAGAGGCCTCGCTCATGTAGGCACGAGCGAGCTTCCAGGTGTACCAGGCGGCGTGGCCGACCCCGTGCAGGTGCTCCTGCCACAAGGCTTCGGAGTAGGTGGCCCAGCCCTCGTTCAGCCAGCCCTGGGACCAGTCCTGGCAGGTGACCAGGTCGCCGAACCACTGGTGGGCCAGCTCGTGGAGCACCAGGCCGTGGGCGTCGTAGTCCAGGGCCCCGCGCTCATCGACCAGGATGACGTCGGTCATGGTGGTCGCGCCGGTGTTCTCCATGCCGCCGAAGATGAACTCGTGCACGACCACCTGGTCGTAGCGGGGCCAGGGATAGGCCACGCCGATGAAGCCCTCGAGGCAGCGGATCATGTCCGGGGTCGGCCCGAAGACCCGCTCGACCGTGGCGGGGTCGGTGCCCGGCGGCACCAGGTAGCGGACCGGCAGGTCCCCACAGGTGGTCTCGTGCACGTCGAGCAGGGCGACCACCACGGTCACCAGGTAGGCCGGGATGGGCTCGGCCTGGTGCCAGCGCCAGCGGGTCCAGCCGTCTGCGGTGACTGGCTCGCCTTCCAGCACCCCGTTGCCGACGACGGTGTAGGCCGCGGGGGCCTCGATGGTGAAGCTCCAGGGGTGCTTCACCGAGGGGTGGTCGTGGCAGGGCAGGAAGAAGTGGGCGTCTTCGTCCTGGCACTGGGACCAGATCTCCCAGGGTCGGTCGGGGTAGGCCGGGCTCGGGCCCACCCGGTACAGGCCACGTCGGGGATCGCCGTGCCAGCGCACGACCACCGTGCCCCGGTCCAGGTCCGGCGGCGGGGTGACCACCAGCCGACCGCCGTCGTGGTGCCAGCGGGTGGCGTGGTCCGGGGCCTCGGCCCAGGAGACGGCGTCGACCTGGACCTCGTCGAGGTCGAGGGCCACCGGCCCCAGGCCACCGACGGTCGGCGCGACACGGATCCGGGCCTCGCCCTGGAAACCCGCTCGCTCCGGGTCCAGGCGCAGGCGGGCGTCCACGTGCTCGATGACACAGGCGCGGTCTCGACCGTAGTGGGGGGGGGCGTCGGGCCCGGCGAAGGGCCTGCGGCGTGCACGCCACCACCCGGCCTCGCGACCTTCCTGGAGCAGACCCTTGTCGCGCAGGGTGCTCAAGCGCCTACTCCGAAGGAGGCGCGGGCAGGATCACGTAGCCCCGGTACAGGTCGCCCAGGAAGGCGCAGGCCTCGGCGCCCTTGAGGTCGACGTAGGCCGCGATGTAGGCGCACATCGTGGCGTCGAGCTTGCCCTCGAGCTCGCCGAGGCGGGTGCCGTTCATGGCGGCGAGGTTGGCGTTGACCAGGTCCTCGAGGGCGTCGCTGTCCTCGAGCTCCGGGTCCAGGAAGGGCAGCTTGCCGTAGATGAGCTCGCGGTAGCGGTTCGCCGCGTCCTTGCGGCCGCCGATCGGGCCGCTCTTGATGCGCATCGGGCGGTCGACACCGAAGAGCAGGATCTGCGCGGCCTGGGCGCAGGTCTCCAGGGCGCGGTCGTTCTCCGAGCGGGGGTCCATGTCCAGGCCCATGCGCAACAGGGACCGGGCGATGGTCCGGGGGTGAGAGGCGTTGACCGTGTTGACCATGTACTCGTCGATCTTGAACCGCGAGAAGTGGTGCTCGAGCTGCTCGTCGACCGGGCGGCGGCCGCTGCTGTTCTCGACGATCAGCGGCGCGTTGACCGCGATGATGCAGCCGCTGCGGCCGCGGTTGCGGGCCACCCAGCCCAGCACGTCCTCGTGGGCCCGCAGGTGAGCCGTGGACACCAGCCGGATGCCTTCCTCGGTGCGCTCCATCACCGCGCCGCCGCTGGAGTTGCGAGGGGCCCAGGCCAGGTCCAGTCCGAGGTAGCGCATGCGACGAGTGTCCTTCGAGGAGGTGTCCCCGGATGCCGGGGCCGAGTGCGCCGGGGACCGGGAGGGGGCGCAAGCGTAACGCGGCCCCCGCGGGCGTCTACAGCGCGCTGCTACCAGCGGCTGACCCCGGAGGCGTTCGAGTCCGCCAGGGCCCAGCGCACGGCCCCCCCGACGCGGAAGCTGCGAGCCAGATCCGGATCGGCCAGCTCGGTCTCTCCGACCAGGCGCTCGGCGAGGTCGTGGGCCTGGGCCTGGGCCCGGGCGCCGCCCGCGGCGTGCAGAGCCCGAAGCAAGAAGAAGTCGTCGCCGCACTCCCGGGCCTCCTCGAGTCCCGCCGCGAGGACTTCGGCGTCGCCACCGATGCGCGCACCGGCGAGCAGGAGCCGGGCGATGAGGCGCCGGTCACCGCACTCGGCGAGGGCCTCCATCGCGTCTTCGAGGGCATCGCCCTGGGCGGTCAGCACGGCTTCGAGACCGGCGTGGAAGGCGCGGACCGGCTCGCGGCCCGTGCGCTCGGCGAGCTCCGCGACCCGGTGGCAGGCGGCCAGGGCCGCCGGGTGGTCCCCCAGCTCCAGCCGCATGCGCGTGCGCAGGGACCACCAGTCCAGCTGGATGCGGACCTCGCTCTCGGGCTCCCCGGCCACCCGCCACTTGCGCAGCAGCCTGGCGGCGCCGTCGGCGTCGGCGCAGTCCAGGTAGACCGCCGCCCGCATCGTGCCGACGTGGCTCTCGAGCTGGGGGAGCCGGGCTTCGCGGGCCACGGTCCGGGCCTTGCGGATGGCGGTGAAGGCCGCGGCGACCCGCCCGGCCCGCAGTCGGGCCTGGCCCAGCGCGAGGTAGCCGGAGACCCGGCGCTCCGGGGCACCCCCCCGACGCAGCACTTCGGCCTCCTCCTCGAGCAGCCGGGCGGCCATGTCCACCCGGCCGGCGGTCAGGTGCAGCTCGCCGAGCATGCCCCGCCCGGTGGCCACGGCGTCCTGGCGGCCCTGGACCGAAGCGGTCTCCACCGCCTTGCGGAGCATCTTCTCGGCGTCGGCCACGCGACCCTGGACCGACAGGCCCCGGCCCCGCAAGAGCTGGGCCCGGAGCATGAGCGGGTTGTGGGTGTAGCTGCCGACCAGGTTGAGGCACTCCGCGGCGAGGTCGGTGCAGCGGCGGGCGTCGCCGTAGCGGAAGCGGGCTTCGGCCAGGCCGAGGATGGCCCGGGCCACCAGGTCCTCCCGCCCCTGGTCGTTGGCCAGTCGGCGCGCCGCGGCGAAGGCCTCGACGCTCATGAGCTGGCGTCCGAGGCCGAGCAGGGCCTCGCCCCGGGCCAGGGCGCCGTGGGTCGCGGTGAGCGGGTCGAGGTGCTCGTCGAGCACCGCCCGGTCGAGGGCCTCGAGGGCCGGGGCGTGCATGGACCGGGACTCGTACCACTCCCCCAGGCCCACCAGGGCCCTCGGCGCGGCCCGCGGCGGGGCCCCGTAGGCCCGGTGCCGACTCAGGCGCTCGTCGCGCCAGGGGCCTGGCGGCAGCTCCGCCAGGGCCTCGGCCAGGCTGTTGTGCAGGGCCCGGCGGCGGTAGGCCGGCAGCTCGGCCAGGAGCATCTCGCCCAGGGCCGGCCGGCGCAGGCCGATCCAGTCGCCGTCGCTGTCCCGTCGCTCCCGGGCGAGGCGGCTGTGCACCAGCCGGAAGGGCTCCACCGCGCCTTCGTCGAGGCCGACCGCCCTCAGGGCCACCTCGAGGGGGATGTCCTCGCCGGCCACCGCCAGGGCGTCCAGCAGCCGCCGGGCCGCCCGCTCCAGGGCGCTCAGCCGGACCACGAAGATGTCGCGCAGGGAGCGCTCGGGCCGGAGATCCGGGTGGCCGATGAGCTTCCAGCTCATCTCGCCGCCCTCCTCGAGATCGCCGTGGGTCAGCAGCCCCCGAGCGTGCAGGTCCCGCATCAGCGAGACCACGGCCCCGGGCATGCCGCCGGTGAGTCGGTGGATCTCGTCGGACAGGGACGCCGGCGGCGGGGCGCCCCCGAGCATGCCGCTCACCAGGGCCCGGGTCTCGTCGGTGTCCAGGGGCCGCAGCTCGACCACGTGGCTGCCCAGGAGCGCCACGCCCTCGAGCCCCGTGGCGACCACCGCGATGCCGGTGCCGCCGAGCACCTCGGCCATGGCCTCGACCCCCGTGGGATCCGCCTGGTCGAAGTCTTCGAGGATGACCGCGACCGGGCCCTCGCCCCGCAGCCCCAGCAGGCTGGCGCGCAGGCCGTCCTGGCCAGGGTCCACCTCGTCCAGGACCCGGCCCAGCTCCCGTCGGAGCTGCTCGAGCGGATCCAGCGCGGGCGCCCGCTTGCGGCAGCGCACGGCGAACACCTCGGCCTCGCGCACCCGGGCGAGCTCCCAGGCCTTGCGGGCCATGCGGCCCACGCCCATGCCGGGCTCGCCGACCAGCTGCACCACCCCGCCGGCGTCGAGCACGGCTTCGATGCCGCCGAGGGCGCCGAAGCGGCCGACCAGCGGCGGCGGGGTCAGCTCCTGCCGCAGCTCCCCCCGACCTGTGAGCACAGCCAGGCCGACCGCGGCGCTGGAGGGTCGAGCGACCGGGTCCCGCGCCATCAGCCGGGTGACCAGCTCCACCAGCCGGCGTGGGGTCTCGGGGGGCGCCAGCTCGGCGATGGGCACGGCCTGCCCCCCCCGGTGGGCTCGGAGGTACCCCGTGGCACCCTTGGCCTTGTAGGGGCGGCGACCCGCCAGGGCTTCGTAGAGGGTCACGCCGAGGGAGTAGAGATCCGCCCGGTGGTCGGTCTCACCCCCCGCGATCTGCTCCGGGGCCATGTAGGCGTAGGTGCCCATCACGTCGCCGAGGGTGGTGGTCAGCGGATCCGCCGGGTCCACCGCCAGCCCCAGGTCCAGCAGCAGGATCCGGCTGTCCACGGTGAGAAAGACATTGCCGGCCTTCACGTCCCGGTGCACGACCCCGTGGGCGTGCAGCCACGCCAGGGCCTGGAGCAGCACGTGGCCGATGCGCTCCACCAGGTCCGGCTCGACCACCCCGAGCTTGCGGATGCGCTGGGAGAGGGAGCGGCCCTCGAGCACCTCGAGCACGATGTAGGGCCTGGGGCCGTCGACGACCTGGTAGCAGGCGGGCAGGTGGGGGCACTTGAGCCGCTGGAGCAGTCGGCCCTCGCGCAGGAAGCGACGGCGGTGGTCCCGGGAGCGGTCCGGATCCCGGAGCACCTTCAGAGCGACCTCGTGGTCGAAGCGGCTGCAGGAGGCGGCGAAGACGTCGGCCAGGCCGCCGCTGCCCAGCTTGCGCAGGACCTGGAAGTCGTCGAGCTGGATGGGCATGCCGCCGAAGCATAACCACGGGTCGTGGGACGGCTGGAGACCCGGGCAGAGCAGATCGCCGGCGCTGCGGAGGGCGAGCGCGTCGTGGTGCTGCGCTGTCCGCTGGCGCTCGCGGAGCGGGTGCAGCACAGGCTGCGGAAGAAGCCCGGCGGTGTGGTGCTGGTGACCACCGATCTCGACGACCCCCTGCCGGCGTTCCGGGAGACCAGGGCGGGGCGGCGGCTGGGGGACACGCCGGTGCGCTGGCGTGGCCTCGCCGAGCTGGCGGCCGGCGATCGCACGCTCCGCCGTGTCCTGGACCAGCAGGCCCAGGCGCTGCGGCGCTACCTGCCGACTGAGCTGGCCCTGGGGAGCCCGCGACTGGCGCCCGCTGTGGCGCAGCTCGTCCAGGCGCTGCCGAAGCTCCGGGCGAACCAGGACAACTGGACCCTGCGGGTCCGGGGCGAGCTGCTCGCGACGCTCTACGCCTTCAACGCGGTGACCCACGAGGGCCTGCAGCTTCGGGTGACGGACGAAGGGCTCGTGCGCTGGCCGGCCCTGGAGCCGGACCAGCGAGCCCGCGGCAAGTACCCGGTGCGGTGGACCCTGCGGCCCGAGGAGGTGCCGGAGCTGGTGGCCGTGCTCTCAGCTGACTGACCGGACCACCAGCTGTCAGGGCGCCGACCCCGCCAGCCTTGCCCGATTCCCCCGCACCTCGACGATGCGCACGCTCTCGTCCAGCGCCAGGACCAGCGCGGTGAGCACTTCGTCGGTGACGTCGATGACCTTGATGTCCTCGACGTCGACCGAGCCGCCGGCCAGGACCTTGAAGGGGCGGCCGTCGGGCAGCTCGCAGGCCCAGGCACCGACCGCGCTCAGCTCGCCGTCGTCTTCCCGGGCGAACAGCGCCAGGGTGCGCTCGCCCTGGCGGACCAGGTCCAGCGCCGTGATGCCGGTCTTGGGGGTCACGCGGAAGGCCTCGGGGCGGCCGGCGCCTTCGAGCAGGGCCCAGCGGAAGCCGTTCTCGCCCTTGGGCGTCCAGGCGACCACGGGGCCTTCCGGGGTCCGGACGCTGGCGGCGAGCCGCCCCGGGAAGCCTTCGGGGGCGTTCAGCGGGCTGCCCAGGCCGTCGCGCTCGATGGGCTGGACCGTGCCGCCCTTGGTCAGCAGCAGGGGCTGCTCACGACCGACGAAGCCGCGGCCCGTGGGCACGCGCAGGCCGAAGAGCCGCTCCACCTCGCCGTCACACCAGCGGTGCACGAAGAGCGTGGGGCCGGTCCGGGCCAGGCCGTAGATGAGGAAGCCGTCACCATCCGCCACGACCACCGGCCGGACCGCCGGCTGGTACTCGAGCTCGGTGGAGCGGATGGCGCCGATGTCCCCCAGGGCGGAGACCTCGGTGACGCCGAGGAGGACCACACCGGGCCGCTCGACGAAGGTGACCGCGCCGAAGCCCGCAGGCAGCGGCACGATCGCGCGGGCCAGCACCAGATCGGTGGGCACCTTCAGCGGCGGCGCCAGGCCGCCGTACCCGCCACCCAGGGGGAAGCTGGTCAGGCGGAGGCGCATCTTGCCGCTGGCCTCGGCGTTCTCCCACAACAGCGTGATCGTGCCGTCGCTCACCGCGGCCTCGACGTCTTCGAACGCGACCTCGCTCGGCGGCAGCTCGTCGGCCTGTGCGCCGCCCTCGGCCTCGCCGGTGACCGCGCCCTCGAGATCGGCGCCTTCGAGATCGGCGTCGTCGAGCCGGGTGTCGATCAGGCGGGCGCCCTTGAGGCTGGCGTCCTTGAGCACGGCGTTGGCCAGGTCGGCCCGGGTCAGGTCCGCGCCGTCCAGGTTGGCGCCGGTCAGGTCCGCCCCGGTCAGGTCCGCGCCAGACAGCTTGGCGCCGGTCAGGATGGCGTGGGTCAGGTCCGCGCCCTTGCCCTTGGCGCCGACGAAGTCGGCATCGGCCAGGGTGGTGCGGGCGAATTTGGCCCCGGTCAGGCGCACGTCGCGCAGGATGGCCCCGCGCATGTCGCTGGCCGAGAAGTCCGCGCCCTCCAGGTTCGCCTCGGTGAGGTCCACCCCGCCCAGGCTGGCCTGGCGGGCCTCGGCCCGCTTGAGGCGGGCGTTGCGGAAGGTGGCCTGCACCGCGTTGGACTTGTCCAGCACCGCCTCGACCATGTCGGCGCCGGTGAAGTCACCGCCCTCGATGACCGCTTCGCCCAGCCAGGCGCCACGCCAGCGGGAGCGGATCGCCACCACGTCGCTCAGGTTGGCTTCGGTCAGGTCGGCGCCGTCGAAGTTGGCGCGGGCCAGCACGGCCCCGGAGAGGTCGGTCTCGCTGAGATCGGACTTCTCCAGGTTGGCGCGGGACAGATCGACCCCGGCAAGCTTGCGACCGGCGAGGTCGCAGGCGAAGAGCTCCGGCGCGGCACGCTGGCCACGGCGGTTGTTGAACTCCTCGACGTTGTCTGCTTCCAGCAGCTCCAGCAGCGTCACGCTTGCTCCAACGGGAATTTCGGGGCATCCGGAGTGCAGGAGGACCGCATGCACCAGGTCTCGCTCATCCTGCTCAGCACTCTGTTGGCCTGTACGGACGACGGAGGCACGACCACGGACACGGGGGCCTCCGACACGGGGCCCGTCACCTATCCATCCACCTTCACCGCGGCCAAGTACTCGGCGAAGTCCCTGACCGTGCTCCCAGCGGACCAGGGTGTGGATCTGGACGACGACGGCGAGGTGGACAACCAGCTGCCGGCGCTGCTGGGGCTGGTCGACCCCTTCACCACCGACGACATGTCCGTGGAGGGCGTGAACCAGACCCTGATCGAGATGAAGGCCGAAGGATCGCTGATCATGCTGGTGGACGCGCTCTATGCGGGCGGCGAGCTCCAGCTGGACCTGCTGCTCTCCGCCCTGGATCCGGACACCGGCGTGCTGACCATGGACCCGGGCAGCTACGGCAGCGACGGCCTTCCCAACTCCCGCTTCATCGGCGCCTTCGAGGACCAGACGAACTTCCTCGCCGCGACGCCCACCGGCAACCTGGCCTTCCCGGTGGTGGCCGGCGAGCCGCCGGTGCAGGTCCCCATGGTCGACGCGACCATGGACGGCGAGCTGCACGATCTGACCGGCGGCGTGCCCGACACGGGCCACTGGACCGCCGGCTACGGCATGCTCTACGGGGCCCTGCCGGTCCAGGGCCTGGTGGACCAGGTGGTCGACAAGATCATCGCGCCCGAGGAGCCCGACACCGGGGCCGATCCCGACGTGACCTACTACGACCCGGACACGTACTTCGGCATGAGCCGGGACGAATTCCTGGAGTGGGTGACCGCCCTGCTCAACGACACCACGGCCGACCTGTGGCTGGAGGATGGCAGTCGGGCGGTCAGCGCTGCGCTGGCGTTCGAGCTGGAGGTGGCCAGCGAGTGGCCGGAGGAGTAGCGCTGGTTCAGCGGCCGCGGCCTGTGCACGTTGGCCCGATCGCCGGACCCGCTTAGACCCTGGGGACCTCTGGAGGCTGGATGCCCAAGTCCCCTGCCCCGCCGAAGCTCCCCAAGAGCAGCGGCCTCGAGAAGCTCGACGCCGACGGCGCCCTGCACCTCTACCGGGAGATGGCCATCATCCGCCGGACCGAGGAGCTGGCGGCCAAGGCCTACACCCTGCGCAAGATCCTCGGCTTCTGTCACCTCTACATCGGCCAGGAGTCGGTGGCGGTCGGCGCGGCCTCGGTCTGTCGCCAGAGCGACTTCTGGATCGCCGCCTACCGCGAGCACGGCCACGCCATGGCCAAGGGGGTCAGCCCCAGGGCGATGATGGCCGAGCTCTTCGGCAAGGCGACGGGCTGCACCAAGGGCCTGGGCGGCTCCATGCACCTCTTCGACCGGTCGGTGAACTTCCTCGGCGGCTACGGCATCGTGGGCGGCCAGGTGCCGCTGGCCAACGGGCTCGGCTGGGCCATCAAGCACAGCGGCGACGACCGGGTCTGCCTCTGCTTCTTCGGCGAGGGCGCCGCCAACCAGGGCGCGTTCTTCGAGGCCATCGCCCTGGCCCAGCTCTACAAGCTGCCGGTGGTGTTCGTCTGCGAGAACAACGGCGACGCCATGGGCACCGCGGTCAGCCGCCAGTCCGCGGTCACCGACATGAGCCAGCGGGCCATCGGGGTCGGCATGGCCCGGGACTCCTTCGAGTGCTTCGACGTGGAGCAGGCCCGGGAGCGCTTCGGTCGGGCCGTGCGCTTCGCCCGCGAGGGCAAGGGCCCGGTCTTCCTGGAGTGCGTGACCTACCGCTTCCGGGGCCACTCCATGAGCGACCCGGCCAAGTACCGGACCAAGGAGGAGCTGGAGGAGAAGAAGAAGTCCGACCCCCTCGCCATCTCCGAGGACCGGCTGCTCGGCCACCACGGGGTCTCCGCGGAGCAGCTCCAGGCGATCAAGGACGAGGTCGAGGCCATCGCCCAGGACGCCTACACCTTCGCCGAGGAGTCCCCCGTCCCGGACCCGGCGACCCTCTACGACCACGTCTACGCGGGGGCCTAGGATGACCTCGACGCAAGGAACGACGCGTCCTCGCTTGCGCTGGCCGTCCCTGGCGGGCCCCGGCCTCCTTGACGTGACTCGCCACGCCGGCGTCGGCCGGAACCCACCAGGAACGACCATCGCGGCGCGATCCCGCATCGTTCCTTGCACCGAGGTCATCTGACATGCCGCAGATCCAGATCCGCGAGGCCCTGCGCCAGGCGATGAGCGAGGAGATGCGTCGGGACCCGACGGTCTTCCTGATGGGCGAAGAGGTCGCCTACTACAACGGCGCCTACAAGGTCTCCCAGGGCATGCTCGAGGAGTTCGGCGGCGACCGGGTCGTCGACACCCCCATCGCCGAGGGCGGCTTCACCGGCCTGGGCATCGGCGCGGCGATGGGCGGCATGCGGCCGATCATCGAGTTCATGACCTGGAATTTCTCCCTGGTCGCGTTCGACCAGGTGATCAACAACGCCGCCAAGATCCACTACATGAGCGGCGGCCAGTACCCGCTGCCCATCGTGTTCCGGGGTCCCAACGGCGCCGCCGAGAACCTGGGCTGTCAGCACTCCACGGCGGTGGAGAGCCTGTTCGCCCACTTCCCCGGCCTCAAGGTCGTGACCTACGCCACGGCCCATGACGCCAAGGGCCTGCTGAAGTCCGCCATCCGCGACCCGGACCCGGTCATCTTCCTCGAGAGCGAGATGACCTACGGCATGAAGGGCGAGGTGCCCGACACCGAGTACCTCGTCCCCCTGGGGCAGGCCGACGTGAAGGCCGTCGGGTCCGACGTGACCCTGGTGACCTGGGGCAAGCAGGTCTTCAACTGCCAGACCGCCAGGGCGGAGCTGGCCACGGCCGGCGTGTCCGCGGAGCTGGTGGACCTGCGCAGCATCCGCCCCCTGGACCACGAGACCCTCTTCCGGTCGGTGGCCAAGACCGGCCGCTGCGTGGTCGTGCACGAAGGCCACCTCTTCGCGGGGGTCGGTGCCGAGATCGCCGCCCGGGTCCAGGAGGCCTGCTTCGACTACCTCGACGCGCCGGTGAAGCGCGTGACCACCCGCGATCTCCCCCAGCCCTACGCCACCAACCTCGAGCAGCTGGTCAACCCCAGCCCGGAGCGCATCGTCGAAGCCGTGCGCGCCATCCTGTAGAGGCCGACGACATGGCTCAGTTCTTCGAGATGCCCCAGGCCAGCCCGACCATGGAGAAGGGCGTGTTGCTGTCCTGGCTCAAGGCCGAGGGCGACGCCCTGGCGCCCCAGGACGCCATCGCCGAGGTCGAGACCGACAAGGCGGCGATGGAGATCGAGGTCTTCGACGCCGGGGTCCTGATCAAGATCCTCTCGGCCGCGGGCGACGCCATCCCCGCCGGCCAGCCCATCGCCATCCTCGGCGAGTCCATGGACGAGGACATCAGCGGGCTGCTCGCGGAGTACGAGCAGATCCTGGCGAACCCACCTCCGGCCGCGGCCGCCGAGGCGCCAGCCGCCGAGGCGCCCGCTGCGGCCGAGCCCGCGCCGGCCCCCAGGCCCGCCGCCGCTCCCGTCACCGGCAAGGTGGAAGCGACCGGCTGGCTGGGCAAGGACCTGGCCTCCGCCATCATGGAGGCCCCCGCGACCTTTCTCATCGAGGCACCCCGGGTCCGCGCCTCGCCCGTCGCTCGCAAGCTGGCGGCGAAGCAGGGCATCGACCTGTCCGCCGTCACCGGCACCGGCCCCCACGGCCGCATCGTGAAGGCCGACGTGGCGTCCTGGACCCCGCCGGCCTCGGGCGCCGTCGTGGCCCGGAGCGCCGACGAGGTCATCCCCAACAACAACATGCGGAAGACCATCGCCCGGCGGCTCAAGGCGTCCCACAGCGACAACCCGGTCTTCTTCCTGACCGCGCACTTCGACTGCGATCGCTTCGTCGCCTACCGCAAGCGGCTCAAGGCCCTGGTCGACCAGCCCATCTCAACCAACGACCTGCTGATGAAGTGTGTCGCCAAGGCCCTGGTCGACGTGCCGGCCTGCAACG
This sequence comes from uncultured Enterobacterales bacterium, assembly GCA_964344945.1. Classification (GTDB taxonomy): domain Bacteria; phylum Myxococcota_A; class UBA796; order UBA796; family CAJQPC01; genus CAYFPX01. The sequence goes on from CAYFPX010000033.1 coordinate 21,603, forward strand.
CGTCCTGGTCGGACGAGGCCATCACGCGCTTCGGCTCGGTGGACCTGGGCATGGCGGTCGCTCTGGACGGCGGGCTCATCACGCCGATCATCCGGTCCGCCGAGTCCAAGAGCATCGGCCAGATCGCGCTGGAGACCCGAGAGCTGGCCGGCCGGGCCCGCACCGGCAAGCTCGAGCCCGAGGAGTACACCGGGAACACCTTCACGGTCTCCAACCTCGGCATGATGGACATCTCCGAATTCACGGCGATCATCAACCCGCCGGCCAGCGCCATCCTGGCGGTCGGCTCGCTCCAGCAGGAGCCGGTGGTGGTCGACGGCCAGCTGGGCGTGGGCTGGCGCATGCGGGTGACCATGACCTGCGACCACCGGGTGATCGACGGCGCCCTGGGCGCCCGGTACCTCCAGGTCCTGCGCCGCTACGTCGAGAACCCCGAGCTGCTGGCGGTCTGAGCGACATGAGCGAACACACCCACGACCTGGTCGTCATCGGCTCCGGCCCCGGCGGCTACGTCGCCGCCCTGCACGGCGCTCGCCTGGGCCTGAAGACCGCCTGTGTGGAGCGGGCCGAGCTCGGCGGCGTCTGCCTCAACGTCGGCTGTATCCCCAGCAAGGCCCTGCTCAAGTCCGCCGAGTACGCCCTGCTCGCCCGCCACCTCTCCGACTACGGCATCACCGTGGAGAACGTGGCCATCGACTTCCCCAAGGTGATCAAGCGCTCGCGCCGGGTGGCCAGGAAGTCCGAGAAGGGCGTGGCCTACCTGTTCAAGAAATTCGGGGTGGCGCTCGTGAAGGGCGAGGCCAGGCTCACCGCCCCAGGCGAGGTCACCGTCGGTGACACCGTGCTGAGGGCCCCCCACGTGGTCGTCGCCACCGGCGCCCGGCCCCGCTGGTTCCCCGGCATGGACCCGGACGGCGAGCGCATCCTGACCTACCGGGAGGCCATCGTCTCCACCCGGCAGCCCGCGTCGGCTGTCGTGCTCGGCGCGGGGGCCATCGGCCTGGAGTTCGCCTACTTCTGGAACGCCATGGGCACCGCCGTGACCCTGGTGGAGGGCGCCGACCGCATCGCCCCGCTGGAGGACCCCGAGGTCAGCAAGGAGCTGCACCGGGCGTTGAAGAAGCAAGGCATCACGATCCACACCGGCGCTTTCTGCGAGTCGGTGGTGCGCGATGGCGACCAGACCCGCGTCAGGTTGAAGGACGGCACGGTGCTCGAGGCCGACACCACCCTGCTCGCCCTCGGCGTCCGGGCCAACATCGAGGACATCGGCCTGGAAGAGGTGGGCGTCGCCCTGGACCGCGGCTTCATCCGCGTCGACGAGTCCGGCCGCACCTCGGTGCCCGGCATCTACGCCGTCGGCGACTGCGCCGGCCCGCCGATGCTGGCCCACAAGGCCTACGCCGACGCCCACACCTGCGTGCACCGCCTGGCGGGGCACGACCACCCGGCCGTCGACCCGCGCCACATCCCCTCGGGCATCTTCACCCAGCCACAGGTGGCCAGCTGGGGCTACACCGAGCCCGAGCTCCAGGCCGAGGGCCGCGAGTACACCGTGGGCCGCTACCCCTTCGCCGCCAACGGCAAGAACCGCGGCACCGGGTACACGGATGGCTTCGTCAAGGTGCTGATCGACCCGTCGCTGGGCGAGTTCCTCGGCGCCCACATCATCGGCCAGGACGCCACCGAGCTCCTGCCCGAGATCGTGATGGCCCACGCCGGCGAGGTCGACGCGGAGACCTTCACCCACGCGGTGCACAACCACCCGACCAGCAGCGAGGCGGTGCTCGAGGCCGTCACCGAGGCGCTCGGGGTCGGGGTCCACATCTGAGCAGTCTCGGGGCGCGGTAGACTCGTCGGTCTCAAGAAGAGGTCGCCGTGCCCTGTCTCGCCATCAAGCGCCCGGACGGCAAGATGGCCGTCTACAAGCTCGACGGTCGTCCGCCCTGCGTCACCATCATCGGCCGCTCCCAGGACGCCAACGTCGTGCTCGGCGACGCGTCCGTGTCCCGCATGCACGCCCAGGTCTGGACCCAGGACAACCGCTGGTTCGGCAAGGACATCCAGTCCGAGAACGGCATCACCGTCGAGGGTGTGCCGACCACCGAGCAGGAGACCCTGCGCTCGGGCACCCAGTTCGGCATCGGCAAGTTCCGCATCTGGTTCGTCGGCGACGGCAAGGACGACCAGTTCGTGGACGGCCGCTTCGTCGGGTACCTGCCGCCCTGGACCAACACGGCCACGGGCGGCAACGACATGACCTTCCGGCTCAGTCGCGCCGAGAAGGACCGCATCCTCGAGGCCAACGCCCGCATGGACGAGGCCGTGCTCAACCGGCTCGACGGCGCCGGCCACTGGAACATGGGCGAGAAGAAGCTCACATTCGGCAAGGGCGGCCAGATCGCCATCAAGGGCTGGTTCACCAGCGGCGTCGTGGCCGAGCTGGTCTGGGAGGACCACTACAACGCCCACATGCTGACCAAGCTGAAGCCCAAGGGCTGGGCCCGGGTCAAGGTCGGCGACAAGAAGATCCAGGGCGCCCGGTCCCTGCGCCCGGACGACGTCATCCAGATCGGCGGCTCCCGCTTCCGCTACATGCTGCCCAAGGGCGGCAAGTGAAGCCGCCCCCCTCCGGCCGGGGCGCCCCGCTGCTCAGCCCCACCTCCGGGGGACCGGAACACCAGGACGACAAGCGCGCCCGGCAGCTCCTGGACAACCTGCTGGCCCAGGCCTTCCGGGAGCGGGCCAGCGACGTCCACCTGCTGCCCCAGGGCCGCGAGGTCGCCTGCTCCTTTCGCATCGACGGCGTGCTGGTCCAGCGCAAGTCCCTGCACCAGGCCTTCCAGCAGCCGGTGGTGAACCGGCTCAAGGTGCTGGCGGGGCTGGACATCGCCGAGCGCCGCCTGCCCCAGGACGGCATCTTCTCCCACCACTTTCAGGCCGAGGAGGTGCGCTTCCGGGTCTCGACCCTGCCCACGGACTTCGGCGAGAAGGTGGTGCTGCGCCTGCTCAGCAGCAACCGCCTCGTCGTCGACCTGGACAGGCTCGGCGCCCCGCTGCCGATGACCGCGCAGGTCCGCGCGATCCTGCGCCGGCCAAGCGGCATGGTGCTCGTCAGCGGCCCCACGGGTTCCGGCAAGACCTCGACGCTCTACGCCCTGGTGCGCGAGCTGCTCGATCAGAAGCTCAACATCGTGACCCTCGAGGACCCGATCGAGTACCGCTTCAAGGGGGTCGCCCAGTCCCAGACCAACCCGCCCGCCGGCTACGACTTCGCCACCGGCCTGCGGGCGATCCTGCGCCAGGACCCCGACGTCATCCTGTTGGGGGAGATCCGGGACATCGAGACCGCCCGCATCGCCTTCAAGGCCGCGCTCACCGGCCACCTGGTGCTCAGCAGCCTGCACACCCGCAACGCCACCGAGGTGCTGATCCGGCTCATCGACATGGGGCTGGAGCGCTATGTGGTGGCCTCGGCCCTCCGTGCGGTCATCGGCCAGCGGCTCGTCCGCACGGTCTGCTCGGCCTGTCGCACCCGGGGACCGCTGAGCGACGCCACCCGGGAGAAGCTGCGCATGCTGCCCAAGCGGGAGCTGCGCCTGCTGGCGGGCGGCAGCGGCGTGGTGGTCACCGGCAAGGGCTGTGGTCGCTGCAACGACACCGGCTACCAGGGCCGGACCGGCGTGTTCGAGCTGCTCGACGTCGACGAGTCGATGCAAGAGCTGATCCGCACCGAAGGCACCGGCCAGGCCCAATTCGCGGAAGAGGTCGCCAAGCGCGGCATGCCAGACGTGCGGCAGGTGGGCTTCGCCAAGGCGCTGGAAGGCGTCACGACCTTCGACGAGGTGCTGGCGGTCACGTAGTTGAGCGGTTCGGCGGTCTCGACGCCAGAGGTCGCTGGACTGCGGGCCTGGCGGGCGTGGGCTCCTCCGCGGACCTCGGCCTCGGGACACCGACGAACCCCGGCCGGCGGGGGCGCAGCCGGCGTGCACGAGGACGAGCTCCGGCGCAGTGTGGCCCGCTCAGCGCGGGACCGCCCCCACAGCCCACTGCAGGGCGGGCGCCTCGGCCTGGGCTGGCGCGGGCAGCCCGGCCAGGGACGTGAGGGTCGGGGCGACCCGCCGCAGGTCCTGCTCGTCCGGGTCGGTGCCGGCGGTCACCCCCGCGCCGTAGGCCAGCAGCGGGACCAGCCGGTCGTAGGCATAGGGGGTGCCGTGGCGGGTGCCGAAGCCGACCATGGACGACGAGGCGAAGATCGTGCCCTCGTCGGGGATCACGTAGACGTCGCCGGCACGGTCCGGGTGCACGCTCGCTCGGATGAGGTCGGCGTGGGGGGCGTCGCCGGGCAGACCGCCGTCGAGGCGCCAGGCGTGGGCAGCGGCGATGCCGTCGTAGGCGGCCAGGTAGGCGGCGGCGCTGCGGGCCATGGCCTCCCGCTGCTCCCCGGTGACCTCGATCGGCAGCCAGACGTGGGGGTCCGAGAGATAGGTGCCGGCGGGGTAGCCCGCGGCTTCGAGGTGCGCGGCGAGCCCGGCGCGCACGTCGTCCCGGGGCATGCGCACGGGGTCCGGGGCCGAGCCGTGGTCGCCGGTCACGAGCAGGGTCCATGCCCCCTGCCCCACCTGGGCGTCGAGCTGGTCCATCAGGCGGCCCAGGTCCCGGTCGAAGGCGACCAGGTTGTCCAGGTACTCCCAGCTCTCGGGGGTGTAGGCGTGGCCGGCCTCGTCGATGTTGGAGAAGCTCAGGCCCAGGAAGTCCGGCACGTCGTCCTGGCCCAGACCCAGGGTCGCGACGGCGCTCAGCGCCCCGTCGATCACCCAGGTGCCCGCCTGGGGCGCGAGCAGGAAGGCGTCGTCGCCCAGGGTGTCCAGGGCCGGCCGGGGGAAGGTGGTGCCCAGGCCGTCGACGTCACCCTCGAAGGGCTGGTCGTCGGGAGCGACGCCGCTGTAGTCGTGCAGGGCCTCCCAGGGCTGGGCGAGCAGGGCGGCGAGGGCCTCGGGCGGGGTCGGGGCCTCGCCGCGGAAGGCCTTCCAGCCGGGACTGTCGTGGTCGTACCAGGCCACCACGTCGCCGTCGGTGGAGCCCATCAGGAAGGCGGCGCGGTCCTTCACGGACATCGCGGCGACCTGGCCCCCGGCGGCCTTGAAGACCTGCGGCACCGTCTCGGCCAGCACGGGGGCGTCGATGCAGTAGGTCTTCACGCCGTCGATGAGGAAGCCGTTGCTCACGACGCCGTGGGTCGCCGGCGTGCCGCCGGTCACCAGGGTGGCGTGTCCCGTGCAGGTGTAGGTCACCGCGTAGGGGAAGGCCGCGGTGGCCTGCCAGCCGCCGTCGACGATGCGCTTCAGTCCGCCGGCGAGCCACGGCTGGACCGCGTCCCAGGAGCGGGTGGGGAACTGGTCGATCACGACCAGCACGACCAGCTTCGAGCGGACCGGCGCCTGGGGGGCCACCGGCGCGACGGGCGCCGGCTCGGCCAGCTCGTCCGGGGCGGAGCCGCCGGCGCAGGCAGCGAACAGGGCCAGCCCGATCACCGGGTCACCTGGCGCTGCAGCTCGGTGAGGCCGGGATCCGCCAGCAGGTCCGCCTCGTGGAAGAGCGCGTCGCGCAGGCCCTCGCCGCGACCGTAGCGCAGGGTCTGGTCGTCGAAGCGGGGGCTGTCCGGGTCCTCGGACTGGCTGTAGGTCATGATCGCCCGCGCCACCGGCCCCTGGTCGTCGAAGTCCACGGCCAGCACGAAGCTGTTGCCGTGGTTGATGGGGTAGCCCCCGGTGGTGAGCGTGCGGTCGTCGTTGATCACGGGGTCGATGTCCGGCTGTGCCAGCAGGGTGGCGTCCGAGGGGCGGGGCGGACAGGCGACGTAGCATGCGCGCAGGCAGGTCCGACCCCCCTTCAAGTACTTTCGAAGGTCAGGTCTTGACATCGCAAGAGCACCGGCGATACTGGACCCCGTGTCGGCCGCTGCCCTGCTCCTGCTGATGACCCCTGCCGTCGAGGCCAAGGACCTCCAGGGGCGCGTGGGCGTGGGCTTCGCAGCCGCCCTCGACGACCAGGCGGCGCTCACCGTGCGCTACGGCCTGCCGGTGGGCGAGCCGCCGACCAACATGCTCGTCGAGGTCCAGGCGGGCGTGGACCTGCAGGGTGCCGTCGACGACTCCTGGCTGGTCGGGGCCCGGGTGCTCTACGCCGTCGTCGCCGAGGACAACCTGAACCTCTACGCCGCCGTGGGCGGGGCCTGGGTCTCCACCGGCGGCGCCGGTCGCTTCCGCCTGCAGCCGGCTCTGTCCGCCGAGTGGTTCGCCTTCGGCCTGGAGAACCTGGGGCTGTCGGCCCAGTGGGGCCTGGCCGTCGACTTCGGCGGCGGGGTCGACGTGCGCACCTTCGGAGGGGGGCCCGGCCTGGGCCTCCACTACTACTTCTGATGACCCTGCTCCTCCTGACCCTGTCCGCCTGCGACACCCCGACCTGTGGCGATGGCGCCCCGGGTCCGGTCTACCGGGTCGCTCGCCTCCAGGACAATCCCTTGCGGGCCGAGCCCGAGGCCGGCTTCTTCCCCACCATCGGCGCGGCGCTGCAGGTCTCGGAGCCTGGCACGACCATCTGTGTCGCTCCCGGCACCTGGGACGAGCAGCTGGTGCTGGACCGGCCCGGCGTGCGCCTCATCGGCGCCGGCGCGGACCAGACCGTCCTGACCCTGCCGGTCCACTGGCGGGGAGACGGCGGCGGCGACGGCGTGGTGGCCCTGGCGTCGAGGGAGCTGCTGCTCCAGGACCTGACCATCGAGGGTGGCGAGATCGGCCTGGAGGTCCGGGCCCACAGCGAGTCCCAGCTCCAGGGCCTGACCCTGCGGGGCAGCCAGACCGGGCTGCAGGTCGACGACCCCCTCCAGCTCACGGGCACCGATCTGCTGCTGGAGAACCACAGCCTGGCGGCGGCGGTGCTCACCGGAGAGGCCGCCCTGTCCGTGCACCTGGAGCGGGTGGTCGTCCGGGACAGCGGCGACGCCACCCTGAGCGAGGCCGGCGGTCTGGTCAGCGACCTGCCCGTGCGGCTGGTCGACGCCTCATTCCGCCGCAACGCCGGCTACCGGGCCACGGACATCGCGGCCCAGGGGGGGCTGGACGCCTCCGGCCTCGACGTGCTCGGAGCACCCGCGGCAGGCGGTCCCCCCCGCGTCGTGGTGGAGGGTCCCCTGCGCCTGAGCGGCGCCACCCTGGAGACCCGCGGTGCCGCGGCCCTGGTCGCGGACTGCGCCGGGCGGGACGCCTGGGTGGAGAACCTGGCCGTGGTCTCGGCCGCGGGGCCCTGGCCGGCAGACACCCTGGTGCTCACCGACTGCAGCGGCCAGCTGGCCCACACCACCCTCGCCCACGTCGACGGCAGCGAGGGCGACAACGGCCTGGTGCTCCGGGGCTACGGCGACCTGGCCGTCAGCAACTCCGTCATCGCCGGCCATGCCAACCCGCTGGCCACCAAGACCTGGTGGGGAGACCTGCGGCCCGACGCCCTCTTCACCGGCACCATCGCCCAGGCCGGCCTGCTGCACGCGGCCCCGACCGGCGCCGACCTGCGGCCCGCCAGCGACAGCCCTCTCATCGACGCCGGCATCACCCTGGACGTCGGCGAGGACCGCGACGGCCACCCCAGGCCCCAGGGTGCGGGTCCGGACGTAGGGGCGTACGAGCGCCGCTGAGTCGGTGCCACCCAACCCGCCCCGCCACCCCGCTCCGGCGTGCACGCACACTGAGGGAACGCGTCCTGCGCGCGGCACCGCGGCCCCAGGTGTGGAGCCCTGACCCCAGTGTCGATGCCCACCGACCCCCTGTGACACCGCCCTACAACCGAGCCACCAACCCCTGCATCGAGTCCTTCGCATCCCCGAAGAACATCCGAGTGTTGTCATGGAAGAACAACGGATTCTGGACCCCCGCATACCCGGACCCCATCGAGCGCTTGAAGACCACGACAGTCCCCGACTTCCAAGCCTCCAACACCGGCATCCCGAAGATCGGAGACGACTCGTCCGTCTGAGCCCCCGGGTTCACGATGTCATTGGCCCCGATCACCAGGACCAGATCCGTCTCCGGAAAGTCCTCGTTGATCTCCTCCATCTCCATCACGACATCGTAGGGAACCCCAGCCTCGGCCAGCAGCACGTTCATGTGCCCGGGCAGCCGCCCCGCCACCGGATGGATCGCATACCGAACCTCGACCCCGCGCCCCTTCAGCTGGCTCGAGAACTCGTGCACCAGGTGCTGCGCCCGGGCCACCGCCATGCCGTACCCGGGCACGATGATGATGCGCTTGGCGTGGGCCACCAGGTCCGAGACCTCGTCGACATCTGCCGGGGTCACCTCGCCCTGCTGCTCACCGGACGCCACCACCGGCGTGCCGCCGTCGGTCCCGAACCCGCCGAACACGACGTTCCAGATCGACCGGTTCATCGCCTCGCACATGATGTAGCTGAGGATGGCGCCTGAGCTGCCCACCAGCGCCCCGACCACGATGAGCAGGTCGTTGCTCAGCATGAACCCGGCCGCCGCCGCCGCCCAGCCCGAGTAGCTGTTCAGCAGCGACACCACGACCGGCATGTCGGCACCGCCGATCGCCGCCACCAGGTGGATGCCCAACAGGCCCGTGAGCGCGGTCATCACCAACAGCAGCATCAGCGCGAGCTGAGGGTCGGTGGCCTGCACGAAGGGCACCGCCAGACCCAGGCTGGTCAGGGTGACCACCAGGTTCAGCAGGTGCCGCGCCGGCAGCAGCAGCGGCTTGCCGCTCAGGCTGCCCCGGAGCTTGGCCCAGGCGATGACCGAGCCCGTGAAGGTGATCGAGCCGATGGCGACGCCGATCCAGATCTCCAGCTGGTGGACCAGGTGCTCGGCACCCTCGAGGTGCACCCCCGGGTCCATGAAGGTGGAGATGCCCACCAGGACCGCAGCCAGGCCGACGAAGCTGTGCAGGACGGCGACCAGCTGGGGCATCGCGGTCATCGCCACCCGGGCGGCCATCACCGCGCCGATGGCCCCACCGACCGCCACGGCGCCGATGACCAGCGTGAGCGCCTCGACCCGCGGGTGCAGCATGGTCGCGCCGATGGCCAGGACCATGCCGACGATGCCGTAGATGTTGCCCCGTCGAGCGGTCTCCTGGTTGGAGAGCCCACCGAGGGACTGGATGAAGAGGACCGCGGACGCCAGGTAGGCGACGGAGAGGAGAGAGGAGTCCACCTCAGCCCCCCTTCCGGAACATCTGGAGCATGCGCTGGGTGACCAGGAAGCCGCCGAAGATGTTGATCGAGGCCACCAGGATGGCCACCGCTCCGATGATCGCGGCCACCGAGAACCCGCCGCTC
>CAYFPX010000033.1:31104-48695 GCA_964344945.1 uncultured Enterobacterales bacterium
CACCTGCCAGCCCACGAAGCAGGCCAGCACGAACACCGTGAAGTGCTGCACGAAGTCCGACGGCGCCCAGGTGCCGATGGCCACCAGCCCGAGGATCCCGAGCAGGGAGACCACGTGCTTGCCCGGGTTGTACGGCTCCTTGGCCGGCGGGGCCGGCTCGCTCGGCGCGACTTCGGCCCTGGGCGGCGCGACGGGCTTGGGGTCCGGCGGTGGCGGCCAGGTCACCTCGCCGCCGTGACAGACCGTCGACTTGCGCACGACCTCGTCGTCGAAGTCGACCGACCACTCCTCGGCCCCGCCCATGTGGGAGAGCAGGTTGACCAGGTTGTTGGCGAAGAACTGGCTGGCGTGGGTCGCCAGCCGGCTGGTCATGTCGGTGTAGCCGAGGATGGTCACGCCGTGGGCGTCGACCGCCTCGCCGGCCACCGTGCCCTCGCAGTTGCCGCCCTGCTCCGCCGCCAGGTCGACGATGACCGAGCCGGGGCCCATGGTGCGGATCATCGCGTCGGTGATCAGCACCGGTGCCTTGCGCCCGGGGATCAGCGCCGTGGTGATGATGATGTCGACCTCGGGCGCCTGCTGGGCGAAGAGCCGGTGCTCGCTGGCCAGGAATTCGTCGGAGACCACCTTGGCGTAGCCGCCGCCGCCCTCGCCTTCGTCCAGGGGCAGGTCGAGCTCCAGGAAGCTGGCCCCCAGGCTGCGGCACTGGTCCGCCGCCGCGAGCCGCACGTCGAAGGCGCGGACCTCGGCGCCCAGGCCCCGGGCGGCCGCGATGGCCGCCAGGCCCGCCACGCCCGCGCCGATGACCAGCACCTGGGCCGGCGGCGTGCGCCCGGCGGCGGTCATCTGACCGCCGAAGAACCCGCCGTAGTGCCAGGCGGCCTCGAGCACCGCTCGGTAGCCGGCGATGTTCGCCATGGACGAGAGCACGTCCATCTTCTGGGCCCGGCTGATGCGCGGGACCTGGTCCATCGCGACGATGGTGGCGCCACGCTTCGCCGCCCGCTCCAGGATCTCCTGGTTCTGGGCCGGCATGAACAAGCAGCCCAGGACCTGGCCCTCGCGCAGGCGCTCGACCTCGTGACCGCCGTCAGCGGTCTCGCTGGGCGGATTCACCTTGAGCACGATGTCGCTCTCGTTCCAGATCGCGTCGCTGCCCGCGACCAGGCTCGCCCCGGCCGAGGCGTACATGGCGTCCGAGAGCGACGCGGCCTGACCCGCACCACACTCGACCGCGACCCTGAACCCCAGCTTCGTCAACCGCTTGACGGTGTCCGGCGTGGCCGCCACGCGGCGCTCCCCCTGCCGGATCTCCCGCGGCACTCCGATCCGCATCCACTCACCTCTTGGAGTGGGTGTGCGGTATCCGGTCCGGGCGTCCCTCGCAGGCGAGTCAGCCCCCGAGCTCGGCGAGCAGCCGCCGTGGTCCCGGGTCTGCGGGAGCCAGCCGCACCGCCTCCTCGATCACGCCCCGGGCCCGCTCGCGCTCGCCGACCCGCTGCCAGGCCCGCGCGAGCACCGTCAGAGGGCCCACCCGGCGCTCCTCCTCGGCCAGCTCGACGGCCATGCGGGCGTGGGTGAGGGCCCGCTCCCCCGCCTCCCGGCCGGGCTCGCCCAGGTGCAGCCAGGCCAGGTTGGCGTGCAGCTCCGGGTCCTCGGGCTGGACTTCGAGCCCGGCGGTGAAGGCCCCGAGGGCCCGGGTCGGGCGCCCCTTGGACTGCCAGGCGAGCCCGAGGGCGTTCCAGGCGACGCCGCTGTCCGGGGCGTGCTCCAGGGCGGTCTGGTAGCAAGTGATGGCGGCGTCGGCGAGGCCCAGCTCCCGGTAGACATTGCCCAGGTTGAGCCAGGCCACGACGTAGTCCGGGCGCAGGGCCACCGCCTGCTGCAGGTGCTCGATGGCTTCGGCGTGCCGACCGGCCTTGTAGAGCACGAAGCCGAGGTTGTTCACCGCGTCGCTGAGCTCCGGGTCCTTGCGCAGCATCGCGCGGAACTGCAATTCCGCGGACTTGAGGTCCCCGCTCGCCAGGTAGGCCGTGCCCAGGTTGATCGGCGCCTCCGCGTGGCCCGGGTCCAGTGCCAGGCACTCCCGGAAGCTGACCGCCGCCTCTTCCGGGTCCCCCGTGGCCGCCTGGACCGCGCCCAGGGCGAACCAGGCGTCGGCGTCGTGGGGGGCGTGGGAGACCGCCCGGCGGGCGAAGGGCAGCGCCTCGACGGAGCGATCGGTGCGGTGGAGCAGCACCGCCAGGTTCAGAGCCGCCACCGGGTCCTCGGGGGCGTACTCCAGGGCGTTCTCGTACTCCTTGACCGCCTGGGGCACCCGATCCAGCCGGTCGTAGAGCACCGCCAGGTTGAAGTGGGTCTCGGGCAGGGCGTGCTCGGCCCGGATCGCCTCCCGGAAGGCGGCGATGGCCTCCTCGACCATGCCGAGCTCCTGGTAGGCCAGGCCCAGGTTGTTCAGGGCCTCGGGCATGTCGGGCCGGACCTCCAGGGCCCGGCGGTACTCGTGGATGGCGCCCTGGAGCTCCCCGGCCCGGTACTGCTCCAGCCCCCGGGCGTTGTGGTAGCTGGCCTGGAGCCCCTCGCAGCCCAGGAGCAGGGCGAGCCAGACCGCGGTCATCGCCGCCCCTGGCGCCAGCCGAAGAGCATGGTGACGTTGAGCCGACGGTGGAGGTAGCCCGGCTGGAAGCGGTAGCGGTCGGTCCGGTGGAACAGGTCCGAGTCGAAGATCACGCCCCGGTTCTGCCGGTGGGGCACGACGGTCTCCCCGGTCCCGGCCTCGGCGATGAACGCCTCGATGCGGTCCTCGGAGTCCCAGGAGTTGTAGTCGTGGTGGTCCCAGCCCGGCGGCGCCTTCACGTGGTGCACCACCAACCCACCGCTGTCGGGGTCCAGGTTGGCGTCGTCGGGGGTGAGCCAGAAGTTCACGTTCACCGCGGCGCTGTCGGCGTGCACGCCGATGCCGCCCCCTTCGGCGTCGTACTTGTAGGCCCACAGCTGCTGGAGCGGGTGGTCCGCCAGCAGCTCCGGCAGGGCCGCCCGCAGCTCCGCGGCGATCTGGACCAGGAGCGGTGAGCCGAAGCCCTGCTCCCAGTAGGCCCCGAGGTAGCCGCCCCGGTAGCGGGAGTCGTGCCAGAAGGTGGAGTCGAGGCAGTGTTGGCGCAGGGCTTCGAGGGCCTGGGCCGAGAGCAGCCCATCGACGACGCACACGCTGGGCGTCGCAGCCTGGTAGCGGGCCTGGGCCGCCGCGCGATCCCAGTGGCCCAGGACCGGCCCGTCGAGCGCGGCGCCCGGCTCGATGTGCAGCGCCCGGCCGTAGACGGGCCCCAGAGTCGCCTGCCAGCCCGGGGTCAGGGCGTGCTGGGTGCGGCCGTCGCCGTCGGGCAGCGCCGAGAGCACCGCGGCCAGCGCCGCTCGGGCGTCGCCGGTGTCCACCCCCTGGCCGGCCAGGTGCGCCAGCTGCTCCAGGTCGTGGGCGAGGCGCATCCGGGTCGTGTGGCTCTCGGCCACCGGCCCCCGCGACCCCTTGCGGGTCTCGAAGCTCCGCTGGAACAGGGCACTCGCCTCGGCGGTCTCCCCGCGCTCCTTGAGCACCAGCGCCAGGTTCGTCTGGGCCTCGGCCCACCGGGGCTGGAGTCGCAGGGCCTCTCGGTAGCAGGGCGCCGCGAGCTCGCCGTGCCCCGCGTCCTGGAGCACCTTGCCCAGGTTGTAGTGCAGAGCGGCTCGTCTCGGGGCCAGTGCGATCGCTCTGCGCAGCCGCGCCACCCCGTCGTCGTGGTGGCCCGACGCCACCAGAGCCAGCCCCCCCAGGTACGTGGCGTCCACCCAGCCCGGGGCGGCCTCGAGGGCCTGGTCGAAGCGCCGCAGGGCCTCGCCGGGGTCCCCGGACTGCAGGGCCTGGAGCCCCGCCTGCAGGTGTGCACGGTGAGGCACCTCAGTCGGTGGGGGCGTCGGCCTGGCCGCCGTCGTTGCGGCCCCAACAGGTCAGGAAGCCGTCGGGCTTGCGGCCGCAGCTGTGCTCGCGGCCGAGAGCGAGGGTCACGAAGGTCACGGGGGGCACGTCGCTCACCTGGCCGTGGTCGTCCCGGCCCCAGCAGATCGCTGAGCCGTCGGACCGCAGGCCACAGCTGTGGTAGCCGCCGGCGGCGACGGCGACGAGGTCCGTCTCCTCATCAGGCGGAGCCGCCTGGCCGAAGGTGTCCTCTCCCCAGCACACCGCGGTACCGGCGTCGACCGCACAGCTGTGGGCCAGCCCAGAGGCGACGTCCACCGTGTAGGGGCCGAGCGCCTCGGGCGGGGTGGCCTGACCATGGTCGTCAGCCCCCCAGCAGGTCAGCACCCCGTCGAAGTCCAGGGCACAGGTGTGGTGGCCGCCAGCGGAGACGGCCCGGTGGCGGCCCGAGAGCGCGGAGGGCACCGTGGCCTGACCCTCATCGTCGAGGCCCCAGCAGCGCAGCTGAGCATCCAAGGTGACGCCACAGCTGTGGTGGTCTCCCAGGCTCAGGGCGTAGAGTCGCTCTGCGGGCGGCGAGGCCTGGTCGTGGTCGTCCCGGCCCCCACACCAGGGGAGCCCCTGCTCGTCCAGGCCGCAGGCATGGGCGGCGCCGCTGGCGAGCTGGACCTGGAGGTCGTTCGGATCGGGGACCTGGTTGAGCGCGTAGCCGTCGCTGCCCCAGCAGACCGCGTCGCCCCCCTGGCGCACCGCGCAGGAGACCTGGTCCCCGAGGTCCACCGCGACCGCGTCGACCAGGTCCGCGGGCATGTCGGACACCGCGCCGTAGGCGTCGTCGCCCCAGCAGGTGACCGTGCCGTCCTCGTGGAGGGCGCAGCTGTGGCGGAAGCCGGCGTCCACCTGGACCCAGCCCTGGGTCTCGGGGGCACCACTGGTCTGTCCGTGGGAGTCCCCGCCCCAGCAGCCCACGGCACCGGTGGAGGAGACACCGCAGGCGTGGAAGCCGCCCGCCGAGACCTGGAGCACGTCGGTGAGCGGCCCGCCCGCGTCGTAGACCGAGCCGTCGGAGTCGTGGCCCCAGCAGTGGACCCAGCCGCCGTCTCGCACGGCACAGGTCGCGAAATTGCCGGTGTCGATCTGGACGTAGTCGGAGCCACTCCGGGGGGCGTTGTCGACCTCGCCCCGCGTGTCGCTCCCCCAGCAGGACACCCCCCCGTCTTCATGCACCGCACACGCGTGGTGGCCCTCGACGTCCAGGTCCACCCAGCCCGCGCTGGTCGGCGTGCCGTCCAGCTGGCCGAAGTCGGCTCCCCAGCAGGTGACGCTGCCGTCGGCCAGCAGGGCGCAGGTGTGGTAGAGCCCGGGCACCAGCTCGATCCAGTCGAAGCGGTCGGGATCGGTGACGGTCTGGCCGTCCAGCCCGCGGCCCCAACAGTGGGCGCCGCCGAGGTCGGTGACCCCGCAGGCGTGCCCCCCGCCCACCGCCAGCTGACGCCACCGGATCGGGTCCAGGGACAAGGCACCGGCGTCGCTGCCCCAGCACTGCACGGTGTCCCCGGTGGCACAGCTGTGGTTCGGCCCGGTGTCGTGGTCGAGGAAGCCGTCGATGGGCGGCGAGGCCTGGCCGGCGCCGTCGTAGCCGACGCAGCGGAGCTCACCGTCCGCCGTCACCGCACAGGTGTGGTAGGAGCCCGCATCGAGGGAGAGCATGTCGTCGCCGAGCGCGGCCGCATCGCCGCCTCCGTACCAGCCCCAGCAGGTCACAGGACCCAGGGCCTTGCGGGCGCAAGCGTGGTAGAAGCCGGCCTCGACCTGCACGTAGCCGTCGTCGGTCGGGTGGTCGTCGCGATCGCCGTAGGGGTCCCAGCCCCAGCAGGTGATCGCCCCCGCCGAGTCCAGGGCGCAGACGTGGTCAGAGCCCGAGTCCAGGTGCGTGTAGCCACGGCCCGTGGGGGCGCCGGAGCGCTGTCCGCTCGAGTCGCTGCCCCAGCACTGCACGGTGCCCTCGGCGTCCAGTGCGCAGCTGTGGTCCGAGCCCACGCTCACCTGGGTGAAGCCGGCCTCGGTGGGGGCCTGGCTGATCTGGCCGTGGCTGTCCAGACCCCAACAGGTCAGCGCACCCGCGAGGTCCAGGGCGCAGGCGTGCTTGTAGCCCGTGCTCACCGCGGCCCAGTCCGAGCCGGCGGGAGCCAGGGACACGAGCCCCTCGCCGTCGTCCCCGTGGCAGCCCAGGGTGCCGTCCTCCCGGACGAGGCAGACCGCGAAGACACCCACCTCGTAGCTCGCCACCCCGGTCTCCTGGGCCGTGGCCTCGGCCTGCCCCGACGCGTCGGCGCCCCAGCACTCCAGCGACCCGTCGCTGCGCTGGGCGCAGTTGTTCTCCCCGCCACTGCCGACCGACACCCAGGCACAGGCGTGGCTCCACCGCCCGTCGGCGTCGTCGCAGTCCCCCGGCTCGTGGGCGCCGTAGCCCTCGGGGGGCTCGCAGGCCTGGACGGTGTCGCCGGCCTGACCGACGCCGTCCAGGTCGTCGTCCCGGTACCAGGTCGCGGCGTCGACAGCCTCTTCGTCCACCACGCCGTCGCAGTCCTGGTCCACGCCGTCGCAGAGCTCGGCCACCGGGTCGCCCTCATCCACAGCACCGTCGCAGTCGTTGTCCGCGCCGTCGCAGACCTCGACGGCGTCGGGGTGGACGCCCGCGTCGTTGTCGTCGCAGTCCCTGGCCTGCTCCCAGAGCACGCCCACCTCCAGGGGCTCACAGCCCAGGTCGACGGTGGGGTCCCCGAAGCCGTCCTGGTCCGAGTCCAGGTAGTAGTGGGTCCGCTTCACGCCGCCGCCACAGAGCTCGTCGTCGTCCACCCACAGACCATCGCAGGCCGCCAACGCCGACAAGAGCAGGAACACGGGGCCCGAGCCTACCGCGGGGTCGCGTGCACGACTCGGAGGAAGGGCGTGCCCTTCCCACGGAATCATGCGGGTTAGCCACCGACATGGCCATCGACCTTCCCCTGCCTCGCCACAGCTGTCACGGCTGCGGCGGTTCCTGCGTCGGCGTGACCGTCCGGCCCCTGCCCGACGAGATCCCCGGTCTGCGAGAGGCCGCCGACGCGCTGGGGGTCGACCGCCCCTTCGTCGACGGCGTGCTGCGCAAGCAGGAGGGCCGCTGTGTCTTCCTCGCCACCGACGACAAGTGCCGGATCCACAGCCGCTTCGGCGCCGCCGCCAAGCCCGCGGTCTGCCGGCAATTCCCCCTGGTGGTCGCCCACACCGAGCTCGGCAGCCGGATCGGGGTCGACCCGAGCTGCTTCCACGCCTGGCGCAGCTGGCGAGACGGCCCCGAGCCCGCCGAGGACACGCCGCTGTTCGCCGTGGACAAGGAGCGGCCGGCGGGCGAGGCCCAGCAGGAGGCCGTGCTGCTGGACCTGCTGCGGCACGTGCCGCACCCGGCCACCGCCCTCGCCCAGCTGGCGGCACCGGGCCTCGGCGCCCGCTGGGCCGACCTGCTGCGCGCCCAGGACCCGCTGGTCCTGCTCAAGCGCACCCCCGGCCCCCGAGCCCGGGCAGCGGTCACCCAGCTCCTGGCGGTGCCCGGCGGGGCGGATCACTGGGGCCCTCTGGACAACGCCCTCTCCGCCTACACCCTCAACGCCGCCCGCACGTTCGTCGCCCTGCGCATGGGGCACGTCCAGCTCAAGGGCATCGGCAGCACGCTGCTGGTGCTGCTCGGTGCCCTGGCCGCGAGCTGGCAGACCACCGAGCCCGAGCCCTACTGCGAGCTGCTCGCCGGCTGGGTGCGGAGCCTGCGTGTGCCGCCCTTCTGGAGCACCCTCATCAACTCCCCCGAGGTGCTCCAGGGGCTGGTCGGCGGCTCGGAGCGCCCTCAGGTAGGCTGACGCGCTCATGCGCCGCGTCCTCACCCCGCTGCTGCTCGCAGGCGCGCTGCTCACCGGGCAGCCCGCCCAGGCCGCGTCCTACGACCCCGACCTCACCTGGCGCACGCTCACCACCGAGCACTTCCACGGAGGCGAGGAGCAGCTGGCCAACGAGCTGGCCGTCACCGCCGAGGAGATCTGGGCCGAGCTGACCGTCGAGCTGGACAACGACCCTCGGCGCCCCACCGAGATCGTCCTGGTCGACCACACCGACGTGGCCAACGGCTACGCGATGACCATCCCGGTCAACACGATCGTGATCTTCGTGACCGCGCCCCAGGAGTCGAGCTCCCTGGGGCTCTACGAGGACTGGCTCGACGCCATCACCACCCACGAGTACGCCCACATCCTCCACCTGGACACGGTCGAGGGGTACGCGAAGGCGCTGCGAGCGGTCTTCGGTCGCATCATCTCGGTGAACCACGTCTCGCCCTGGTGGATCATCGAGGGCCAGGCGACCTACCACGAGACCCGGCTGACCAGCGGCGGACGAGGACGCGCCTCCCAGGCCCAGATGGTCGTGCGCATGGCGACGCTCGAGGACAACTTCCCCCGCCTGGGCGCGATGGACGGCTGGATGTCCGACGCCCCCGGCGGCAACGTGCGCTACCTCTTCGGGCAGAGCTTCCTGGCCTACATCACCAGCCAGACCAGCGACGACGCCTGGACCCGCTGGAACCACAGCTATGGCGGCTGGCTGCCGTACCTGTTGCCCGCGCGGCAGGTCTTCGGCCAGAGCTTCCGCCGCTACTACAACGACTGGAAGGCCCACCTGGAGGCCGAGTACGCGGTCCTGGTCTCGGACCTCGAAGCCCAGGGCCTGACCACCGGCACCCGGGTCTCCGACGGCGACGACTCCTGCTCCGGGCCGGTCTTCAGCCCCGACGGCGAGCACCTGGTCTACGCCTGCTCGGACCGGCGGATCGGCTCCGCGATCTACGTGGCGAACGGCGACGGCGCCGACCCCGAGGTCGCGGTCGACGACCAATTCGCCAAGACCTTCACCTGGCGGCCCGACAGCCAGGCCTTCGCCTACTCGAGCACCCACATCGTCAACCGCTTCAACCTGTGGGAGGACCTCTACTTCCACGAGCTCGGCAGCGGCTCGGCCCGGCGGCTCACCAACGGCAAGAGGGTCCGAGACCCGGCCTTCAGCCCCGACGGCGCCGACCTGTGGGCGATCCAGAACGAGGCCCAGGACAACAACCTGGTGCGGCTGCGCATCGACCAGAGCCTGGAGCCGCTGACCGACCACAGCGACCACACCCAGCTCTCGACCCCGCGCTGGTCCCCGGACGGCAACTTCGTCGCCCTCAGCATGTGGCGCGGTGGCTTCCGCGACGTCTGGATCGTGCGGGCCGATGGCACGCCCTACCGCCGCCTCACCGCCGACGCGCACATCGACCGGGACCCCACCTGGTCCGCCGACGGCCGGACCCTGTTCTTCGTCTCCGACCGCACCGGCATCCCGAACATCTACGCAGTGGACCTGGAGACCGAGCGGCTGTGGCAGGTGACCAACGTGCTGGGGGGCGCCTTCCAGCCCAGCCTGCGTCCCGACGGCCAGAAGCTCGCGTGGCAGGAGTACCACACCCACGGCATGGACATCATGGTGGCCGACCTCGACCGCGCCGCCTGGTGGGACCGGGGCCTGCTGCCCGCGCCCCTGAGCCACGGCGAGCCCCTGGCGGCGGTCGTTCCCGGCGGCACCGAGGCCGTGGCCCGCGGCCCCATCGGCACCGGCTCGGTGGGTCCCGTCGACGCACCGAGCCTGCGGGGTCGGCACGTGCAGAGCTGGGGCCTGGCGGACCAGCCCGTCGTAGGCGCCCAGACCGAGGTCCGGACCCGAGGCGTCTACACCGAGCGGGTCGAGGAGGACTACCCCTTCGACCACCCGGTCGGCCGCTACAACCCGCTGCCCACCCTGTTCCCGCCCCGCTACCTCTACCCGACGCTGTACCAGACCACCTTCGGGCTGCTGGGCGCGGTCTCCACCGGGGGCGTGGACACGCTCAGACACTACAGCTGGAACGCCTACGCCACCTACCGGACCGACGCCAACAACGTCGGCGGCGGGGTCAGCTTCGTCTGGAACCGCTGGACCCCGGTGATGGGCTGGGGCGTCTCCCGCTACGCCGTGCCCTACGCGGACATCTACCGGGAGACCACGACCGAGCCCGGGGGCAACCTGCCGAGCATCGAGTCCACGGGCGCCCGCTACTGGGACCAGCGTCATGTCTGGTGGACCACCCTGGCGATGCCCATGTCGGACAACAGCGCGGCCTGGCTGCGCTACCGGGGCGTGCTGCGGACCCCCGAGGACCCGCTACCGGACGACGTCTACTACGGGGCCCTGCCCACCCGGGGCCTGCTCTCCAGCCTCTCCGCCGGCTGGTCCATGGGCCGCAGCCAGGCCTTCGCCTACAGCGTCTCTCCGGAGAACGCGCGGGTCCTGTCGCTGGCGGCGAAGTGGACCAGCCGCTTCCTCGGCTCCTACACCCTCGTCGACGACACCGAGACGGCGTCCTTCGACCAGCTCCAGATCACCGCCGAGTGGAAGGAGTTCATCGGCTACGACGAGGCCACCGACAAGCTCCGGCTGCCCTGGTGGCCCGCGAACCACGTGCTCGTCGTGCGGCTCGCCGGCGGCGTCTCCCTGGGGGACCGCCTGCGGTATGGCTCCTTCCGGCTCGGCGGCAACTACGGGGTCGGGGGCATCTACAACCTGCCCGACGAGTACGAGTCGCTGAGGGGGTTCCCGGTGAGCGCGGTGGCCGGCGACTGGTACTACCTGGGCACCCTGGAGTACCGCTTCCCGCTGCTGCGCATCGACCGCGGGGCCGGCACCCTGCCGCTCTTCGTGCAGAAGCTCCACGGCGCGGTCTTCACCGACGTGGGCGATGCCTTCGACAGCCTCGACGAGGCCACCGGCCCCCTGGTCGGCGTCGGCTCCGAGCTCCGCCTGACCTTCATCGCCGGCTGGGCCCTGGGGCTGCAGCTGCGGGCCGGCTACGCCTTCGGGGTCTACGGCCCGGGGGGCTACTCCCCGCTCCAGGTCGAGACCCTCTACTTCCGCATCGGGACGAGTCTCTGATGCCCCGGGTCTCTGCAGGCTGATGATGACCCTGTTGCTGCTGGTGGGCCTGGCCCACGCCGATCTGCCCGCTCCCGCTGTCGACTCCCTGGCCCGGGGGGACTGCGCGGCCGCCCTGGCGGCCCTGGTCGGCGACACCTCGGCCGAAGCCGCCCTGGCCCGGGCGAGCTGCGGCCGGCTGGACCCGCTGACCGACACCCACGCCGCCGACCCCCTCGTGGGCGACGTGCTGCGGCTGCTGCACGCCCGGGAGGCCCTCCAGCGCGACCCGGCCCGGGCCCAGGCCCTGCTGGTCGACATCGACCTCGTCGGCGACGCCGCCCTGGAGGCCCGCCTGCTCCGGGGTCGGGCCCTCATCGCCCAGGACCGCAGCCAGGCGGCCAAGGGGGACCTGCGCCTCCTGCTGGAGACCGGCGTGGCGGCAGAGGCCCGCTACTGGCTGGCCTGGGGGGCCGAGAGCCGCGGGGACCTGGAGCCAGCGATCGCGACCTACCGGGCCACCTGGGCCCGCCACGCCACCTCGCCCTGGGCGAGCCAGGCCGCCGAGCGGCTCCGGGCCCTCGGGGAGCCGGTGCCCGACTTCGACACCGCCGAGGGTCGCAGCCTGGCGCTCACCCGGGCCCAGGCCCTGGTGAAGGGCGGCCAGGCCAAGGCGGCGGTCCCGCTGTTCGACGGCCTCTCCGCGGCCACCGGCGACACTTCGCGGGCCTGGACCCGGCAGGTCGCCTTCGCGCTCTTCAAGGCCAAGGACTACCCCCGCGCCGTGGCGGCCTTCGAGCAGGTCGGGGTCGAGTCCGAGGTCGAGGTGCTGTACCACTACGCCCTGGGCCTGAGCCGCTTCGGCGAGCACGACCGGGCCAGCCAGGCCTACCGCCGGCTGGTGGCGCTGTTCCCGGGCACGAAGCGCGCGGACACCGCCAGCTACAAGCTCGGCTACCTCGAGGTCGACCGGCAGCGCACCGCGGCGGCCACCCGGGAGCTCGAGGCCCACCTCGACCGGTACCCCACCAGCCGGCACGGCGACGAAGCCCTCTGGTACCTGGGGTGGATGGCCTGGACCGTCGGCGAGGCCGCGGCGGCCAGGGGTCACTGGTCGACCCTGGTCCGGGCCTTCCCCACCAGCTCCCTGGTGCCCCCCGCCCGCTACTGGCTGGCCCGGGCCCACGGTCGGCTGGGCGACGACGGCGCGATGACCGAGGCCCTGCAGGCCCTGCTGGACAGCCACCCGACCAGCGGCGCCGCCTGGTTCGCGGCCGCCGACCTGGGCCACCGCTTCGAGGGCCTCGGACCGGCCGAGGTGCCCGAGGTGCCCGGCTCCTTCCTGGCGGCCCACCCGCGGGTCCGGCAGGCCCAGGCCCTGCTCGACGCCGGCCAGACCGCCTTCGCCCGGGAGTGGCTCTCGACGGCCCAGCGGGCCGCGAAGCAGCAGGGGCGCACCGCCGCTCTGGCGGTCGCCCACCTGGCCGTCCGGGCTGGCGACGGCCGCCTCGCCAAGCGCCTGGCCTCGCCCTGGTGTGGCTCGCCGGCCAGCACCGGCCTCGACCCCGTCGCGATGCGGGCCTGCTACCCCGCACCCCTGGGCGTCCAGCTAGGCGCGACCGCCGCCGAGGCCGACCTCCACCCCCTGCTGCCCTACGCGATCATGACCGTCGAGAGCGGCCTGCGCCCGGACGTCACGAGCCCCGCGGGAGCCCGGGGCCTGATGCAGGTGATGCCCGCCCTCGGGGCGGAGCTGCACCCGCTGCGCTTCGCGGGTCCCTACGACCCGGAGCGGCTCTACGAGCCCGGCTACAACGCCCTGCTCGGCACCACCGAGCTCGGAAGGCTCCAGGCACACTGGCGCAGCTCCGCCGTGCAGCCGTCGCTCCCGCTGGTCATCGCTGGCTACAACGGCGGCGCAGAGGCCGTGGATCGCTGGCTCGGCGGCTACGACACCCCACCCACGGCGGCCCGCTTCAGCGAGGACATCAGCTACTCGGAGACCCGCCGGTACGTGCGCAAGGTCCTCGGGGCGCTGATGGCCTACCGGCTCGTCTACGGGGACCCGCCGGTCCGGTAGCATCGCGCCATGGACGAGCGGGCGAGCATCGTCGATCTGGTCTCGGGCACCATCCAGCACTTCGCCAACGAGTGGCGCAGCTGGGGGCTGCTGGCCCTGGTGGTGGCCGCCCTGCTGATGTTCGTGACCTTCGTCCTGGTCGGGGTCGGGGTGGTCGGCGGCCTGGCGCTGGGCATCGCCGACGCCGCGGGCGCGAGCCCGCCGCCGGAGCTCCTGCTGCCGCTCGCGGCCGGGCTGCTCGCCGGTGTGCTGATGTTCACGGCCTGCTGGCAGCTGGTCTTCGCCGGCCTGCTCCGCCTGGCGTGGTCCGAGCGCCGGGACGGGGTCGTGCCCAGCCTCGAAGGGCTGTGGCGAGGGACCTTCACCGGCGTGCTGCCGGTGCTGGCGGTGGTGATCTTCACCGGGCTCGCAGGGCTGGCGGGCTTCATGTTGTGTGTGCTGCCGGGGCTGCTGGCCGGGGCGCTCTTCGTGTGGGCCCTGCCGCTGGTCGTGCTCGACGGGCGAGATCCCCTGGACGCGATGGCCGAGAGCGTGCGCCAGTTCTTCCGCCGGCCGTGGTGGACCATCGGCTTCACCCTGGTCGGCATGGTGGTGGTGATGATCCTGGGGCAGATCCTGCCGCTGCTCGGTCCGGGCATCGCCCAGGTGCTCTACGCGCTCTACCTGGTGCGGGGGTACGAGGCGGTCTTCGGCACGAACGGCTGATCAGCGCTCGCCCAGGCCCTCGAACTCCAGCTGCAGCCCGGCCAGGGCCAGGGGTTGGCCCGGGTGGTCCTGGAGCAGGCGGGCCTCGGCCGGGAGCTCGGGGACCAGGGCCTCCAGGCGCACGAAGCGCGAGAGCACCGAGCGCCGGGGCTTGAAGGCGAGGTCCTCCCGGCGCCAGCCCGCGCCGGGGGTCAGACCGGCGAGCCGCCGGGCCCGGAGCAAGGCGTCCTCGAGGCCCCCGAGGGCGTCGACCAGGCCGTGCTCCAGCGCCGCGCGGCCAGTCCAGACCCGGCCTCGGGCGAAGGGCTCCACCGCGTCTTCCGGGCGTCGCCGCCCGGCCGCCACCCGCTGGATGAAGGTGTCGTAGGTCTGCTGGAGCACGGCGCGGAAGCGGTCCCGCTGGGCCGGCGTGAAGGCCCGGGCCGGGTCGTAGATGCCAGCGTTGGGCCCGGCGCCCACCCACTCCGAGTGCACCCCCACCCGGGCCGCGGCCTTGCCGAGCACCAGCTTGCCGCCGACCACACCGATGCTGCCGGTCAGGGTGCCGGGCCGGGCCAGGATCTCCGAGGCCGCGGCGGCCAGGTAGTACCCGCCGCTGGCGGCCGTGTCGCCGAACCAGGCGACCACGGGCTTGCTGCGCTTGAGCAGCTCGACCTCGCGCCAGATCAGGTCCGAGGCCAGGGCGGAGCCCCCAGGGGAGTCCACCGCCAGCACCACGGCCACCACGTCGTCCCGCTCCCGGAGCACGCGCAGGGCGGGCACCACCTGCCGGGA
Organism: uncultured Enterobacterales bacterium; assembly: GCA_964344945.1. Classification (GTDB taxonomy): domain Bacteria; phylum Myxococcota_A; class UBA796; order UBA796; family CAJQPC01; genus CAYFPX01. The sequence continues at coordinate 45,618 of CAYFPX010000033.1, forward strand.
GGCGATGGCCGCGCGGCCACGCTGGGACCGCTCGTTGACCACCACCGCGCCCTCCAGGTGCAGCACGCTCACCACCGGCTCGCCAGAGGCCACGCCCCGGAGCCAGCGCAGCCAGCCCTCGATCCGGGCGGCTCCCCGGGCCCCGACCCGCCGGGGCTTGCGGTCGAGCTGTTCCGTCAGCCAGTCGTCCAGGCCGTCCTCGTAGGCGATCTCGTCGACCAGGTCTGCGTCCAGGGCTTCCTGGGCGGTCAGCGGCGCTCGCTCGACCAGGGCCTGGACCTCGGCCGGGGTCTTGCGCCGGTGCCGGGCGATGGTCTCCACCACCTCGTCGTGCAGGCCGTCGACCAGGGCGCGGGTGGCCTCGCGGTTCTCGGGGGTCGCGTAGGTCCGCGTGAAGGTCTCTCCGTAGCTCTTGTAGGCGCCGGCGGCTTCGAGCTCGAAGGCCAGTCCGAGCCGGGTCAGGGCGCCGCCGAGGAAGCGCAGCTGGCCCGCCACACCGACCAGGCCCACCTCGCCCAGCGGCGGCAGCACGACCCGGTCGCACACGGCGGCGAGGGTGTAGGCCGCGGTGGACGGGGCCTCGGCCCAGGCCACCAGCAGCTTGCCCTGGTCCTTCAGCCGCTCCAGGACCGCCTGCCACTCCTGGAGCCCAGCCCAGCCGTGGGGCAGGGTGTCCAGGTGCACGAGCACGCCGCGGACCCGGGGGTGCCGCGCCGCCGCTTCGAAGTCCGCCAGCCGCTCCAGGTCCACCGCCGCCCGGTCCAGCCGGCCCAGGTGGAGCTCCAGCACGGCGGCCTTGCCGAAGCGGCGGGACTGGATCCACGCCAGCAGCCCGGCGAGCACCAGGGCGGGCGGACGGAACAGCAGCCAGGCGAGCCAGCGCATCGGTGCCGGGAACCTCCAGGGGGAGGCTATAGTCCCTTCCCTCGCCCGTGGCTGTCACCGAGGAAGGCTTCACCGTGCGATTCGTGCTGACGGACCGGGAGGTCCAAGGACTCGACTACCTGCCGGACAAGGACCTGGCCGACTGGGCCGTGGACCTGGATCTGGTCCCCGAAGAGGAGATCGACCGGCGCGGCCTGGTCGAGGAGCTGGTCCCCCGGCTGCTCGAGCTCGCCCGCCGGGAGGGCCTGCCCTTCTCCAAGTACGACACCCAGGACCTCGAAGAGCTCCCGGTGGACCACCGCCAGGCCCTGGCCAGGGCGATGGGCTGGAAGCACGACACCCGCTCGATGGTCAAGGCCGGCGAGAAGATCTGGCGGATCTACCGCAAGAACCGCCCCGGCAGCGCAATCCCCCTGATGGTCCCGGTGCTGCTCCGCCCCCTGGCGCGCTTCGCCCACGAAGTCCGCGGTTGAACGGTCGGCGCCGAGCAGGCGCGGACCTTGACGACCGGCTGACCCGCGGTGTCTTGACACGGGACACGGCCCGGCTTTACAAGTCCGCTTCGACTTGTGCGGGAGCCTGAGTGTCGACCAAGGACTGCCCTTCCTGCGGACAGGTGGTGCCTGCAGCCGCGAGCCGCTGCAAGCACTGCTTCCACGACTTCAACGACGAGCCAGTCAAGTCCGGCAGCGCCGGCCTCATCGGCTTCCTGATCCTGCTCGTGGGGATGGTCGGCATCGGCTACGGCGTGTTCTTCTACGTGAACGCCCGCGCGGCCACGGAGAACATCGTGATCGACGAGGAGTCCGCCTCCATCGTCTTCACCAAGACCTTCAAGGACCGGGTCGAGACCGACCGCGTCATGTTCGGCGAGGTGGCCAAGGTCGAGTACCGAATCGGCGGCGAGGACGCGACCTTCGTGGTGCACATCGTGACCAACGACGGCCGCAAGATGAACCTGAAGCTGTCCGACGACAAGCAGCTCAGCGGCTACGCCCAGCACGTGGCGGCGGTGCTCGAGAAGCCCGTGACCGAGAAGAACCTGCGGCGGGGCTTCGGCGACCCGCGCATCGAGGACGACTGACAGCGTCGACGGGATACGCCTGAGTGCATGAGCACTTCAGGGGCCTTCGGCCGTTTGTCCAAGGACCTCGCGATCGACCTGGGCACGGCGAACACGCTGGTGTACGCCCGGGGCCGCGGCATCGTGGTCGACGAGCCCTCGGTGGTCGCCGTGCGGGTCGCGCCGACCGGCGCCTACACCGAGGTGCTGGCGATCGGCGAGGAGGCTCGGGTCATGCTCGGCCGCACCCCGGGCAACATCGCGGCCGTCCGGCCTCTGAAGGACGGCGTCATCGCCGCCTTCGAGGTGGCCGAGGAGATGATCCGCTACTTCATCCTGCGGGCCGCCGGGCGCCAGGGCCTGTTCAAGCCCCGGGTGCTGGTCTGCATCCCCAGCGGCGTGACCGAGGTCGAGAAGCGGGCCGTGCACGAGTCGGCACGAGCAGCCGGCGCCAAGGAGGTCTTCCTGGTGCCCGAGCCCCTGGCGGCGGCCCTGGGGGCCGGGCTCCCGGTCATGGAGCCCACCGGCACGCTCATCGTGGACATCGGCGGAGGCACCACCGAGGTCGCGGTGATCTCCATGGGCGGCCTCGTCCGCTCCCGCAGCCTGCGGGTTGCGGGCGACCACATGGACAAGGCCATCATCCAGGCGGTCCGCGACCACCACGGCCTGATCATCGGCGAGCGCACGGCCGAGGCGGTGAAGCTGGAGATCGGCTGCGCAGCGCCCACCTCCCAGCCCCGGCACACCACCGTGAAGGGCCGCGACGCGGAGACCGGCATCCCCCGCCAGGTCACCCTGACCGGGGCCGACATCGGCTCGGCGGTCGCCGGCACCCTGGCGCGGATCGTCGAGGCCATCCGGGAGACCCTGGAGACCACGCCGCCGGAGCTCGGCGCGGACCTCATCGAGCGCGGCATCGTGCTCTGCGGCGGCGGCGCCCAGCTGCCGGAGATCGAGCAGGTCATGGCCGACGCCACCGGCCTGCCCTGCTCGGTGGCCCCGGACCCGATGCAGTGCGTGGCTCGCGGCGCGGGCCTGACCCTCGAGGACCCGGTGGTGCTGGAGCGGCTGGCGCTCAACTAGCGCTCGGTGAGGCCGCCCCGCGGCCTCACGAGGGCTTCCGGGCC
>CAYFPX010000034.1:0-6047 GCA_964344945.1 uncultured Enterobacterales bacterium
CGGGCCGCCAGGCGTGGCGAGGGCAAGCGAGTGTCCACGAATCTCTGAGACAGGGGACTAGCAGGCTGAGTCGATCGGGTAGACGCTGATGCGCTTCTTGCCGCCGCGGAAGGTCTCGTAGCGGACCCGGCCGTCGACCAGGGCGAAGAGCGTCCAGTCGCGACCGGTGCCGACGTTGCGGCCCGCGTGGAAGCGGGTGCCGAGCTGACGCACGAGGATGTTTCCGGCCTTCACGGCCTGGCCGTCGCCGCGCTTGACGCCCCGGTACTGGGGGTTGGAGTCGCGGCCGTTCCGGGTAGAACCCTGTCCCTTCTTGTGAGCCATGGAAGCTGTCCTCGGGCCTTCAGGCCTCGATCTTGTCGATCTTCAGGGTGGTGAGGGAGGCGCGGAAGCCGAACCGCCGGCGGTAGCGCTTGCGGGGGCGGTACTTCAGGGCCGTGACCTTGTCGCCGAGCTCGTGGCTCACGACGGTGGCCTTGACCGCCGCGCCGTCCACGGTCGGGGCACCGACCTTGGGGCTGTCGCCGCCCAGGAGCAGGACCGGGAGCTCGACGGAGCTGCCGACCTCGGCCTTGAGCTGATCGACCTGGAGCGTGTCGCCTTCGGCGACCCGGTACTGCTTGCCGCCACTCTGGATGACCGCGTACATCGTTCTTCCCTCGAAGGGGCCCCGCTGAGACGGGGGCCCGAAGCCGGAGCCATTTAGGCCGCGCGCTCAGGGCCGTCAAGATCGATGATCAGTGGGATGATGGTCCGGGGAGAGCCTTTGGCCACACTGCTGCTGTACGACCCGGCAGGACGTCTCGCGGACACGCTGCAGGGCCTGGACGGCGAAGAGGACGTCCAGGTGGTGTCCCTGGAGACCCCACCCGAGGTCTTCATGGCCCTCGAAGAGCTGGCCCCGCGCGCCCTGGTGGTCCCCCTGGATCGGCCGGAAGACGGCGCGATGGACCTGCTGGAGGCGATGAACGCGATGGGCCTCACCCCGCCCAGGGACACGGCGTTCACCTCCCGCCGGCACAGCTTCGGCGACGTGGCGGTCAGCGCGGCGCGCAAGCTGGTCTCCGCCAGCGTGTTCGTGCCCCACGACCAGCTCGACGCCTGGCTCCGGGACCGCATGGGCCTGCCCCCTGCGCCGGTGTTCTCCACCCTGACCTTCGATGCACAGGAAGCCCGCACCGAGATGGCCCAGAACTGGGTCCTGCGGGAGATCGAGGACGACCCGAGCGCGGTGCCCGCCATCGACCGGACCGAGGTCGCGGACGCCGCGGTGCTCCGGGAGATCATCGACGACGACGACAGCGAGTACTCGGAGTACGGCGGGGCTCCGGGCGCTGCGGCGCGAGCACCCGCCGCGGACCCGGTCGTGGCCGAGCTGGAGCCGGAAGGGCTCTGGGCCCGGTTCAAGGCGTGGTGGACCTGGCTCTGGTCCGACGACTGAGCGCGTCGCCCTACAGGACCCGCCGACCCAGCGCCGCCCGCAGCATGTCCAGCCGCTCGAGCACCTCGTCGGTCTCGATGGCCTGGTAGCGCTCGGGCAACATGCGCCGGGAGCTGGCCTCGAACACGGCGAGCATCTCCATGAACTTCAGCATGCGGGTGTCGCGGCTGGGGATGACGTCGGCGACGGCCTTGTCCAGGTCCTGCTGGGAGATGGCCAGGCGATCGGCGGCGCTGGCGTTGCCGGCGGCGGCCAGCAGGACCGCCTCGAGCTCGGCGGCCGAGTAGCCGGCAGTGTCCTCGACCGCAGCGTCGAGGGTCACGCCCTCGGTGAGCTCCAGCTTGTTCTTGCGGAGCTGGGCCTCCAGGATGAGCTTCCGCTCGGTGTCCGCCTCGGGGAAGAAGAAGGGGACCTTCACGTCGAAGCGACCGGGTCGCTTCAGGTCGGTGTCCAGCTTGTCGGGCCGGTTGGTCATCAGCAGGACCACCACCCGCCCGCGGTGGGAGGTGTCCGACATGAACTCCTTGAGCCGCGCGATGACCCGGGAGCTGGTGCCGCCGTCTCCCTCGCTGCCCGCCGAGAGCGAGCGATCGGCCTCGTCGATGATGAGCAGGACGTAGCCGAGGGCGTCGACGACCTGGAGGATCTTCTCCAGGTTGCCCTCGGTGGAGCCCACCCACTTCTCGCGGAAATTCTTGAACTTCAGGCAGGTGAGCCCGCTCTCGGCCGCGAAGGCCTCGGCGACGTAGGTCTTGCCGGTGCCCATGGGCCCCACGAAGATCAGGCCCATCGGGACCCGGTTGCGGTGGCCTCTCTTCACGGCGTCGGCGATCCGCATCAGGTCGGCCTTGACCTGGGCCATGCCGCCGACGTGGCTGAAGTCGTGGTCCGGATCCAGGAATTCGACCAGGCCGTGGCACTCCTGCTCGATGATGGCCTTCTTGCGCCGGGTGACCGTGCGGTAGGAGATCGGCTGGCCGGACTGCCGCGCCTGGCGCAGCAGGCCCCGCAGGTGCACCAGGGTCAGGCCCGCGGTGTGCCGGGCCAGGTGCTCGACGCCCATCTCCAGCTCGATGTCGCCGAGGTCCTGCTGGTCCAGGAAGCTGGCGCGGCCGTGCTCGTCGGGGAGGTGGACCTCGATGGCGTGCAGCTGGGCCGAGCTCACGACCCGACGCTGGAGATCGCCGAGCTGCTCGGTGATCAGGATGACGAGGTTGTCGGACTGGAGCAGGGCCGGGTCGCTCGCCCACCGCTGCAGGGTCACGAAATTCGCCTTGTCCGCCTCGTTCATGAAGCTGAGCTCGCCCGCGGGCACGATGGTCTCGACGTAGTCCAGGACCACGGCGGCGCTCTGGGTCTGGTCGGTGACCAGGTCCTCGAGCAGGGGCAGCACCTTGTTGGCGCTGCGGGGCAGCTCCTTGACCTGCTCCCGGCCCTCGAGGGTCCTGCGGGCGTTGATCGCCCGGGCGAAGCGCGGGTTCATGGACGGCTCCGCGAAGTCCAGCCCCTCGGAGCAGTTGTACGCGACCACGATCTCCTTGGTGCGGGACAGGAAGGCCTCGAGGAAGCGGCCCAGGGGCAGCCACTCGACCTCGCCCTGGCCGTTGGTCCAGCAGAACAGGTCACGGACGTTGCCGTGCAGCAGGAACATGCTGGCCTCGCCGGCCAGGTAGCGATCGCGGAGCTCGTCGGCCCAGGGCGGAAGCTTCGGGGATGCAGCCATCAGCGGGGTCTCTCCTGAGTGGAGGCCCCTATCGCACCAGGATGGGCACGGTGCCCAGGCCGCTGGCGAGCGGGGCCAGGGCCTTGCCGACCACCGCGCCGGCCGGCGGTTCCCGGCCGACGAGCACGCAGGCGTGCCCCGGGGTGTCGCTGGCGACCAGCAGGTCGCCGACCCGGATCGGGCGCCGGGTGGCGTCGACCTTGCACGGCACCGTGCCGGTCATGGCGACGGCGACCTGCCCCAGAGCCTCGCCGAGCACCAGGCCGGGTGCGGTGCTGACCACGCCGATGACCGCCGGATCGGCCTCGACGCTGGCGTGGGCGATGCGACGACCGGGCCCCACGAAGCGGACCACGTCGCCGGGCGCGAGGCCCTCACCGACGAAGTGCTCGGCCACGTCGGCGCCCGTGGAGGAGAGCTCTGTGGCCTTCAGGGGGCCGTGGACCTGGACGCCGGCGGCGTTGTCGGCGCGGCCGATGACGACCTCGCCCCCGCTGCGGGTGTTGACGTGCAGGGGGCCGTCCTTGCGCCCGGAGGCGTGTCGGCCCTCGATCAGTCGGACCTGGACCGCGCGGGAGATGTTGTCGACGGTGAGCTCGCCCCGAAGCTCCAGCGCCTCGGTGATGACCTTGGGGGCCCGCACCAGGTTGGCGGCCTCCAGGGTGTTCACGTTCGCACCCCGGGCCTGGATGCCGCCGGAGACGACCTCGAGCCCGCCCTTCTGGATCACCAGGGCCCCGGACATCGAGTCGCCCTTCTTGTCCACCGCGCCGAGCTCCGCGGGGGTCGGCAGCTTGCGCTCCCTGGATGCGCCGGTCAGGGCCTGGAGCTGTGCGAGCTCGCTGCCCAGCGCCTTGAGCATCTCCTCGAGGGTGGCGATGCGCATGCGGAGCTGGGCCTCGCGGCGGGGCTCGTCCTCCAGGATCTCGAACAGCTCCGGGGCTTTCTTCTCCAGCCGCTCCATGCGCTCGACCAGGTCGACGATGTCGCCGTCCGGGCCGTCGATGTCGTCGAGGCGGTCTTCGAGCCAGGTGACGCGGCCGTCGTCGCCGCCGAGCTTCTCGACGCCGGTCTCGAGCTCCGTGAGGGAGGACTCGGCGTTGGGGAGGCGGCTGTCCTCGATGCCCTTGAGGCGCCCGTCGACACCGTCCACCCGGGTCGCGAGGCGGGTGGGGTCGGGTCCGGCCACGGCGTCTTCTCGGAAGGTCTCCAGGATCTTGAAGCGCTTCTCGAACTGGGAGTTCACCTTGGCGAGCCGCATGGTCTCGCCGAGCAGCGGGGTGCGGACGCCGTTCTCCTCTTCGGGCTGGCCGCGCCGCAGGACCCGCACGCTCAGCCAGCGCGGCAGGGTCACGAAGTGGTCGGCCCGCAGGGGGTACACGCTGCCCAGCACCACGCTGAAGAAGCCACCGGGTCCGACGTTGACCCCGTCCTGGTCTTCCTGCCAGTTCGAGCGGCCGGTGACACTGTCCGCGTGCAGGGCGAAGCGCAGGGTGTAGGTGCCAGGGTTGGCCGGGCGGCCGTCCCGCCGCGAGAGGCGACCGTGGAAGGTGATCCCCTCGAACATGTCCCTCCTGGAGCCCAGGCCTGCCCCGCCCGGTGGCCGTCGTGGTGGTGCGGTGTCGCTGTGTCCAGGCGGCCCCGCGGCCAAGCGAGGGTAGGGAGAATCCCTGCACCCTGTCAAAATGCAGGCCTTGGATCGGCTTGAGATGCGTATTCTCGTCACTGGTGGCGATGGGCTCCTGGGGGGCGCACTTGCGCGCCTGGGTGCACTCGCGCTGGGGCACGGGCAGCTCGACGTCACGGATCCGGTCCGCAGCGAGGCCTGCCTGGCCCAGCACCAGCCCGAGGCGGTGGTGTTCTGCGCCGCCGTGACCGAGGTCGACCGCTGCACCACCGACCCCCGGGCGCACGCGGTCAATGTCGCCGCGCCAGCCTGGTGGGCCGACCGGGTCCCCGTGCTGCTGGTCTCGACCAACTACGTCTTCTCCGGTGCCGGACCCCACGGCCCGGAGACCCCGGTGGCGCCGGTGAACGCCTACGGTCGCCAGAAGGCCCAGGCCGAGGCGGCGGTGCTGGCGGCCGGCGGGTCGGTGGTGAGGACGGGCTGGCTGTATGGGGCGGGGGGACGGAATTTCCCTTCGCGGCTCGGGGCCGCGCTTCGCGCGGGCCCGGTCACCGCCATCGACGACTGGCCGGTCCAGCCCACCTGGGTCGACGACCTCGCGCGCCACCTGCTGACCCGGCCGACCGGGCTCACCCACGCCATCGGGGCACACGAAGGCACCTGGGCCGAGGTGGCCGAGGCCGTCGCGGGCTCCCTCGGTCTGCTGGACCGGGTGCATCCGGTGGCGCTCGAGACCCTCGGCCTGGGTCCCCGGCCCCTGGACGCCCGGCTCACCCCGGCGATCCTCCCGGGGTGGCGCGATCGCCTGCCCCAGCTCGCCGGTTAGCGGAGCACGATGCGCATCGTCCGCCCCGTCGTGCGGACCGTCGGCACCGTGGCGGCCGGGGTCCGGGACATCAACCGCCTGCGAGAGGTCGCCGCGGTGCTGGTGCGCCACGGCTTCGGCTTCCTCTTCGCCCACGTGGACGTGCCCGGCCTCAAGGGCCTGAGCGGACAGCGGGGACCGCGAGACGAGGGCTTCACGACCAACCCCGCCCGGGCCGTGGCGGCGGTCCAGGAGCTCGGGGTCACCTTCATCAAGCTCGGTCAGGTCCTGTCGACCCGCCCCGACGTCATCCCCCCGGACTACGTCGAGGCCTTCCAGCAGCTCCAGGACGACGTGGCGCCCCTGCCCTTCTCGGAGATCGCCGGGCAGCTGGTCCGAGAGCTGGGCGAGGACTGGCGGGACGCCGTCGCGGACTTCTCCGAGGCCCCCC
>CAYFPX010000034.1:6057-40027 GCA_964344945.1 uncultured Enterobacterales bacterium
AAGACCCGCGTCATCCTCGATCCCGACAGCCTGGCGAGCCTGGAGGACGGCACGGCGGTGGTCTTCAAGGTCCAGCGACCCGGACTGGGGCCACAGATCCGCTCCGATCTGAGCATCCTCCACCTGCTCGTGAACCGTGCCCTGGTGGAGTTTCCCGAGGCCGCGCTGTTCGATCCGCACGGGATCCTGGAGCAGTTCGAGCGCTCGATCCTGGCCGAGGTGGACTTCAAGGAGGAGTCGGACAACACCGAGCGCTTCGCCCGGAACTTCGCCGGCGACGACACGGTGGTCATCCCCCGGGTCCACCACCAGCTCAGCACTCAGCGCGTGCTGTGCATGGACTTCCTGGAGGGCGTGAAGATCCGCAAGGCCCGGGAGGCCGGCTGTGACATGTCCCTGGTCGGCCGGCGCTACCTGCACGTCGCCTACCAGATGCTCTTCGCCCACGGCTACTTCCACGGCGACCTGCACCCGGGCAATGTCCTGGTGCTGCCGGACCACCGCCTGGGCCTGCTGGACTTCGGCATGGTCGGGCGACTGACCCGGGACATGCAGGACCACCTGGTCACCTTGATCTTCGCCCTCGAGCGGGGGGACTTCCGGACCATCAGCCGGACCTTCTTCGACATCGCGATCAAGGAGGGCCGTGTCGACTACGACGCCTTCGAGCGGGACGCCCTGGAGGTGGTCAGCCGCAACTGGGAGGGGGTCAGCTTCCAGTCGATGCAGATCGGCCAGTTCCTCCAGGACCTGGCCTGGGGGGCGCTGCGGCACAACGTCCGGGCCCCGCCCAACTACACGATGTTCTTCAAGGCCCTGCTGACCACCGAGGGCCTGGCCAAGAGCCTGATTCCCGAGGTGGACCCCCTGGGGGCGGCCCGGCCTTGGGTCGAGCGGCTCATCGCCGAGCGCTTCTCCAGCAAGCGGGTCCGGGAGGACCTGTTCTACACGGCGGTGACCCTGAGCTCCCTGGGGCGTCGGCTGCCGACGTCGCTGAGCCAGTTCCTGGACGACCTCGACCACCAGCGGGTGCACCTGGACGTCACGGCCCGGCCCGACGCGGCGAGCCAGGCCCACCGGGAGCGCAGCCAGGCCCGGACCATCCTGGCCGCCCTGTCGATCACGGCCGCGATCTGCGGGAGCCTGTCCCTGGACGCGCCAGGGGCCCAGGTCCTGGGCATCCCCGTGCTGGCCTGGGTCTTCTACGCGGTGGCGCTGCCGCTGTTCCTGCTCACCCTCTGGCAGGTCTGGCGGTCGTAGAGCCCTCAGCCCGCCGCCCGGCGCTCGATCTCCAGGGCCGCGCTCGCCGCCGCCACCCGCACGCCCACGAACTCCTGCTGCATGAGCTCCTCGAGCGCCGGCAGGTCGTCGGCGGTGCCGGACCGGGCGAGGGCCCGGATGGCCTGGTGCACGACCATCAGCTCGACGTCGCCCAGGGCCTGGCGCAGGCGGTCGCGCACCTGGGCCTCCTGGCGGGGTTCCGCGCTGGTGGCCAGGTAGTGGCCCAGGGCCCAGATCGCCTGCTGGCGGTCCTCGCGGTCCAGACCCCGGGAGTGCTCCAGGGCATCTCGGGGGCTGCCTTCGCCCCGGGCGAGCTGGACCAGACCGGCGTAGGTGCTGACCGTGGTGCCACCCGTGAGCCGAGCCTTCTGGATGAGGTCGTCGGCCTCGGGGCCGGCCACGGGCGCCAGGAAGTCCAGGGCCTGGAGCTGGAGCTCCAGGTCGCCGCCGCTGAGGGTGGCGCGGAACAGCGCCGGGCCAGCGTCGGAGCCCAGCTGGAGCAACGCCGCGGCAGCGGGCAGGACCAGGTCCTCCTCCAGCCGGCGAGCCCCGGCGGCCAGGGGCTCCGCCAGGCCGCCGAGGCCGCAGGTGCCCAGGGCGAGGAAGAAGTCGACCTCCAGGGGGAATTCGCCGCGCCGCAGGCTCTGCTGGAGCTGGCTCAGCGCGTCGGCGTCGCCGAGCATGGCGGCCGCGAGGGCGAGGGGGGCTCGCTGCCAGTCCTCCTCGGCGGCGGCCAGCGCGGTCTGCAGGGGGGGCAGGGCGCGGTGGTCTCCGTGGGCGGCCAGCAGCCGGCCGGCGAGGCCGCGGGTGTAGGGCTCGACCCCGTCACGACCGACGACCTCCAGGAGCAGGTCGGCCGCCGCGGGCTCCTCGAGCCGCCCACCCAGGGCTTCGATCGCCCTGCGCTGGACGTAGATGCTCGGGTCGTACAGCGCCCGGGCAGCCCAGCTGCCGCCGGCCGGGTCGGCGCTGTGGCGGACCAGCTGACCGAGGGCCTGCTGGCGCACGCTGACGTCCAGGGCTTCGGAGCCCTGGGCCAGCACACCGCGCGGGCTGTCTGGCGCAGGCTCATCCACGGTGGCGGCCTTGACGGGGACCCCTTCGAGCGCCACGCTCCGGCGGTTGGCGCAGCCCGTGTGGAGCAGGAGCGCCAGGGCCAGGAGGCTACTGGACCAGGTTGTTGATCCGGTCCTGGGCCATCTTGTGGAGACGATCCTTGGAGTTGCCGACAAGGGACTGCACCTCTTTGTAGTAGACAATGGCCTTGTCGATCTGGTTCGCGGACTCGAACACCTTGGCCTGCTTGTACTTCTCCGAGGCCTGCTGCTGGAGCAGGGTCTGGACCTGGTCGAGCTTCTGCTTGGCCGAGGTGTAGTCGGGGTAGAGCCGCAGGGCTTCGCGGAATTTGGAGCGGGCTTCCTTGTTGCGGCCCTGGTTCATGTAGCTGACCCCCTGCTGGTACAGCGGCTGGGCCCGCTTGCGCATCTCGTTGTCGACGCGCTTGATGCCGTCCTCCGCCTGCACGTAGTACGGGGTCTTGCGGTCGGTGTCCTGGGCCATGACCTGGCGGAAGCACTTCTTGGCCTGGGGGTAGTTGCGGCGCTGCAGCTCGCCCTGACAGCTGTTGTAGAGCTCCTCCACCGACTTGGCGTGGTTCTTCTTGCTCTGGCGGGCCATGGCGCCGCCCAGGGACTTGATCTTCTTGTTGAGCTCGGCCTCGGCGTTGCGCAGGTCGCGGTCCTCGCCGACCTGGTCCAGGGCGTCCTGGACCTGGGACCGGGCGGCCTTCAGGCGCCGCATGGAGCGCCCACCGAGGGCGTTCGTGGCCTGGTCCAGGGCGTCCTGCTTGAGCTGGGCCTTCTGCTCGGCGGACTGGGCGTTGCCGGCGACGACCTCTTCCAAGGTGCCGATGACCACGAACTCGAAGGAGTAGGCGGCCATGCGCTTGGCTTCGGGACGGGCGGGGATGACGGACATCGCCTCGGCGAACTTGGCGCTGGCCGTGAAGTAGCGGCCGTCGCGGAAGCTGGACCAGCCGTCGTCCATCTTCGCGTTGTAGAGCAACTCGTTCTCGGGTGTGCTGCCCGGGAACGGTGTCGGGGACCCCGGGATCGGGCCGGTCGCGCCACCGCCGAAGCTCACGTCGCGGACGGCCTTGTAGCCCATCATCAGGACGATCAGGGCCAGGATGCCGACGGAGATGCGGTTGATCGGGCTGCTCATGAAGCCGCCCTGCCGCCGGGCGCTGCCGCTGCCGCCGCCGAAGGCCATCTCCACCCCGCCGAAGCCACCGGAGGGGGCAGCGCCCAGGTCGGGGGCCAGGGGGTCGGGCCTGGCCGGGGCGTTGAAGCCGCCGGCACCGGGAGTGCCGAAGGACGGTGCCCCCATCGCGGGCGCTGCACCGCTGCTGGGAGGCGCCGCGAAGGCGGGCGGCGGACCGGAGTCGGCCGAAGGTGGGGCACCGAAGGACGGCGGCGCACCGGCGGGCTCCGCCGGTGGCGGGGCGCCGAAGCTGCCCGGCGGTGGTGCGGCTGGCTCCGCCGCCGGGGCTCCGAAGCTGGCGGCGGGCTCCTGGGGCGGGGCGAAGCCGCCGGGGGTCGCCGCCCCGAAGCCACCCGGTGCGGGCTGGGCCGGCGCACTGAAGCTCCGGTCCGCCCGGAGCTCGTCGTCATGGGGCGGAGCTGGGGCGGCCGGTGCCGCGCCAAAGGACACGCCGTTGTTGCCCGCGAAGGACTCGGGGGCGGCGCGGGCGGGGGAGCCAAAGGTGTCGGCTGGCTCGCTGTGGCCGACCGGGGGGGGGTCTCCGACACCGGCCATCACGGCTGAGAAATTCTCGGTGTGCTCCGGGGGCTCTTCCTCGATGGCCACCGTGGACGGGGCGTGCTGACTCTCCTGGACCCAGCGGAATTCCGTGCTGCCGATCCGGATCATGTCCCCGTCGTCGAGCAGCTTCTCCCTCACGCGCCGCCCGTTGACGAACAGGCCGTTGGCAGAGCCCGGGTCACGGAGCTGGAAGCGGCCGGCGCTGTAGACCACCTCGCAGTGCAGACGGCTGGCGGCCGGATCCACCAGCACGATGTCCCGCTGCTCGCTGCGGCCCATCGTGAGGCCTTCGGTGCCGACCTCGTAGGTCTCCTCGAGGCGGGAGCCGGCGACCGTGTCCAGCCGGGCCCGGGGCGCTTCGGGCTCGGGTGCGGTGGGCAGGGAGGACTCGCCACCGGGCAGCACTTCGGTGTGGCCGCCGCCGCCGGGCTCGGTGTGACCGCCGTCGGTGGCATCGGCGATCTCCTCGACGGGCTGCAGCTCGTCGACTTCGAGCCGCAGGGTGAACGGCTCGATCAGGATCTCGTCGCCGTGCACCAGGGTCTGGGTCCGGATGCGCCGGCCCTTGAACCAGGAGCCGTTGCCCGAGCCCAGGTCCTCGAAGACCACGCGATCGTCGGTGACGAAGATGCGGGCATGCCGGCGCGACACAGAGATGTGCGGCAGACAGATCTCGTTGTCGTCGGACCGACCCAGCTCGAGGCTGCCCGCCTCGAGGGTGATCCGACGGTCGACGTCGTCGTCCTTCAAGATCAGCAGCGCGGCCGACCGACCAGCCATCCAGGCACCTCTCGACTCCTGAGTATAGCGTCGTCAGCCACCCTGGGAGGTCGAGGGCGTCCCGGGCGTCAGTACTGTCTCGGCATCTTCTTCCTGGTCTCCTCGATCTGGATGACGGCCTTGAGGGTCTCCTCCAGGGTCTGGTCCGGATCGAGGAGCAGGGTCTTCTCGAAGGAGTAGATGGCCTGCTGGTACTTGCGGGCGTCGAGGTAGCGCATGCCGTCGATGTAGGCCGCGCTGACCTGTTCTCGGATGCGACCGTCCAGGTCCTCGATGCGCATCTCGCAGATGTTGCACTCGGGATCGAGCTGCAGGACCATCTGGTAGTGGCTCAGCGAGTCCCGCAGGCGCTGCTGGTCGTAGAAGGTGTCGGCCTTGAAGCGCAGGTCCTCTGGGGAGGCACCCTTGGGCGGCTTGGGCCAGTTCTTCATCTGGTCGGGGCTGCTGGCGCTGGCGGCGATGGTCAGGCCCTCGGTGAACGACGACGGGGCCTTGGGCGCATCTTCCAGGCTCTTGTCGGTCTTCTCGGCGTCCCGCTCCTGCTGCAAGGCCGTCAGTCCGTACCTGGACGAAGGCGGTGCTGTCACCCCCGGCTCCACGTCCGCGCCACCATCGCCACCCCCGGCCATGGCGACAAGCCCCAGCAGCACGACCACCACCCCCCCGGCGACGGCGAAGGGCCAGATCTTCCACTGCTTGTCGCCGGGGGCCCTGGCGGCCTTCGGGGCCTTCTGCTTCTTGGGCTTCTTGGCCTTGGGGGCGTTCTTGGCCTTCTTGCCAGGCAGCACCGAGTCCATGTTCACGGACACGGAGTTCTCGTCGTCGCCGGTGAGGCCGACCTGGAATTCCGAGTTGCCCACCACGACGCGGTCCCCGGGGGACACCTGCTTGTGCCCGGAGACCCGGTTGCCGTTGACGTAGACGCCGTTCCGGCTGCCTGCGTCCTGGACCCAGAGGGCGCCGTTGTGCAGGATGACCCGCGCGTGGTGCCGCGAGACGTCGGGGGTCGGGATCACCACCTCGTTGGCTGGATCCCGACCGATCCGCACGCCGTGAGCATCCACAGGGAAGCTCTGACCCTGGAGCGGGCCGCCGACGGCGAGGATCATCGGTGTGTTCATGAGCGGGTCATGGCCCCGGAGGTCAGGTGATGACGACGACCGAATACCGCGGGGCCCCTCCCGGACCACCGGGCTCGCCCGCCACGGTGACCCTGCGTTCCTGGCCGGACAGCACGGCCGTGTCCGAGAAGACATTACCCTGAGCGGCCCCGATCGCGTCCAACATCCGGCGCAGCTTCGCGCCGACGTCGCGGTCCGGGAGCAGGTCCACGACGTTGGACCCGACCGCGCCGTCTTCGGCCACACCCAGCAGGTAGGCCGCCGCGGCGTTGAGCTCGGTGATGCGCAGCTGGTCGTCGACCAGCAGCACCGGGAACCCGGAAGCCAGCAGGAGTGAGCCCACCCGCGGGTCGGGACCGGCCGCTGCAGCGGCCGCCGGCTCCTCGGGCGCGTGGCCCTCCATGCGGGACACGGCACGGTTGATGGAGTGCGCCAGCTCCTCGAGCTGCCGCCACGGCGTGCGGACCAGGGCCTTGGCCTGGTGGCCCTTCACGGCCAGCTCGGTCTCCTCCCGCAGCTGGGCGACCGGCACCACGGCCAGGCGCCAGACCGCGAAGTAGAGCGCGACCCCGATGGCGATGAGCAGCAGGATGCTCAGGGCCGCGCGGACGGTCAGGCCCCCCAGGGTCGCTGCGGTCTCCTTGGCGTCGTAGAGCAGGTAGGCGTACCCCACGGTGGAGAGGGGGGCGCCCTCGCGCGTGACGGCCTTGATCGGCACCATCAGCTCGAGCAGCTCGCCCTCGGCGGACCGGCCGACCCCACCTTCGAGGGCGGCCTGGATGTAGGCGGGCTCCTTCTCCAGGGTCTGGCCGGCCTTCTCCGGCGGCGCCAGGACCACGCCCCGGGAGTCGGTGATCATGGAGAACTTGACGCCGGTCCGACCCTCGAGGAAGCGGGTGTCGATGAGGCTGTTCTTGCGCTCGACGATGGCGTTCACGTTCCGGTAGCCGACCAGCTCGGCGAGGGCGATGCCGCGCTCGACGGCCATGGTCTCGATGCGGGCGTTCGCGGCTTCGACCAGGGGCAGGAAGCCCCCCACCGGCGACAGCAGGAGCACCACGACCGCCGCCCAGAGCACGATGCCCAGCCGCGCCGGGAAGGGCATCTGCTTGATCAGGGCGATGACCCGCTGGACCTTCGCGTCGAAGCCCCCACCCTCGATCTCGCGGGTGACGGTGCCCGAGGCCTGGGCCGAGGAGTAGTCGGGCGGTGCGCCGGCATCGAGGCCGACCTCGTCGTAGCCCTGCTGGGGCTGCCCGCCCCAGCCGGCCTGCTGCTGCTGGCCCCAGGGGTTGCCGTCCTGGGCCTGGGCGCCCCAGGCCGGCGGCTCCTGCTGGGCCTGCTGCTGACCCCAGCCGGCCTGCTGTTGGGCCTGCTGCTCCTGGCCCCAGCCGTCCTGGGCTTGCTGCTGACCCCAGCCGGGCTGGGCCTGCGGTTGCTGGGCCTGCGGTTGCTGGGCCTGCGGTTGCTGGGCCTGCTGCTGACCCCAACCCTGGGCCTGCTGCTGAGCCTGCTGGGCCTGGTGTTGCTGGGCCTGCTGCTGGCCCCAGCCGCTCTGGGCCTGCTGCTGCGCCTGCTGCTGCCCCCAGCCCCCCTGGGCCTGCTGCTGAGCGGCGGGCTGCTGGCCCCACCCGCCCTGCTGGGCCGCGGGCTGCTGTGCCGCGCTGGCGTCGAGGGCGAGCAGGAAGTCCCCGAGCTGCAGGCGCTGCCCGTGCTGAAGCTCGGCCTCGTGGACCCGGCGGCCTTCGACCACCACGCCGTTGGCGCTGCCCAGGTCCCGGACGAACACCCGGCCGTCCTGGACCGTGAACACGCAGTGGCGCCGACTGACCCGGCGACTGGGCAGGTGGATGGGGTTGTCCGGCTCACGGCCCGCGCCGTTCTCGCCCGCCTGGAGGTCCCAGCTGCCGCCGGACTCCGGTCCCTGCACCACCACCAGTCTCACGCAGTCACTCCTTCGAAGGCGAGCACATCGCCACGCTGGGTCCCGGACGCGGCCACGGTGCCGACCGGCAGCTCGACCGCGTACCGCGCACCCCGATGCATGCGCGTCGCGCGCCAGGGTCGCAGGTTCTCGGTCAGCCCCACCACCATGCCCTCCGGGTCGGCGAACACGACGTCCAGCGCATAACGCATTCCGAACATGTGGACGCTGTTGCAGGGCTCGATCACGAGCCCCTCCCCCCGCTCGAGACCGGCGGTGCCGAGCAGACCCCGGGTCCGCTGCCAGAGGGTCCGGGCGTGGCGCGCCCGGTCGGCCAGGAGCGTGCCCCGAGTGGTGTTGCGCACGCGCAGCTCCCCCAAAGCTAGACCCCGATGACCCCGCTGCCGTAGACGAAGTTCAGGGCGATGGGCCCGAAGATCATGATGAACACCGCCGGCATGATGCAGAGGATCAGCGGGAACAGGATCTTCTGGGCGGCGTAGGCGCCCATGCGCTCCGCGCGCTGGAAGCGCTGGGTCCGGATGAGATCGGACTGTGCCCGCAGCACGGGTCCTACCGAAGCACCGAGGATGTCGGCCTGGATGAGCAATGCGGAGAAGCTGCGCATCTCCGGCATGTCGACCCGCCAGGCCAGGTTGCGCAGGGCCTGCTGGCGGGAGGCGCCGACCTGGATCTCCTGGAGGAAGAAGGCGAGCTCGTCGATCAGCGGGCCGCTGCGGGCCTTCTCACAGACCTTGTTGACCCCGGCCACGAAGTCCAGGCCGGCCTCGACCGACAGGGTCAGGAGGTCCATGACGTAGGGCAGGGACCGCCGGATGTCCTGCTGGCGGCGCTGGACCTCGCCCACCACCCAGATGTCCGGGAAGAAGAAGCCGACGCCGAGCACCGCGATGTCGGCGGCCACCGGGTTGTCCCAGCCGATCAGGCCCTTGAAGAACAGCCCGACGAAGAAGGCCCAGAACCCCCCGGCCATCAGGAATTTGTAGGCGATGAACTCGTCGGAGTCCATGGCGCCGGACATGCCGGCGGAGACGAATTTTCGCTCGACCCACTCCCGGTAGTCCTGGAACTCCAGGGGCCGCGCCAGGGGCGTGATGAGCCGGTACATCGGGCGCAGCCCGGTGATCAGCGGGGAGAGCTCCTCGGCCTCGACCCCGGAGATGCCCAGGCGATGGCGGGCCTCTTCTCGCTCTCCCGACGGGAAGAGCTGCAGGCCGACCACGAACACGCAGACGAACACGAACAGGAGGATGAGGATCGACAGGGGCGACGGCACAGCCGCACTCTATCCCAGGTGCCTGGCCCCAAGGATGGCACGGAGCTCCGCGGGATCGATCGGGTGTCCTGTGAAGAGCTCGAAGCTCAGGGCGCCCTGGTAGATCAGCATGCCCATGCCGTCCACGAACCGCAGCCCCCGGGCCGCACAGGCCGCCTGCTGGGGCGGCTCGGCCATCCAGTAGTTGATGTCCACCCAGAGCGCGTCGGCGGGCAGCGGCCCCAGGTCGAAGGCCTGCACCGCCTCGACGGCGCCGCCGCCCAGGCAGTTCACGACCAGGTCCGTGCCGGGAGCCTCCCAGGCCATCGCCTGGGGCGTCAGGGGAGCCGTGTCGAAGGCGACGGTCGGCGAGAAGGCCGCCAGGTGCTCCACCGCGGCCAGGGCCCGGCCCTCGGTCCGGTTGAGGACACAGACCCGCTCGGCCCCGGCCGCCGCGAGGGAGGCCGCCACGGCCCGCCCCGCCCCGCCAGCCCCGAGCACCAGGCAGCGCCGTCCTGCGGCGCTCCAGCCGTGCTCGTCGGACAGGCTGCGCACCAGGCCCTCGCCGTCGGTGTTGTACCCGGTGAGCCAGCCGTCGATGCAGGTGATGACGTTGGCCGCACCGGCCTCCTCGACGGCCTGGGTCCGGTGGTCGAGCTGGTCGATGACCCGCTCCTTGAACGGCACGGTGAGGTTGACCCCGACCAGGTCCAGGGTGCGGATGGTGTCGGGCACCAGGGCCGCCCGGTCCGGGTGCACGTCGAAGGCCAGGTAGACGGCGTCGAGCCCGATCCGGGCGAAGAGCGCCGTGTGCATCTCCGGCGACAGGCTGTGCCGCACGGGGTGCCCGATCAGGCCGTAGACCCGGGTGTGGCCGCTGATGCGTCCCGGGCTGGCGCCGCGCCTGCTCACTCCGCGTGGATCTCGCGGGCGGCCTGCACGTCCTGGCGGATCCGGGCCACGAGCTCGTCGGGGCCCGCGAACCGCTGCTCTCCGCGGATCCGGGCGACGAAGTCCACCGAGACCCGCTGCCCGTAGAGGTCCTCGCCGAAGTCGAGCACGTGGACCTCGACGGTGTAGGTGCGGCCGTCGAAGGTGGGGCGGACCCCCAGGTTGGCGACGCCGGGCAGAGCCCGGCCCCCGCCGTCGACCAGGCGCACGGCGTAGACCCCGCGAGCGGGCAGCAGCTCGGTCTCCGGGTCGACGTTGGCCGTGGGCACGCCGATGGTGCGGCCCCGCCCGTCGCCGTGCACCACCGCGCCGCGCAGGCGGTGGCAGCGACCGAGCATGCGGGCGGCCAGCGCGACCTCGCCCCGGGCGACGGCCTCGCGGATGCGTGAGCTGGAGATGATCCGGTCGCCCTCGCGCTCGGCTTCGAGCTGGGAGAAGGGTAGCTCCGGCAGCCGGGCGCGCACCAGTGCCGCCGTGCCCTCGCGCCCGCGCCCGAAGCGGAAGTCGTGCCCCACGAGCAGCGCCAGCGGGTCCAGGCGGCGGCCGAGCACCTCGTCGACGAACCAGGCCCCGGGGTGCCGGGCGAAGCCGCGATCGAAGGTCTCGACCACGACCCGCTCCACGCCGTGCTCTCCGAGGAGCGCGACCTTGTCCGGCAGGGACAGGATGCGCGGCGGGTGCCGCCCGGGCTCCAGCACCACCCGGGGCGGCGGGTCGAAGGTGTAGACCGTCGCCGGTGCCTCGCGCTCCCGGGCCCGGGCGATCAGCCGCTTCAGGAGCTCCTGGTGGCCGCGGTGAACACCGTCGAAATTTCCGATGGTGAGCACGGGCCGGGGCCCGGTCCACGCGGCGGAGCCGACGATGACCTGGGGGGCTGCCATGGCCGCCAGCTATCCCGCCGCGCCGGCCGCACCACGTCGGCGCGGCCCGTTCACGGCCCCGGTCAGCTCGCGGCGAGAGCGGCAGCCTCGATGTCCAGGCTCGGACGCCCGAAGTAGTAGCCCTGGAGCAGGTGGGAGCGGCACTCCACCAGGGTCTCGGCTTCGGCCTGGGTCTCGACACCCTCGGCGATGACCAGGGCCTCGGTCGCCTCGCCGAACTTGCAGAGCAGGTCCACCAGCCGCTGCTTGCGGGGCTCGCTGTCCACGTTGCGCACGATGGACATGTCGATCTTGATGTAGCGGGGCTGAAGGTCCGCGAGGATCGACAGGGCGTTGTAGCCGGCACCCAGGTCGTCGACGGCGATGTCGAAGCCGGCCTGCTGCATGCGCTCGACCGCGTTCTCCCACTGGGGGATGTCCTTGAGCTTGGATCGCTCCGTGATCTCGAGGGCACAGCGCCGCGCGTAGGGCACCAGGGGACTGAGGGTGTGGTCCAGCAGGTGCGGATCGGCGAGCTGGTCGGGGTGCAGGTTGACGAACAGGGTGGCGCCGTGGGGGATCCGGGTGAGGATGTCCGCCGCGCGCCGAGCCACCAGGTGGCCGAGCTCGTTGAGCATGCGCGAGCGCTCGGCCACCTTGAGGATCGACAGCGGCCCGTCCAGCACGGGATGGGTCGAGCGCAGCAGCGACTCGTAGCCGAAGACCGCGCCGGACTCGGCGTGCACGATGGGCTGGATCGCCAGCCGGAAGTGATCGCTGGCCAGCCCTTCCTCGAGCATCGCTCGCTCGGACTGCTGCACCGCCCGCTGCTGGGCCTCTCGGACAGCCTGCATGCGCTCGATGGCCCCGAAGGCCTCCTGAACCAGCGCCCGGATCCGCGTGGGCTCGAAGGGCTTCTGGATGACCCGCAGGACCTCGCCCCGGTTCACCGCCTCCACGACGATCGGGAAGTCGGTCCGCCCGGTCATCAGCACCCGGATGCAGCCGGGCATGAGCTCCCGGAGCGACGACAGCACCCACAGGCCGTCTCGGCCCGGCATGTCGTAGTCCACGATGGCCAGATCGAAGACCGTGTCCGCGGCGTACCGCAGCGCTTCCTCGCCGTCTCCGGCTGTGACGACCGAGTAGCCCTCGGTGGTCAGGATGCGCGTCATGGCGCGCCGCACCAGGCTCTCGTCGTCCACCACCAGGATGCGGGCCATGGGCAGCTCCTCCCGTCCGGGCATCGGATCCGGGACGCCCGGTCTGTAGGAAAGCCACACCCCTGGATTCGGGGAGGTAGGGTGCGCCCATGTCCTGGTGGTTGATCCCCCTCGTCGGAGGGCCTGTCTGGGCCGCACGGATCACCGTGGACGCTGCCGGCAGCGGGGATCACGCGGACGTTCAGGACGCCGTCGATGCGGCGGTGCCGGGGGACTACATCGTGGTGGAGCCCGGCACCTACGGACCCGCCCTGCTCGAAGGCTGGGTCGGGCCCGTCGTGAGCTCGGGCGGCGCGGCGGAGACGGCCCTGGTGGGGTCCAAGGGCTCGCCCCCCCTGGAGATCGTGGCGGATCCCGGCACGACCCTGACCGTGCATGGCCTCACCCTGGCGAGCGGCGGCGGCGAGGACGGCCTGGTGGTCGACGGCGCGTCGCTCACCGCCTGGGACCTGGTGATCCAGGACGCCAGGGCCTCGGTGAAGAGCACCGGCGGCGCGACCGTGGACCTGGAGGCGGCGACGGTGCTCGGCGCCACCAGCTGTTCCCTGTGCGCTGACGGCGGCGAGCTGACCGCCCGGCAGGTCACCCTGGTCGACGGGCAGTACCACCTGCTCGTGGGCAGCGGGAGCGGGCTCGCGGTCGAGCAGCTCATCGCCTACGACGCCTTCGGGGTCGGCAACTGCGGCTCCGGCGCGATGACCGTGTCGTACTCGCTCTTCGCCGAGTACGGCGGCAGCCCCATCGCCGCCTGCATGACCACCGATCACCTGCTGCTCGACTTCGACCCGGCCTTCGTGGCCTGGTCCGACGACGGCGACTGGTCCAACGACGACTTCAGCCTGGCCGACGACTCCTACCTGATCGACGCCGGCGACCCGGCCTGTGTGGAGCCGGACGACACCACCTGCGACCTGGGCGCGACCGGCGGCGAGCGGGCCAACGCGGCGGACACCGACGGCGACGGGCTCGACGACGACTGGGAGTTCATCCACGGCACGGACTGGTCGAGCCCGGACGACGCCGACGATCCCGACGGCGACGGGCTGGACAACCTGGGCGAGTTTCTCTTCGGCACCGATCCCCTGGACGACGACTCCGACGACGACGGGGCCGACGACCTGCTGGAGCTGCAGGTGTCCCTGGACCCCCTGGACGGCACGGACCAGGCGCCGACGGCGGTGCTGAGCGCCGACGCCGTCGTCGCCTTCGTCGGCGACACGATCACCTTGGACGCGTCGGGCTCCACCGATCCCGCCGGTCAGGCCCTGAGCTATCGCTGGTCCTTCTCCGAGCGGCCGGACGGCACCGGGGTCACGGCCCTGGGCATGGCCGGGGCGACCCCGTCCTTCGACCCGGACGTGGCGGGGCTCTGGGTGGCCGTGGTCACCGTCGACGACGGGACCTGGACGGCCGAGGCGGAGGTGTCGGTCTACGTGCACGGGGACACCACCATCTCGGTGCCGGGGGACTTCGCGGAGCTCGAGGAGGCTCTGCTGCACCTGACCGACGGCATGCAGGTGACCCTCGGGGCCGGCAGCTGGGAGGTGGACGGGGTCCTGACCCACGACGTCACCCTGGTGGGCCAGGGGCGCACCGACACGGAGCTCGCGGGCTCCCTGGTGGTGGACGAGGGCGCCCGCGTGCGCCTGGCGGACCTGGCCCTGACCTGCGACGGCTGCACGGGAACACTCATCGCCTTCGACGCCGCGTGGCTGACCCTGTACCGGGTCGACGTGCGCGCCTCGGCCGAGACGGGGATCCTGCTCTACGACGCCACCCTGACCGGGCTGGACCTCTCCAGCCTCGCGGGTGGAAGCGCCCTGGTCGCCTCCAACAGCCACCTGCACCTCGCCCACGCCCACCTGGAGAGCACGGCCACCCGGGCCCTCTACCTGTCCGACAGCACCACCCACCTGGAGGGCGTCACCGTCGAGGCGCTGGACGACGCCATCTGGGCCACCGACGGTGCCGTCGCGCTCGCACACGTCACCGCCTGGACCGAGTCCGGCAGCGACAACGCGCTCTACGCCAACCGCGTCGACCTGCACATCCGCAACAGCTGGCTGGGCCAGCCCGGCGGCTCGCCGCTGAGCTGCTCCAACTCCACCGACGTGGACATCGCCTACGTGGCCGTGCCCGACGGCACCTCGGCCACCTGCGAAGGGCCCATCGCCCGGATCGAGGACCCCACCAGCCTGCAGCCCGGCCTGGGCCTGGACGACAGCTCCCCCGCCCGGGGCGCCGGCGACGTCCGGGACGCCGACGCCGACCGGGTCCGGCCGGACCTGGGCGCCTGGGACGGTCGGGCTGCGCTCGGCACCACGGTGGGTCCTGAGGACCCCTGGGCCGACGACGACGACGACGGCCTGCCCGCGGTGGTCGAGTGGGTGCTCGAGACCAGCGACGCCGCCTGGGACTCCGACGGCGACGGCCAGCACGACCTGACGGAGCTCCTGGACGGCGACGACCCCGCCGACCCCTACGACCGCCTCCACCCGGTCACCGTGACCCACGCCCGGGTCGATCCGGGCGACGACGCCGTGCTCGGGGTCTCCTTCGACGAGGACGGCAGCTGCGGCTTCTCCTGGGCCGACGGCGAGGGCGCCAACCCGCGCACCGAGCCGACCCAGGTGGCCGGCACCTGGTCCTTCGAGTGGACCCTCACCTGTGGGGATGGCGCCCTGACCGGCGCGGCGATGATGCTGGTGACCGAGACCCTCGCGGTGCCCGGCGACGCCGGGACCCTGGCCGAGGCCCTGGACCTGGCCGAGGACCACCACCACCTGGTCCTGGCCGACGGCGTGCACAGCGGCCCCGTCGACCTGCGGGGCACCTGGACCGCGCTGTCCGGGACCAGCGCCGAGACCCGACTGGTCGGGGACCTGTGGACCGGCGAAGGCCCGGTGACGGACCTGCGGATCGAGGGGGACCTGGTGTCCGTCGACGCCGACGTCACTCGAGTGATCGTCCAGGACGGCAGCTGGTGGGGCCACGACGGCCGGGTGCGCAACGTCCTGGTGGACGGGTTGGCCGCGACCCTGCACGACATCGACGCCCGCAACCTGACCGTCGACGGCGACCTGCACGCCGAGGGCAGCCTGGTGGCCAGCGCCGTCACCGGCTCCCTGCGGGCCCGGCTCGACACCAGCTGGCGCCTCTACGCCGGCGACGTGACCGGCACGTCGGTCTCCGCCCTGATCCCCGGTGCCTTCATCCTGGAGGACGACGACCCCGAGGTCGCGATCCTCGCGCCATGGCCCGGCAGCGTGCTCTGGGACGGCGGCGACACCAGCGTCGAGGACGTGGACGGCTCTCCGGAGGACGCAGGCCACACCGGCGGCCCGCTGGCCTGGCCGGTCGACGCCGACCAGGACGGCCTCAACGACGCCTGGGAAGCCCTGCACGGCGTGTCCGAGCCCACCGAAGACCCGGACGAGGACCACGCCGACAACGCCTGGGAGTGGGAACACGGCACCGACCCCAACGACCCGGACACCGACGACGACGGCCTGCTCGACGCCCTCGATCCGGAGCCCCTGGTGCAGGGCGAAGCCCCCGTCCAGGCGCGGCTGCACGTCGACGTGACCCGGCCCCAGGTGGGCGAGACCCTGACGGCCACCGCTGTGGCCAGCAGCGTGGCCGCCGGGCTGGACCTCACCTACGAGTGGGAGCTGATCCGGCCCGTCAACGCCAACGAGCAGCTCCGAGGCGACGGGGACACGGTCACGCTGACGGTCGACGCCCCAGGCACCTGGTGGCTGACCGTGACGGCCTGGGCCGCGGACTTCTCCGACAGCGCCACCGTCCAGATCCACACCTGGGACGAGGTCGTGGTGCCCGAAGACGCCGAGCTCCAGGACTTCGTCGACCTGGTGGGGAGCGGCACGGTGCTGATCCTGGAGAAGGACAACTACAAGGGCTCGCTGCGGGTGGACAAGGACCTGACCATCCGGTCGGCCGGGGGCACCCTGGACGCGAGCATCGATGGGACCCAGGGCGCGGCGACGGTCCAGGTGAGCGGCGGCGCCCACCTCCGCCTCGAAGCGGTGACTCTGTGGGTCGAGAGCGGCTACCCGGGGGTCGAGATCTGGGATGGCAGCCGGGTCAGCATGGACCAGGTGCGCATGGTCGGCGGGGACACCAGCTTCCGCATCTACGACGGCCACTTCGACGGGGAGAGCTTCTTCGCCCTCGGCGCCCGGGCGATGCTCGAGCTCGTGGACGGCAGCTTCACCGCCCGCAACGCCGTGCTGGGCTACCCGGACCCCGACGCCCGGACGGCCCTGAGCCTGGCCTCTGGGGTGGTGCGCATCGAGTCCGCGATCCTGGACTGGCGACCGGAGGACAGCACCTGGCGCACCCCCATCGCCTGCATGTCGGACGAGCAGCCCTGCGACTACCAGGTCTCCTTCTACCGGACCCTGACGCCGTCGGCCCAGGACGTGCTGGCCTTCGACGAGACCCGCATGGACGTGACCTACGGCGCCCCGGAGTTCCTGCTCGACCCCTGGGATGCGGAACACCTGGGGGCCGCCGACCTGCGGCTGGACCACGACAGCCCGGCCCGAGACGCCGGCTCCCCCCACACGAACGACGCCGACGGCTCTCCCACCGACATCGGCGTCTTCGGCGGTCCTCGGGGCAATTGGATCGACGTCGACAACGACCGCGACGGCTTCACCGAGCGCGAGGGGGACTGCGACGACCTGGACCCGGAGGTCCTGGGGGACCCGCTCCAGGAGTGCGACGGCCGGACCGGGTGCAGCACCGGCCCGGGCTCACCCAGCCCCGGGTGGCTGCTGGGCCTGCTCGGCTGCCTGACCCGGCGCAGGCGCTCGCGTTAGCTGATCGGCCCTCCCGCCCGGAGGCGCCGTGCTCCGCGTCCTCATCGCCGACAAGCTCCCCGACACCGCCCGGACCGCCTTGCAGGAGGCCGAGTGCGAGGTGGTGGTCAACGCCACCTTGAAGGGCGCCGCCCTGACCGAAGCCCTCACCCAGGTCGACCCCGACGTGCTGGTGGTGCGCTCCACCAAGGTCACGGCCGCGGACTTCGAGGCCGCCCAGCGGCTCTCGTTGGTCGTGCGGGCCGGCGCCGGGGTGAACACCATCGACCTGGCCACGGCCTCGAGCCGCGGGGTGTACGTGGCGAATTGCCCCGGCAAGAACGCCACGGCGGTCGCCGAGCTGGCCTTCGCCCACATCCTGAACGCCGACCGGCGGGTCGCCGACGGGGTGGCGGACCTGCGGGCGGGCCGCTGGAAGAAGAGGACCTACGCCAAGGCCCGCGGCCTGCACGGGCGCACCCTGGGGGTCATCGGCTGCGGCACCATCGGCCGGGAGGTCATCCGGCTCGGCCGGGCCTTCGGCATGGAGGTCATCGCCTGGAGCCGCAGCCTGAGCGCCGCCGAGGCGGCGGAGATGGGCGTGACCCGCGCCGCCCACGCGGTCGACGTGGCCCGGGCCGCCGACGTGATCAGCGTGCACCTGGCCCTGAACGCCTCGACCCTGGGCTTCGTCGGCGAGTCGATCTTCCAGAACATGCGCCCTGGCGCGATCTTCGTGAACACCAGCCGGGGCGACGTGGTCGACGAGGCCGCGCTGGCCGAGGCGGTGCGCACCAAGGGCATCCGCGCCGGCCTGGACGTCTTCGTGGGCGAGCCGTCCTCCGACGGCGCGTGGTCGACGGCGCTGGGCGCCCTGGACGGCGTCTACGGCACCCACCACATCGGCGCCTCGACGGACCAGGCCCAGGAAGCGGTGGCCGAGGCGGCCACGGACATCATCGCCGCCTACGCCGCCACGGGCTCGGTGCAGAGCTGCGTGAACCTGGCGGAGCGTACCCCGGCCACCCACCTGCTGGTCGTGCGGCACCGGGACGAGGTCGGCGTGCTGGCCGCGATCCTGGAGCTGCTGCGCGAGGCCCACATCAACGTCGAGCAGATGGAGAACATCATCTTCCGCGCCACCGACGACCCGGGCCTGGCCCGGGCGGCCTGTGCCCGCATCCAGGTCGTCGGCGTGCCCCCCGCCGCGGTCCTACGCCTGATCAGCGACGCCGACGCCGTGTTCGACGCCAAGCTCGTGCCCCTCAGCTGAGGCCCCCGCCATGACCCGCAAGCACAACTTCTCCGCCGGCCCGGCGGTCCTCCCCCTCTCGGTCATCGAGGAGCTCCAGGCCCAGCTGCCGGACCTGCACGGCTCGGGCATCGGGCTGATGGAGATCTCCCACCGGTCCAAGACCTTCGACGACATCGTGCGCAGCGCGATGGCTCGGCTGCGGCGGGTCCTGGGGGTGCCGGGGTCCTACGAGGTCCTGTTCCTGCAGGGCGGGGCCAGCCTGCAGTTCGCGATGGTCGCCCAGAACCTGCTCCAGGGCGGCTCCGCCGACTACCTGGACACCGGCACCTGGACCGCGAAGAGCATCAAGCAGGCGGCGCACTTCGGCACCGCGCGGGTGCCGTTCTCGGGCAAGGCCGACACCTACCGGCAGCTGCCGGCGGCGGGGAGCTGGGAGCGGGATCCGGGCGCGGCCTACACCTACTACTGCACCAACAACACCATCTACGGGACCCAGTTCGCCGGCGCGCCCGTGCCGGACGGGCGGCTCGTCTGCGACATGTCCTCGGACATCGCCAGCCGGGCCATCGACGTGGGCGCCCACGACGTGATCTTTGCCGGCGCACAGAAGAACCTCGGCCCCAGCGGCGTGACCGTGGTGATCCTGAGCCCCTGGGCCGTGGAGCGGGCCGCGGCGGCCCAGGGCGTGCCGGACATGCTCAGCTACGGCATCCACCTGGGAAAGGGCAGCCTGTTCAACACCCCGAACACCCTGGGCATCTTCGTGCTGGAGCGGGTGCTGGCCTGGGTCGAGGACCAGGGCATGGACGCCCTGGCGGCGACGAACCGCCGCAAGGCCCAGAAGATCTACGACGTGCTCGACGGCAGCGACTTCTTCCAGCCCCACGCGGCGGCCGACAGCCGCAGCGACATGAACATCACCTGGCGGCTGGCGGACCCGGCTCTGGAGCCGGTGATGGTCGAGCAGGCCCTGGCGGCGGACATCTCGGGCATCAAGGGGCACCGAAGCGTCGGTGGGCTCCGGGCGAGCACCTACAACGCGTGCCCGGAGGCGAGCGTGGACGCGCTCGTGGGGTTCATGAGAGAGTTCGAGCGGACTCAGGCGTAGTCACGTCGCGCTTCTCCAGCGCCTCGTGGATCCCTCGGGCCGCCACGTCCAGCCGCGGGCCGGTGTCTCCCATCGCCTCTCGGCCGTCCGGGAGCGCGGCGCCCTCGTCGAGCAGCTTCGGCCAGGGGTAGGTGAAGGCGATCTCCGTCATGCCCTGGCTCACCCGGACCGCGACGATCACGCCCTGGTACGGCGCTGGCCGGGCTTCGAGGGTGTAGGGCTGGCGCAGGTCGATGCGCTCGCGCTGGGCCCCGGGAAGCTCCAGGGTCAGGGACCGGGCGTCCCTGTCGAGGGTGAGGGTGCCCGCTCTCAGCCAAGGGCCGAACATCGAGCCGGTGATGCCCCCCAGCGCGACGGCCAGCACCCCGAGCATCACCGCCAGGCCGTGCTGGCGCTCGGTGTCCAGGGGCACGGCGATCGCCGGCACCAGGCCGCAGGCCAGGAAGGTGACGGCCAGGGATCCGAGCACCCGCTGCACCGAGGCGGCGTGGGACATCACCACCGGATCCAGGCGGGAGCGCCGCAGCCGGTAGCGCTGCCAGCCGATGATGAACGCGACCAGGCCGCCGATCCCGACCAGGATCGCAGCGACCAGGATCAGCTCGGGGTTCATCAGGCCTTGGCCGGCTCGACCGCGCGGTAGGCCTCGACCTGGGCCGCGAGGTCGGCGGGGACCCCGCGGGACTGCAGCGGGTGATCCGGTGTGGACTCCAGGTACACCGACGAGCTCGGAAAGGCGAAGGAGACGCCCAGGTCCTCGGCCAGGCGCAGGATGGCGAGGATCACCTCGGACCGGCCCACCAGCTCCTCGTGCCAGTCCGGCACGTCGAAGAAGCTGTAGACGAGGATGTCCAGGGAGCTCGCGCCGAAGTCCCGCAGGTGGACCTCGAACCCGTCCTGGCGGATCCGGGGCTGGGCCCTCAGCACCGCACGCACGCCTTCGACGAAGGCCGCGATCACCGCGGGCGGCGTGTCGTAGGTGATCTGCAGGGTGGTCTTGAAGCGGCGGTACTGGCGCTGGCCCATGTTGTCGACACGGCCGTTGGCCACGACGGAATTCGGGACGGTGACCACGGAGTTGTGGAAGGTCCTGATCCGCGTGGAGCGGAAGCCGACCTCCTCGATCACGCCCTCGGTGCCGTCGCCCAGCAGGACCCAGTCCCCGATCTGGAAGGGCCGGTCGCCGAAGATGGTGAGGGAGCCGAAGACGTTGGCCAGGGTGTCCTTGGCCGCCAGGGCCACGGCCAGGCCACCGATGCCGAGACCGGCGACCAGCGAGCCCACGTCGACCCCCATGTTCTCCAGCACCCAGACCACTCCCAAGAGGACCGCGGCGAGCTTGAGCGCCCGGGAGACCAGGGGGATCAGCTGATCGTCCATGCGGGTCTCGGTGCCGCCGGCGCGGTCCCGGAACACCCCGGCGAAGACATCGATCCAGCGCAGGGCGATCAGCACGGCCGCCACGCTGACCGCCGTGCGGGCCGCGAAGAGCACGGCGCCGGAGGCCTGCACGCTGAGCTGCAGGTCGGGCACCCGCCACCAGACCACCAGACCCATCACCAGCCAGCGCATGGGCCTGCGAGTCCGCTCGAAGACGGTCTGGTTGACCGCCAGGCCCAGGGCCTGGACCCAGGTGCGGAGCTGACCCCTGAGCAGCCAGTTCACCAGCCGCCCGGCGAGCCAGCCGACGCCGAGCAGGATCACGAAGAACAAGGCCTGCCAGAGGGCGATGCCCACGAGCTGAGTGCCGAAGACCGGGGGCAGGGCCTCGCGCAGGTGGCGCACCCCCGGCGAGAAGGTGCTGCTGTGCAGCGCCGGGATCGCGGTGACGGTGGCTTGGCTGTAGACCCACCGCTCCCCGTGCTTCTCCAGCGCGACCTGGGGCAGGTCCGGGTGCAGCACGACACGGGCGTTGCCCTCGTCGACCCCGTGATCCGGGTCCTTGGAGAGCTGGTCCACCGGCACGTACAGCCCGCGGGCGTCGAGCACGTCCTTGAGCTGGACCGCCAGCTTCGACGCCGTGGCGGGGTCGTCCAGGCCGAAGCAGGTGCCGGCCGCCTCGCGGTCGTAGCTGTCGGCCTGGAGGTAGTAGAGGTGGGTCCAGGCCGCGTGGTGGGGGCTCGCGCACGACGGACCGCTCTGGGCGATCGCCGGGCGCGAGAAGAGCAGGATCAGGAGGGACAACCAACGCATGGGGCGCCCTCTAACGAAAACCCCCCAATCCAGCGGCTCCCCGACGAATTCAGGCCTGTGCGCGGTTAGGGATTGTCCCAGGAGGCCCCCATGGCCAAGGACCGACGCGACGACTCCGCCGAGACCGCAACCTGGTGGCCGGAGTTCGTCCGGGTCTACGGCACGGTCTCGCTCCGAGAGCTGGCCCGCCGCTTCGACACCAACCCGCGGCGACTCCGTCGAGCGGCCCAGCGGAGTGGCCTGACCAGCGAGCCCGAGGCCCTGCGCTCCCACCTGGAACGCCTCGGTCGCGAGCCCGACGCAACCCTCGCGGCGGACCTCGGCACCACCGCCGAGGAGATCGCGGGGGCCCGCCGGCGCCGGGACATCCCGCCCTTCGTCACCGAACCCGCCGCCCCGGCCGCCGAGCCGGCACCGGCACCGGAGCCCGGCCTGGCCGCCGCCACTGGCACCCCCCGTCCCCGCAAGAAGCGCCGCTTCGAGCCCCCAGCCGAGGTGGTGGTCGTGCGCAAGGGCGCCCGAGCCCAGGTGATGGAGACCCACGAGCCCGCACCGCTCGCCGCCGTGCCGGAGTCCCCGGCGCCGGCGCCCGTGGCCCCCGCGGCCACAGAGAACCCCACTGCGCCCGCTCGCCGCCGCCGTCGCATCGTGAAGACCGAGGAGCGGGTCGAGCTGGCGCCCGAGCCCGAGCCCCCCAAGAAGCCTCGCCGCCGGATCCAGAAGAAAGCGCCGCCGGTGCGCATCGTGTTCGACCGCAAGCAGGACATCGGCGAGCTGCCGGCTCCTGCGCCGCCGGTGGTCCAGCCGGTGCCCGCGTCGGCGCCGGCGCTCCGGCCCGAGCCGGCGCCCGAGCCCACCCCCGTGGTCGCGGCCCCGCCCGCGGCTGTCTGGACCGCCCGGGTCGAGACCGCGGGCGGGACGAGAGACCTGGTCATCCTCGCCGGCGACCTGGTGGCCGCCGCGACCCGAGCAGCCGCCGAGGGCACGGTGCTGGCGGTGGAGCGGGCTCCGACTCTCTGATCAATCCAGCAGGTGCACCAGCACCCCGCCGGCCAGCTTGGGCTCGAACCAGGTGCTCTTGGGCGGCATGACCTCGCCGGCGTCGGCGACGGCGAAGAGCTGGTCCAGGCCGGTCGGGAAGAGGCTGAAGGCGACCGCCGCGTCGCCGCTGTCCACGGCCGCGGCCAGCGCGTCGGTGCCGCGGATGCCGCCGACGAAGCGGATGCGGGTGTCCCGGCGGGGGTCGGCGATGCCCAGCAGTGGCTCCAGGACACGATCCTGGAGCACCGCTACGTCGAGAGAGGCCACCGGGTCGGCGGCGTCGACCACGCCCTCGCGGGGTGTCAGCCGGTGCCAGGCGCCGTCGAGGTACATGTGGACGCAGCCGCGGCGGTCCGGGGAGGCGGGCACGGCCGAGGTGATGTCGAAGTCGGAGGCCAGGGCCGCGAGGAACTCCGCGGAGCTGCGCCCCTGCAGGTCGGCCACCAGTCGGTTGTAGGCCAGGACCTGGAGCCGGTCGTCGGGGAAGATGCCGCAGAGGAAGTGGCCCCAGGACCCGGCGCCACCGTGCTCCGCCGAGGCGCGGGACGCGGCCGCGGAGCGGTGGTGGCCGTCGGCGATGTAGACCACCGGCAGGGCGGCGAAGGCGGCCTGCCAGCTGGCGAGGCTGTCGCTGTCGTCGATCCGGGTGAGGCTGTGGACCACGCCATCGGGGGTGGTCACCGTGAACAGGGGTGCCCGCTCGGCGGCGGCCGCGTGCAGGGCGGCGATGGCGTCGGTCTGGCGGTGGGCCAGGAAGACCAGACCGGTCTGGGCCTGGAGCGTCAGGATGTGGTCGGTCCGGTCCTGCTCCTTGTCCGGCCGGGTGAATTCGTGCCTGCGCACGATGCCCTGGTCGTACTCGGCGCAGCTGCACAGGGCCATCAGGCCCGCCTGGCGGTGCTCGCCCATCTGCTGGGCGTAGACGTAGAAGCAGGGGGTGTCGTCCTGGACCAACACACCCTCGGCCGCGAAGCGCCGCAGAGTAGCGGCGGCCTGGGCGTAGGCCTGCTCGCCGTGGGCGTCGCTGCCCTCGGGCAGATCGACCTCGGAGCGGGTGACCCGCAGGAAGCTGATCGGGTTGTCCGCGACCAGGGCGCGGGCCTCGGCCTCGCTGACCACGTCGTAGGGGGGTGCCAGCACCTTGTCGGCCAGCGCTTCGGCCGCTCGCAGGCCGGTGAAGGGACGGACGGTCGCCATGGGGTGCCTCCGGGACCCGGGGTCTCTATCCCCGTCTGAGTGAGATAGGCTTCTCCGTCTTCTCGACCCCCCGGGCACGCATGCAGATCACGGACTGGCTCTCCAGGCTCATCTCCCCGGCCGCGACCCGCGGACTCTCCGGATCGGTGGACGAGCTGAGCGGGAGCGGCGGCCCGGAGAGCTTCTACCACCAGCGCATGCGGCTCAGTCGGACCGAAGGCGACTTCATCAGCAGCCCGGATCTGCTGTGGACCACCCGGTCCCCGAACCGCCGCCGCTGCGGCCTGAGGGCCCACCTGCTGGCCGAGCGGGGCGACGGGATCGCCGGCTTCACGGACCTGTTGTTCGTGCTGAACAAGGACGATCACGCCAGGGCCTTCGACCGGGTCAACGAGCCCTGGGAAGACGAGGCCTCCCGCGTCCTCGGCGAGCGCTTGCGCGCCTTCTGCCAGAAGGAGCGTCTGCGGCTCCCCTTCTCGGACCGGGCCGCCCGCTTCCGCTTCGTGGTCGACGGCGGGGCCGAGATGGGCGGCGCCAGCCTGGGCTTGATCGACGGCGAGTACGTCACCGCGCTCTTGCCGAACCTGTACACCGAGCCGCTCACCCGGAGCCGGCCGGTGATCAGCGTCTACCTGAACCTGCCCGGCGTGTGGCAGGGCTACCGGGACGTCGGCACCCTCTACAGCGACCAGCTGCTCTTCACCCTGGGCAACCACTGGCTGGACAACCACAGCCACCCGGCCCTCAAGGAGCCCGCCCTGTACCGCCTCCAGCAGTACCAGGACGGCAGCTTCGTGCACGTGATCAACCCGGATCTCCAGGCGAAGTACGAGGTCACCTGCGACGAGCAGCCGGGCCGTCCCGCCGTGCTCACCCTGTCCCAGCGGGGCGGCGCGGTGGTCGCCTACATGGTGCTCGCGGTCCTGGAGACCAACGTGGCCGACGCCACGACCCAGGCCAAGCCGGCCCTGAGTGGCCTGCACCAGGCTCCGCGCCCGACCCAGGCCACCCCCCAACGTGCGGCGACCAACCCGGGCGTGAAGGCCCCGGCGGCGCCGGACCTCTCCACGATGGCCGGCCACCACACCATCGTGCCCGAGGTGGTGAACAACGAGCGCCTGCTCAGCCTGCGCGAGCGCGGGGCCCTGCTCCAGCGGGTGCACTTCAACCGCTTCATGGAGGGCTACGACGTCTACGTCGGCCCCACCGGTCAGCTGGGCACCTCGATGGCCGAGGTCGCCGCCACCTTCCAGGTCCGCCGGAACCAGGTGGCGTTGGTGGTCGAGGATGACGGCGTGCTGGTCGACGGCGAGGTCCCGCCCCTGGGCCAGGCCCTGCCGATGACCGGGTCCGCCCACCTCAAGGTCGGCGACCAGGAGCTGGTCTACCGGGACCTGTCCCGGGTGCGTGCCGAGGGCTGGCCGTACCTGGGCGAGATCCTCCGCCCCGCCAGCAGCACCCACCTGCTCTTCGGGGGCAACTACCGCATCGGCCGCGACCGCCGCTGCCGGGTGAACCTGCCCGACGAGCCGGTCAACGACAACATCCAGTGGCTGTCGAACGCCAGCGGCAGCAGCGTGCGCAGCCGGTCGGGGGACATCCCCAAGGACCGCTTCTACACCGACTCGATCATGGTCGCCTCGGAGCACGCCGAGCTGGACCTGACCCACGTGCCGAAGCTCAAGTGCCTGGCCCGCCACTGCTACGCCTTCGTGCGCCGGGGCAAGCGCATCACCACGCTGTTCCCGACCAAGGGCGGCACCGGTCCCCGGGAGGCCGAGCTGCGGCCCGGCGACGAGGTGCTGGTGGGCAACTGCCTCTTCGAGGTCCAGTTCAGCCAGGACGAGCTGCCCAGCCGGCCGATCCATCTCACCCCGACGGACCTGGCGGACGCGGTCGACGACGACACCGTCTCGACCCGGGGCTCGGCGATCAAGGACGCCCTGGCCAAGATGCCTCCGCTGGAGCCTGCGCCGGCGGCCTCGAAGCCCGCGCCCCCTCCCGCGGCCCTGGCCGACGAGCGCCCGCGGTACCCGACCCCGATGCCCGGCGAGCCCGCGCCCTTGGCGATCTACGAAGACGACGCGATCACCGACATCGACATCCCCAAGGAGCCGCCGCCGCCGGCCAAGCCGCCCCCGCGGGCTGCGCCCCCGCCGTTGGCTTCGGCGAGCCCCGGCGACCTGCCCGCGGCCCACGGCCTGGGCGAGCGCGGCCCGGCGCCGCCGCCGGTGAAGCTCAGCGTGGAGCGGTACGACTCCATCCTCGGGGTCGAGGCGCCAGTGGTGCCCCAGGCGGTCCAGGACGCCCTGCCCCCTGTCCGCAGCAGCACCCAGATGCCCGTGGTGTTCGTCGACGAGGCCACCTGGCAGGTCGAGCTGGCCCGGCCGGCGCGGCTGGTCCAGCTGGGCTGGATGGTCTCGGGCACGGTCACCCTCTCCAACCACCGGGGCAGCCCCATCGCGGTGCCCGAAGCCCGCGGCGAGCCCGGCCAGACCTTCCTGCGCCAGGACTACCTGAGCCTGAAGGTCCGCGGCAAGAAGGGCCGGGCGCGGCTGCTGAACCCCGGCGAGGCCCGCCTGCTGCGGAACGGCGAGCAGATCGCCGACACCGAGGACCTGGCTTCGGTCACCATCGAGGTGATCCGCCGGGACAGCGACGGCGACGAGGACTTCGCCGTCGGGTTGAGGATCGAGGCCATGGCGGGCCTGCCGGATCCGCGGGCGCGGCTGCTGGCGGTGGACCACAGCGAGCCCCTGGCGGCGGCGCTGTTCACCAAGGGCCTGCCCCGCGGCGTGGCCCGGACCCTCGAGCTGGGGCGGGTGCGCATGAACCTGACCTGGACCGAGGGCGCGGTGACGGTGGACGACTACCTGGGCACGTACCGGAATGCCGACGGCACCTACGAGCCGTTCTTCGTGGCCCGGGGCGGGGGTGGTTTCCAGACGGCGCCGGAGTCGGGGGAGGCGATCCGGCTGGGAGCCGGGGATCGGCTGCTGTGCGGGAACGAGCTGTATGAGGTGAGGAAGACCTGAGGGTCCGAAGAGGGGTCAGGCACCCCCACTTACCACTTGACCACTACGCGGGGATCCGCCCCCCAGCCACATCGACGTGGTGTCAGGGCTCCACAATTGGCCCTTCGCAGGCGTCTCCTGGAGGCCCTCGCATCCCCAAGTGGTAAGTGGGGGTGCCTGACCCCAATGGCGGGGTGGGGCCCCGGCGGAGCCGTCAGGCCGGAGGTCGAGCGGTCGCCTGGTCTCCGACGCTGGCTGAGCCTCCTTCGCCGGGCGCGGCTGGCCCGCTCAGTACCCGATCGCCCAGATCGCCCACTGTCCGATGGTGAAGGCCCCGCCGGTCGACCACGGATCCGTGAAGGCGCCGCCGAAGGTCTGGCCCGTCCAGACGGTCTCGCTCCCCGAGCAGTCATAGGGGACGTCCCGGTCTGTGGTGCTACACGACGAGCCGCCGTACCCGACCACCGCGCCGATGTAGTAGTCACCGCCCGAAGGCAGGGTGACCGGCGTGCTGAAGGCCACCTCGGTGCTGCCGCCGGCCGAGACCGAGCAGTCCCCGTTGGTCTCCCCGAGCACGGTGCCCGGCTGCCCGGAGCCGTCGTCGTCGTAGATGGCGAAGTAGCAGGAGTCACAGCCGGTGGCCCCGGTGTCGAAGCCGATGCCGATGTGCGTGACCGTGGCCCCGCTGGCCACGGTGAAGACCTGGGCGTACTCGGCGTTGTCGGACATCGTGGCCGTGCAGGTCTCGCTGGTGAAGGCGCTGCCCCCGGACAGATCGATGCCCACGGTCGCGGTCGCGTCGTCGGCCGTGCCGTCGTCGTCGCCGTCGTTCGGGGTGATCGTGCAGGTCCACTCGGTGGCGAAGGAGGTGTCGGCCGCCGGGATGGTGTCGTTGGTCTCCGTGGTGGTGTCGGGCCCCGTCGCGCTGGCGTAGTCGTCTGGGTAGACCAGGCCGTCGGCGTCCCAGGTGAAGGTGTAGGTGAGGGTGTCGCCGTCGGCGTCGGTCGGGACCGTGTCGACGGAGCAGACGATGTCCTCGGTGGCGCCGTCGGGCGTCGCTGGGGAGATCGCCGCCACGAGGCCCGTCGGGGCGGTGTTCTGCACGATCTTGGTGCTGGAGCGCTCGGTGGTGCCGTCCTCGGTGCCGTCGTTCGGGGTGAGGTCCAGGAACACCGAGTCGTTCTTGTCGAAGTCGGTGCTGCCACTCAGAGTGCTCGTGGTGCTGGTGAGCACGCCGTTGACGTACCACTCGTAGCTGACCGTGACCGTGTCGCCGTCGGCATCGCTCGTGGCGTAGGAGACCGTGAGGGTGTCGTCGGTCTGGACCGACGACGGGGACAGCACGAGGGAGGTCACGACCGGCGCCGGGTTGCTGGCGGTGATGGTGGCGCTGTCGTTCTTGACCGTGCCCGCGTCGGTGCCGTCGTAGGGCGTGACCGTGCAGGTCACCACGTCGCCGGCGGTGGTCGCCGAGCTGCTGAGGGTGTCGGTGGTGCCGACCTCGGTGCCGCTGATGGTCCAGCTGTAGGTGCTGCTGTCGGCGTCGCCGTCGGCATCGCTGAAGCCGCTGTAGCTGCAGGTCAGGTCGTCGGCGTCGGTGGGGTCGGTCGGGGAGATCGAGACACTGGTGATGCTCGGCGCGGTGTTGTCCACGATGACGCTTCCGGAGTCCGCAGTGCCCGCATCGGTGCCGTCGTTCGGCGTGACCGTGCAGACCGCGGTGTCGCCACCGCTGAAGCCCGTGGACAGGGTCGAGGTGGTGCCGACCTCGGTGCCGCCGACCGACCAGCTGTAGGTGCTGCTGTCAGCGTCGCCGTCGGCGTCGCTGTAGGTGTAGGTGCAGGTCAAGGTCGAGGCCACGGTGGGGCTCGACGGGCTGATCGAGACGTTGCTCACCACCGGCGCGGTGTTGGAGATGGTCACGGAGTTGCTGTCGACGGCGCTGCCGTCCGCCGTCGGATCCGATGGCGTCACGGAACAGACCACGACCTCGCCCCGGTCGAAGTGGGAGGAGGACAGGGAGGCCCCGGAGGTGCCCGTGTCGATGCCGTCGACGGTCCAGCTGTAGCTGTAGGTGATGGCGTCGCCGTCGTCGTCGGTCGCGGTGCCCTCGGTGCAGGTCAGGGTGTCGCCCTCATAGGCGGTGGTCGGGGTCAAGGAGACGCTGGCGAGCACCGGGGCGGTGTTGTCGATGGTGACCGAGGCCGAGACCGCCGTGCCGGTGTCCTCGCCGTCGCTGGGCGTGACCGTGCAGGTCACGGTGTCGGAGCCGAAGAAGGCCCCGCTCAGGGTGCTGGAGGCGCCAGCCACCGAGCCGTTCACGGTCCACTCGTAGGTCGACTGGTCGAGGTCGCTGTCGGGATCCGAGAAGCCGGTGTAGGTGCAGGTCAGCTCGTCGGCGGCCTGGGCCGTGCTGGGGGAGATCGAGACGCTGCTGATCGACGGCGCGGAGTTGGCGATGACCACGCTGTCGCTGACGGTGGTGCCCGCGTCGTCGCCGTCGTGGGGCGTGACTGTGCAGGTCACGGTGTCGCCCTTGGCGTAGCCGGTGCTCAGGGTGCTGGTGGTGCCCACCTCGACGCCGAGGATGGTCCAGCTGTAGGTGGAGGCGTCGGCGTCGCCGTCGGCGTCGGAGTAGCCGCCATAGGTGCAGGTGAGGGTCTCACCGACGTCGGGGCTTGCGGGGCTGACCGTCACGCTCGACACGCTCGGGGCGGTGTTGGAGATGGTCAGGGTGCCGCTGTCGACGGCGCTCCCTGCGTCCTGGCCGTCCGTCGGCGTCACGGTGCAGATCACGAGCTGGTCCCGGCCGAAGTGGGTGCTGGCGAGGGTGTCGGTGGTCTCGCCGGTGCTGCTGCCGTCGACGGACCAGGCGTAGCTGTAGGTGATGGTGTCGCCGTCGGCGTCGGTCGCGGTGCCAGGCACACAGGTCAGGGCGTCGTCGGTCAGGGCCGGATCGGGAGAGATCGCGGCGTCGGCCAGCACCGGGGCGGTGTTGTCGATGGTCAAGCTGTCGGAGAGCGCGGTGCCGCTGTCCTCGCCGTCGGACGGCGTGACCGTGCAGACCACCACGTCGCTGCCCACGAAGGCACCGGCCAGGGTCGACGAGGTGCCGACCTCGATGCCCCCGACGGTCCAGCTGTAGGTGGAGGCGTCGGTGTCGCCGTCGGCGTCGGAGTACCCGCTGTAGCTGCAGCTCAAGGTGTCGGCGGCCTGGGCGCTCGAGGGACTGATGGTGACGCTCGTGATGCTCGGCGCCGTGTTGTCCACGACCACGCTGTCGCTCACGGCGGTGCCGCTGTCGCTGCCGTCGCTGGGGGTCACGGTGCAGGTGACAGTGTCGCCACCCACGAAGCCGCTGCCCAGGGTGCTGCCCGTGCCGGCGCTGGTGCCGTTGATGGTCCAGGCGTAGGTCGACGCGTCGGCGTCGCCGTCCGGGTCGTCGTAGCCGCTGTAGCTGCAGGCCAGCGTGTCGCCGGTGACCGGGCTGACAGGGGTGATCGAGACGCTGTCCACGCTGGGCGCGGAGTTGCTGATGGTGATGCTGTCGCTCAGCGCCGTGCCGGTGTTGTTGCCGTCGAAGGGCGTGACCGTGCAGGTCACCGCGTCGGTGCCGGCAAAGCCGGAGAACAGGGTGGCCGAGGTGCCCGCGGTCGAGCCATTGATGGTCCACCGGTAGGTCGACTGGTCGGTGTCTCCATCGGCGTCGCTGTAGCCGCTGTAGCTGCAGGTCAGGGTGTCGCCGGCCTGGGCGGTGCTCGGGCTGATCGACACGGCGGTGATGCTCGGGGCGGAATTGCCGATCGTGACGCTGGCGCTGGCCTCGGTGCCGGTGTCCTGGCCGTCGGAGGGGGTGACGGTGCAGACCACGGCGTCGCCCGAGGCGAAGGAGCCCGAAGCCAGGGTGTCGGTGGTCCCGACCCCGGTGCCGTTCACGGTCCAGCTGTAGGTGGAGACGTCGGTGTCGCCGTCGGCATCGGAGTAGCCGCTGTAGCTGCAGGTCAGGTCGTCGGTCACCGCCGGGGAGCTCGGGCTGATCGAGACGCTGGTGATGCTCGGCGCGGTGTTGTCGATGACCAGGCTGGCGCTGTCCGCGATGCCGTCGTCGGTGCCGTCGGACGGGGTGACGGTGCAGGTCACGGTGTCGCCGCCCACGAAGCCGCTGCTGAGGGTGGTGGCGGTGGAGACGGCCGTGCCGTTGACGTCCCAGGCATAGGTCGAGGCGTCGGCGTCGCCGTCCGGGTCGCTGAAGCCGCTGATGCTACAGGTCAGGGTGTCGCCGGCCTGGGCGGCGCTCGGTGCGATGGACACGCCGGTGATGGTGGGCGCGGTGTTGTCGATGACCAGGCTGTCGCTCAAGGAGGTGCCGGCGTCCTGGCCATCGTTCGGGGTGACCGTGCAGGTCACCGTGTCGCCACCGACGAAGTCGGTGCTCAAGGTGCTGGCGGTGCTGACCGAGGTGCCGCCGACGGTCCACAGGATGGTCGACGCGTCGCTGTCGCCGTCGGCATCGGAGTAGCCGCTGTAGCTACAGCTCAGGGTGTCTCCGACCGCCGCGCTGGTCGGGCTGATCGACACACTGGTGATGCTCGGCGCGGTGTTGTCGATGGTCAGGCTGTCGCTGACGTCGCTGCCGGCGTCCTCGCCGTCGTGGGGGGTCACGGTGCAGGTCACGATGTCCCCGCCCACGAAACCGCTGGTCAGGGTGCTGGTGGTGGAGGCCTCGGTGCCGTTGACGGTCCAGCTGTAGGTGCTGGCGTCACCATCGCCGTCGGCATCGCTGAAGCCGCTGTAGCTGCAGGTCAGAGTGTCGCCGGTCGACGCGCTGGTCGGGCTGATCGAGACGCTGGTGATGGTCGGTGCGGTGTTGGCGATGGTGACGCTGTCGCTCAGGGCGGTGCCGGCGTCGGTGCCGTCGTGGGGGGTGACTGTGCAAGCGACGGCGTCGCCCCCGACGAAGCCGGTGGACAGGGTGTCGGTGCTCACCCCGGCGTCGATCCCGTTGATGGACCAGGCGTAGCTCGACTGGTCGGTCTCGCCGTCGGCGTCGCTGAAGCCGGTGTAGGTGCAGGTCAGGGTGTCGCCCACCTGGGCGGTGGTCGGGCTCACGGAGACGCTGGTGATCGACGGTGCCGTGTTGACCACGACCAGGCTGTCGCTCAGGGCGGTGCCGGTGTCGGAGCCGTCGCTGGGCGTCACCGTGCAGGTCACGGTCTCGCCGTGCACGAAGCCGCTGCTGAGGGTGTCGCTGGTCCCGACCTCGGTGCCGTCGACGGTCCAGGAGTACGTGGACTGGTCGGTGTCACCGTCGGGGTCGACGTAGCCGGTGTAGCTGCAGGTCAGGGTGTCCCCGGCCTGGGCGGTCGAGGGGCTGATGCTGACGCTGGTGATGGAGGGCGCGGTGTTGTCGACGGTCAGGCTGTCGCTGAGGGCCGTGCCGGCGTCCTCGCCGTCGTGCGGTGTGACGGTGCAGGCGACGGTGTCGCCGCCCACGAAGGACCCGCTCAGGGTGTCGCTGGTCTCGACCTCGGTGCCATTGACGGTCCAGCTGTAGGTGGACTGGTCGCTGTCGCCGTCGGCGTCGGAGAAGCCGCTGTAGCTGCAGGTGAGGGTGTCGCCCTCGCTGGCGCTGCTCGGGCTGATCGCGACGCTGGTGATCGCCGGCGGGGTGTTGTCGATGGTCAGCGAGTCGCTGACCGCGGTGCCGGTGTCCTCGCCGTCGTCCGGGGTGACCGTGCAGGTGACGGTGTCGCCGCCGACGTAGCCGCTGCTCAGGGTGGTGTCGGTGCTGACGGTCACGCCGTTGATGGACCAGGCGTAGGTCGAGACGTCGGCGTCGCCGTCGGCGTCGCTGTAGCCGCCGTGACTGCAGGAGAGGGCGTCGCTGGTGGTGGCGCTCGACGGGCTGATCGTGACGCTCGAGACCACGGGCGCGGTGTTGTCGATGGTGATCGAGGCGGAGAGCGCGGTGCCATCGTCGGAGCCGTCGCTCGGGGTCACGGTGCAGGTCACCTCGTCGTGGCCGATGAAGGCCCCGGACAGGGTCGCGCTGTTGCCCACGGTCGAGCCGTTGACGGTCCAGGCGAAGGTCGACTGGTCGCTGTTGCCGTCTGGGTCGCTGTAGCCGCTGTAGGAGCAGGTGAGCGTGTCGGCGGCCTGGGCCGTGCTGGGGCTGATCGAGACGCTGGAGATGCTCGGCGCGGTGTTGTCGACGACCAGGCTGTCGCTCAGGGCGATGCCGGTGTCCTCGCCGTCGTCGGGGGTGACCGTGCACGCCACGGTGTCGCCCCCCACGAAGTCACTGGACAGGGTGCTGCTGGTCGAGACCTCGGTGCCGTTGACGGTCCAGGAGTAGCCGGAGGCGTCGACGTCGCCGTCGACGTCGGCGTACCCGGTGTAGCTGCAGGTCAGGGTGTCGCCGGTGCTCGCAGCGGAGGGGCTGATGGTGACGCTCGTGATGCTCGGCGGCGTGTTGTCGATGGTGAGGCTGTCGCTCAGAGAGGTGCCCGTGGACTTGCCGTCGTAGGGAGTGACCGTGCAGGAGACCTCGTCGCCGCCGACGAAGTCGCTGGACAGGGTCCAGTCCGTGGAGACCACGGTGCCGTTCACCGTCCAGCTGGCGGTGGACTCGTCGGGATCGCCGTCCGGGTCGTCGTACCCGGTGTAGCTGCAGGTCAGGGTGTCGCCGACCGCCGCCGAGGACGGGCTGATGCTGACCGTGTCGATGGTCGGTGCGGTGTTGCCGATGGTGGCGCTGGCGCTCACCGCGGCACCGTCGTCGGTGCCGTCGCTGGGCGTGATGGTGCAGACCACCAGCTCGCCGCCCACGAAGCCGCTGCTCAGGGAGTCGCTGGACTCGCCGGCGTCGACGCCGTCGATGGTCCAGGACCAGGTCGAGGCATCGGCGTCGCCGTCGGCGTCGAAGTAGCCGGTGTAGCTGCAGGTCAGGGTGTCGCCGGCCTGGGGGCTCGACGGGGTCATCGACACGCTGGTGATGCTCGGCGCCGAGTTGGTGATGGTCACCGAGGTGCTGACCGGGGTGCCCGTGTCCTCGCCGTCGTCGGGGGTGACGGTGCAGGCCAGCACGTCGCCGCGGATGA
>CAYFPX010000034.1:40037-47372 GCA_964344945.1 uncultured Enterobacterales bacterium
GGATGAAGTCCCCGTCGTAGCTGGCTGTGCTGGCGACGCCCGAGCCGTTGAAGGCCCAGGAATACGTGGACTGGTCGGCGTCGCCGTCGTCGTCGACGTAGCCGCTGTAGCGACAGGTGAGGGTGTCGCCAGCGTAGGCCGTGCTGGGATCGATGGTGACCGCGCTCACGCTGGGCGCGGTGTTCGTGACCACCAGGCTGTCGCTGACCGGAGTGCCCGTGTCGGTGCCATCGTCCGGGGTGACCGTGCAGGTCACGGTCTCGCCACCCACGAAGGCGCCGGACAGGGCGGAGGTCGTGCCGACCTCGGTGCCCTCGACGGT
This sequence comes from uncultured Enterobacterales bacterium, assembly GCA_964344945.1. Taxonomy (GTDB): domain Bacteria; phylum Myxococcota_A; class UBA796; order UBA796; family CAJQPC01; genus CAYFPX01. The sequence continues at coordinate 40,360 of CAYFPX010000034.1, forward strand.
CCAGGAGAAAGTCGACTGGTCGGCGTCGCCATCGGCGTCGGTGTAGCCGGCGTAGGTGCAGACCAGGGTGTCGGCGGCCTGGGCCGGGTCCGGGGAGATCGTGACGTCGATGATCTCCGGCGCGGTGTTCTCCGCGCCGACGGTGTTCGAGGTCACCGCAGCGCCGTCGTCGGTGCCGTCGCTGGGGGTGACGATGCAGGCGATGGACGCGCCCCGGCCCCAGTGGGAGTCGTCGAGGGTCGACGTGGTCTCCCCGATGTCGGAGCCGTTGACCACCCAGGCGTAGGCATAGGAGAAGCTGCTGTCGCCGTCGACGTCGGTGGTGAGTCCGGGCGTGCAGGTCAGGGTGTCGCCCTCGACCGGGTGCTCCGGGGTGAGCTCCACGCTGGCGAGCACCGGCGGGGTGTTGGTGATGGTGAGGCTCGCGCTGGCGGTCTCGCCGTCGGCCAGCCCGTCGTTGGGGGTGACCGTGACCTCCCAGGTCTCGTCCTTGTCGGTGACGGAGCTGGGCAGGGTGGTGCTGGTGCTCGCGCTGGAGATCACCCCGTCGACGGTCCAGCTGTAGGTGTAGGTGACGCTGTCGCCTTCGGGGTCCACGCTGTCCGTGACCAGGGTCAGGACCAGGTCGTCGGTGGTGTACGCCGGATCCGGGTCCAGGGACAGCTCCGGCGCCTCCGGCAGTCCGTTGACGGTGAGCGTGATCGACGCCGAGCCGGAGAAGCCGTTGGAGTCGGTGGCCGTGAGGGTGATGGTGTGGTCCCCGGGCAGCAGCCCGGGCTCCTCGAAGGCGGCGATGCCGGCGGTGCTGGCGGCGTCGCCGTTGAGCCAGCCGTTCTGGCTGCTGGACCACTCCACGACCAGCGCCTCGGCCAGGTCGACGTCGCTGGACACCGTGCCCTGGAAGCGCACGGTCTCGCCCTGGCTGACCAGGGTGCTGTCGAGGGGCTCGTCGATGGAGACCAGGGGGGTCTGGCCCACCGTGTAGGCGATGCTGTCGCTGCACGAGAGCCCGCCGGTGTCGGTGGCCGCCAGGGTGATCGTGTGGGTGCCCAGGCTGAGGCTGTCGATGCTCAGCTCGACCTCCCCCCCGTCGTAGCGGTTGGTGGTGGGCAGATCACCGTCCAGGTCGCTGGACCAGGTGACGGTCAGGTCGGCGGTCGGGTCCTCGAAGTCGTCCACCTGGCCGGTGAAGGTGATGGTCTCCCCTTGCTCGTGGGCGTCGCCGTCCGCCGGGGCGGTGATGGCACAGGCGGGCTCGGTGTTGCCCGCGAAGACCGTGACGGCGACGCTGGCGCTGCCGGTGGCCCCGGTGGAGTCGGTGGCGGCCAGGGTCAGGGTGTGGCCGCCTTCGCTGAGCAGGGCGCTGCCGTCGACCTGGCCGCTGTCGTCGGGTGCGGCGTCGGTGGCCAGCGGGCCGTCGAGGTCCGAGGACCAGGCCACGAGCAGGGTCTCGGGGTCGTCGAGGTCGTCGCTCACCAGGCCGCTCAGCACCAGCGCTTCGTCGGAGTAGGCCACCAGGCCGTCCTCCGGAGACAGGATCTCCACGATCGGCGCATCGCTGACCCGGACGTCCAGCAGGACCGACGCCGCGCCGCGGTTGCCCTCGGGATCGGTGACCTCGAGGGCGAGCTCGACCTCACCGAGCTCCAGGGTCTCGGGGGCCAGCTCGACCAGGGCCTCGCACTCGACCCGGTCGCTCGTGTCGGGGACCTGGCCGACGCAGAGGGCCTCCCCGTCGAGGAACCAGGTCGCCGCGAGCTCCTCCGGGTCTGCGTCGTCGCTGACCCGCCCGTAGAAGAGCTCGGCCCACCCCTGGGTCACCAGGTCGTCGTCGACGTGGGAGGTGATGAAGGCTTCGGGGTCTTCGGCGCGACAGCCGACGAGCAGCGCCGCGGAGAACCAGAGGAGAGCGGAACGGGAGGGGGCCATGGGCACCTCGGGCCGCCGGAGTCCGCGAGGAACAGGTCCTCGACGGGCAGGGAGGGGATGCGGCCAGGACTCGTGTGCCCCCCGAAGGTACCACCCATGGCGGAGTTCGCTGCCCGAAGCCGCCTCCTCATGGGATCCGCTCGCTGATCCGATGCGAAGGGGACCCCCCCCATCCAGGAGGCAGGATGTCCGGGCTCCCCGAAGACGGCAGCGCCGTCACCCCGGCCCGACCCAGGCGGCGCCGGAGCTACGACCTGGACGCCATGGACAGGAGCGCCGAGGAGCGCCGGCTGGCGGTCCAGGTCAAGGCGGCCGCCGAGCTGGAGCGCCCGCACCTGGAGCGGCTGAACCTGTCGCCCCTGGACACCGTGCTGGACCTGGGCTGTGGGCCGGGCTTCCTGAGCCTGGGCCTGGGTCGCCGCTGCGGTCGGCTGGTCGGGGTGGACCTGGACGCGGAGATGGTCCGCCAGGCCGACGCCCGCTTCCGGGAGGCCGGGCTGGATGCCCAGGTCTACCAGGCCTCCGGCGACGATCTGCCCTTCCGGGAGGGGGTCTTCGACGTCGTCGTCACCCGGTTCGTGCTCCAGCACGTGCCGGACCCGGCGGCGGTGGTGGCCGAGGCCTTCCGAGTCCTGCGGCCCGGCGGTCGCCTGCTGGTCTGCGACACCGACGACGGCGGCTTCGTCCTGCACCCGGCGCCTGAGGGGCTGGAGCGCTTGCTGCGGGCCGCCGAGGCCTCTCAGGGGGCGGTGGGCGGCAACCGCCTGATCGGCCGCGAGCTCCCGGGCCTGCTGCGGACGGCCGGCTTCTCGAAGGTCCGGGTCGATGTGCAGCCCGCGACCAGCGAGGACCTCGGCTTCGTGCCCTTCGTGGACATCGCGCTGGGGTTCAAGCGCCAGATCGTGCACCCGGACCGCATGCCTCCAGCCGAGGTCCACGCGGTGCTCGAGGCCTGCTACGCCCTGGAGGGAGATCCCCGGGCCTTCGGCATGGCGTTGGCGTACTTCCTGACGGCGACGAAGTAGCGCTCTGGTAGTCTGAAGGGGCTCACACCCCGGATCCAGGAGGGTCGTGGACACCCACGGCCGCCACCTCAGCTGCCGCCTGCTGCAGCCTCTGCTCGACCAGGCCGAGGAGCAGCTGGGGTCCGCGAAGCTCGAGCAGCTGGCCCTCGACCTCGGCACGAGCATCGAGGAGCTCCGGGACCCGGAGGCCTGGATCTCCGTCCGGGGCTGCATCGACCTGTCCCAGCGGGCGGCCGACGCCACCGGCGACCCGCTGGTGACCTACAAGGCGGGCCGCGTGTACCTGCAGAGCGCCCGGTACCTGGGCCCCGCCTACCACCTCTTCCGCGGACTGGGCACCCCAGGCCAGGTCATGAAGGGGCTGGAGACGACCGCCCGCATGCTCAACCGGGTGGCCAACTGGGAGCTGATCCAGCTCGAGCGGGGCCACGGCTCGGTGGCCTACTGGAGCGACGAGGGCGTCCAGGACCACCCGCTGTTGTGCCAGAACCGCAAGGGCTCCCTCGAGGGCATGCCGGAGCTCTTCGGCCTGCCGGCCGGCCGGGTCGAGCACAGCGAGTGCATCAACCACGGCGCGAGCCGCTGCGTCTACGAGGTGCACTGGGTCGAGCGCCCGGACGGCGTGCGGGTCCTGGTCCCGCTGGCCGTGGTGGGTCTCCTGGCGGGCGTGATCGCCCTGTTTCTCGGGGCCGCGCCCTGGATTCCCGCGGCGTTGGTGGCGGTGGGGGGGCTGGCGGCGGGGGCCTATGCCCGCTCGGCGAACACCAAGGTCGGCCAGCTCCGGGAGTGGACCGGCGAGTACCTGGAGACCCTGCGGGCCGAGGCCACCGCAAACCTGCAGAAGGCCGACGGGCTCGAGGCCCTGCGGGGGGTCGACAACCGCCTGCGGCAGATCACCACCGAGCAGGAGCTGCTGGAGCAGCTGCTCGACCCGGTGCGCGAGGCCCTGCACTACGACCGGCTGATCCTGATGCTGCGCGACGTCGACCAGCTCCACGTGGTGACCAGCTCGGGCCTGACCTTCTCCCAGCGCAAGCTGCTCGAGGGCTTCGCCCTGCCGTACGTGCTGAAGGACGACCGACCCAACACCTTCCGGGCGATCATGGAGGCCGGCGAGGCCCGCCTGATCCATGCCGACGACGCCTACGTCCAGGGCCTGCCGGAGCGCTCCAAGGAGGTGATGATCGGCACCGGCAGCGGCGGCTTCATCGCGGCGCCGCTGATGCAGGGGGACCGACCCCTGGGCATCCTGCTGGTGGACCAGGGCGCCACCACCGCGACCCTGACGGCCACCGACGTCCAGCTCTGCGGGCGGCTGGCCAACGTGCTGTCCCTGGCCATCACCAACGCCCGGCTCTTCGACACCGTGCGGCGGCGGGAGCGGGCGCTGGCCGACAGCCTGCTCGCCAACCAGAAGTTCGCCCAGTACCTGCCGCGCAACGTGGCCGAGGGCATCCTCGAAGACCCCGCCCAGGCGCTGGAGTTCGGCGGGGAGCCCCGCGAGGCCGCGATCCTGTTCGCCGACATCGCCGGGTTCACCACCTGGGCCTCGACCGTCGACGCCCAGGCCGTGGTCACGCTGCTCAACCGCTGGTTCTGCGCCACCGACGAGGAGATCGCGGCCCACGCCGGCATCGTCGACAAGCGCATCGGCGACGGCTTGATGGTCGTGTTCCTGCACGAGGCGGGCGAGGAGCACCCGGCTCGCCGGGCGTATGACTGCGCACTCCAGATGCTCAAGCGGGCCAGCGCCATGAAGATGTTCGCCACGGCCGAGGGCTTCGACCACTTCGGCGTGCGCGTGGGCGTGAACTACGGCGAGGCCGTGGCGGGCAACATCGGGTCGCCGAGTCGGGTGGAGTACACGCTGATCGGCGACGTGGTGAACCTGGCCCAGCGACTGGAGAGCGTGGCGCCGGTGGGCACGGTGCGGGTGAGCGAGAGCGTCGCGAAGGAGCTGGCGCAGGGGGTGCTGCGGTCCGGTGGGTTCCAGGCGGTGAAGGGCAAGGTGGAGCCGATCGAGGTCTTCGAGCCGGCGTAGTCAGCCGCGGATCCGATCCCGGCGCCACATCACCGCTCGCCGGAGCTTGTGGATCCGGCGCGGGTCCAGGCGCTTCAGCTCCTCCAGCGAGGTCACGCTATGAGCCCGCCATGCGGGCGGAGCAGCCTGCGAGCTCAGCGAGCTCGACCTGCTTGAGGCCCAGCTCGCGCCGCCGGGAACGCACCGCCCTGCCCAGCTGTCGAGATGCCCCGCGATCGGGTCGCCCCCTGCACGAACGTGCATCCATGACCCGAAAGGGGGAGCCCGCCGAGACCGACGGACTCCCCCACCCCGAGGAGGAGAGGGCACAGGATCGTGCCCTCGCCACACACTGCTCGATCCCGCTAGAGCATCGCGGTCGGCAGGACCATCTCCGGCTCGCCCTCCATGGTGGGGAGCGCCAGGTCCTGGACCCGGTACCAGTCTTCGACACACCGCTCGCGGATGGCCGTGCCCAGCGGGTCGGCCACACGGATGGCGTCGGGGTCGATGCGAGAGAGGCGGATGCCCTGGAGCACCATCACGTCGCCCGTGCCCATCGCCGGCAGGAGGCCGCCGAAGATGCACCCGTGGGCCTTCCACGCCGGCAGCGCACGGGCCGTGTGGGGGGAGTCCAGGGGAGCGAGCAGGGTGACGTGCCGGATGTGCCCGGCCATCAGCCAATTGAAGCAGTCCATGACCCGGTCCTGGACGTCTGGCCCGGAGCGCAGGACGTGGATGCGGCCCTGCTGCTTCTGGGGGTCGAAGTGGACCTTGAGCTGGGTGGGTCGCCCCATGCCCGGCGCGTCGTCGGCGTCGAGGAAGGTGCGCGGCTGGTCCAGCCGGTCATAGAGGGTCTGGTAGAGGTCCCGGTCCATGCGCGGCAGGTAGACCTGGGTGTCCTTGCCCTCGGACAGGGGCATGTAGAACCCCAGGGTCGAGATGGGCAGGCGCTGGTCGTGCTCGTCGCCGTAGCGGACCCAGGCGGGCACGCCGCCGAGGAACATCGAGGTGGGCAGCCCCCCGTGGGCCAGGCAGGCCCGCTGGGCGGCGGTGTGGTGGGTCACGCAGCGGGCGATCAGGCCTTCGAAGCCCCCGGCCCGCGCCGCGTGGAAGGTGTGGGCGCTCAGCCGCGCCTGGATGCCCGACGTGCGGTATTCCGGGCGGACCATGCTCAGGCCCGCCTCGCGGACCCGCTCCCCGGCGACCGGCGTGCCGGCCTCGGAGTACTCGTAGTAGGGGCGGATCAGGGCCATGTGGCCGACGCACCTGTCGCCCTCCATGGCCAGGAACGAGGTGAGGTGGCCGTCGGTGTTCAGCCGGAGCGTCCTGTCCGGGTCGTACAGGTAGGACCGGTGGAAGGTCAGGCCGTACGTGGCGTAGACGCACTTGGCCAACGCTTCTGCCTCTTCGCGCCGCGTCAGCCGGATGATGCGAATGCTCATGGAGTCCTCTCGGGGGGGCATGCCTTCCTGGCACGCACCACGAGGTTCGGATCCTGAGCGGGAGACCATGACCCCTTCGGACCAATTCGAGCGGGGTTGAGGCTCTTTTCTGCGGCGGGTCAACCATCAGGCCCAGGTGAAGGTGATCCTGGGCCCTGGGCGGATCTCCAGCCTCTGGCCGGCGCTGTGGAAGTCTCCGTCGACCATGAACCCCATCGGCTCCTGGGCCTCGAGCACGACCTCTCGCGCCAGGGTGGTGTGGAAGGCCGGGGAGTTGAGGGGCCGGGCGAGGCGGATCGCTGGCAGGGCCTTGGCGAGATCTCCGAGCGTGCCCGAGATCCCCACGATCTCCAGGTGTCCCGGGTGCCCCACGACCTGCGGGAAGGGCCGGAACTGCAGGCCGATGTTGTCCACGGTGCCGATCGCCACGGTCAGCCAGTTGGTGGGCTCCCACCGCCGACCGTCCACCGTGACGCTCAGGTCCACCCGGCGCCGCAGCCGCTTGCTGAAGGCCCCGCCGACGATGGTGGACAGCACCGCCTGGGCGAGCAGCCGGGCGCCCTTCACCGGACTTGGCTCGCTGCCCTCGTAGTA
>CAYFPX010000034.1:47382-48546 GCA_964344945.1 uncultured Enterobacterales bacterium
GACCTCGAGGAAGTTCGAGAGCATGCCGTTGCCGAACAGGAAGCCCACCTGGTCGTTGACGAGCATGCAGTTGCGCTCGGTCGTGCGCATGGGCGCACCCGCGTGGAAGGCCTGGACGAGCTGGCCCAGCAGTTGGTCCGGGCGGCCCCGGATGCCCATGCCCGACGCCATCGTGTTCATGGTGCCGCCCCGCAGGAGCGCCACCTTGGGCAGGGGGTCGTCGCCGTAGACCTTCAGGAAGGCGGTCAGGGCCACGTGGGTGGTGCCGTCGCCGCCGTTCACCGCCAGGATGTCGATCTCCCGCTCCTTGAAGTGCTCGGCCACGCGGTGCAGGGCGTCGAAGTCGTGGGCGCCGCCAGCTGGCCCTGCTCGCCCAGCACGTAGGCGAGCTGCCGCGCGAGGGCGGGGTTCCGGCGGTTCCGCCGGGACCTGGGGTTGGTGATGACGCCGATGCCGCCCATGGCTGCGCTCCAGGACGTGGGATCCTACCGGTGGTCGATGTCCCCCCTCCTGCTGGTCCTGTTCGCGTGCCGGCCCGAGCCGCCCCCGGCGGGGAACGGGTCCACGTGGAACGACCTGGGGAACATCCAGGTGGCGACCAGCGCCGATGGGTTCAGCTGGTCCTCGCTGGAGACCATCCGGGACGAGGAGGGGGCGAGCAATCCCACCGTGGCCCTGGGTCCCGACGGGGTCTGGTGGCTCTACTGGAACGAGGTCGACGAGGACTGTGTGGAGGACTGGCGCACGGCGGACCCGCCCGAGGACCCCTCGTGAGGCGGGTGTTGGTGACCGGCGGGCTGACTCCGGCGGGCCCGGCGCCGGCGGGGCCACGGGTGCGTCCGGTCCGGCCCGCGAACAGGGTGCTCACCGCCTACACCGACGCCGTGCGCGAGGCCGGCGGGGTGCCTCTGCTGGTGCCCGCGGGCACGCCGGTCGACGAGGCGCTGGTGGCGGGCTTTGACGCCGTGGTGGTGACCGGCGGCGCCTTCGACATCCACCCCCGCCACTACGGCGCCGCCGTGCAGGGGCGGCTGGACGATCCCTCCGAGGACCGCACCTTGACCGAGCTGGCGCTGTGTCGGCTGGCCCTGGACCGGGACCTGCCGATCCTGGGCATCTGCGGGGGGCTCCAGGCGCTGGCGGTGGCGGCGGGCGGCACGCTCA
>CAYFPX010000035.1:0-313 GCA_964344945.1 uncultured Enterobacterales bacterium
CAGCGGGCCTGGGTCGGGAAGGCCGCGGTGAAGGCTGCGGTCGCGTAGCCCGCGTCCTGGAAGCGCTCGGCCAGGGTCACGGCTTCGGGCCCGAGCACGAAGTCCCCATTGTCCCTCACGCCGTGGGTCAGTGGGGTGGTGCCCGTGTGGATGGAGCTGTGGGCCGGGATGGTCAGCGGGCACACGCTGTAGGCCCGATCGAACACCGTGCCCGCCGCGGCGAGGGCGTCGTAGGTCGGGGTCTCCGCCAGGGGGTGACCGTAGGGCCCGAGCCGGTCCGCCCGGGTCGTGTCCAGGGTGACGAGCAGGACCG
>CAYFPX010000035.1:323-28117 GCA_964344945.1 uncultured Enterobacterales bacterium
GGGGGGGGGGGGGGAGGGGGCTGCGCGGGGGGACCACAGGCCGCGAGGAGCCAGAGCGTCGCGGTCACAGCACCAGGGACAGGAACAGTCGCCGGTCGGTGGTCACCTGCCCGCTGGTCCGCCGGGAGGGCACGTCCATGTAGACCCCGATGTCCTCGAAGCCCAGGCGGGTGTAGAGCTCGTAGCTGCCGTCGCGGGAGACCGAGGTGCGCAGGACCACGTGGGTGAATTTCTTCCGGTCGATGGCGGCCAGCCGGTGCTCCACCAGCGCGCGGCCCAGGCCGGCGTTGCGGTGCTCGCGCAACACCCCCAGCTCCGCCAGGTAGAAGGTGTGGTGCACCGGCAGCAGGCCCTGCATCTGGCTCGCCACGTGGGACCGGCTCGACAGGGGTAGGGCGAAGCCGAAGCCCGCCACCCCGGTGGCTCCGCGGGTCGCGAGGAGCGCGATGTGGTCCGGGGTCTGGAGGACCTGGTTCAGGACCGCCTCGGCTTCGTTCGGGTAGAACAGCTCCCGGTAGGGGGGCTCGGCGAAGATGGTCTGGTAGGCACCCGCGAAGGAGGGCCGGTAGGGGATGACCTGCTCCGGCCGTTCCACCCGCACGATGCGCACGCCGTCGCGTTGCTCCAGGACCATGGGTGCGATCCTACTGCACGGTCTGCAACAGCTCGGGGTCACCTGCGATACTGCGGCGCGATGAGCGACAGCCTCAAGGACGCGCTGCCCTGGATCGCCGGGGCTCTGGTCGTGGTGGTCCTGGTCGTCGTCGCCGTGCTGATGTCCATGCCCGAGGACGACATCCTGCCGGACATCTACGAGTACCAGGTCCTCTGAGCGCATGACCCTGCGCGACGGCCTGGTGGTGGCGTTCCTGCTGGTGCAGCTGGTGCTCCCGCTGCACTACTACACGGTGCGCGAGGACCGCTTCGACGAGCGCTTCTCCTGGCGCATGTTCAGCGACATCCGCATGATCAAGTGCCAGGCGTCCTTCCACCAGGCGGGCCGCCCGATCAAGCTCAGCGGCGAGTTCCACATGGCCTGGAACACCCTGGTCGGGCGAGGCCGGGGCGACGTCATCGACGCGGTCGGCCAGGAGCTCTGCGACACCGCCGGCGAGGACCCCGTCACCCTGCGGCTGGCGTGTCGCCTGGCCGACGGCACCCGCCAGGTCCTGTCCGACGGCAGCGACAACCTCTGCGTGGCGCGGGACTGAGTCGGCATGGGCGGCAAGCGGCACAAGAAGAAGAAGCCGAAGAGCCGCAAGACCGGGGCCGCGGCCTCTGCTGCTGCGGTCCGCGCTGGCCAGGCCGGCGTCTCTCCCGAGGCGACTCCCTCCGAGGCCAGCAGCGCCTGGCGCCGCTTCTGGGACCAGGTCGACGTCCACCCGGCCCAGCTCCGACTCTTCCGCTTCGTCTTCTACGCCCTGGTCGCGGTCGACAGCTTCCTCGAGCTGGAGCACGCTCCCCGCTACGGCGCGGGTGGCTTCAACGTCTCCCACTTCCCCTTCCTCGACGGCCTGCTGCCCCTGCCGGACCGGCGCGTCATGGTGCTGCTGTGGCTGGGCCAGGGCTTTCTCGCGCTGCGCATGGCCCTGGGTGTGGGGTCCCGGCGCACGGCCTGGGTGCTGACCTTGCTCTTCGGAGCGACCTACTTCTGGAGTCAGCTGGACAGCTACCAGCACCACTACCTGCTCTTCCTGCTCCTGGGCATGGCGGCGCTGGTGGACTGGCAGGCCGAGGAACCGCCCAGGTGGCCGGTGCGGCTGATCCTGTGCCAGGTGTCCATCGTCTACTTCTGGACCACCATCACCAAGTGCCAGACCCTCTGGATCGACGGCACGCTCATCGCGCGGCAGGTGCCGGGCGGTCCGGTGCCGGAGAGGGTCACCGACCTCGCGGGGACTCTGGGCCTGGAGACCGCCTCGCTCTGGGCCGTGATGGCCGTCGGCGTGCTGTTGGTCGAGGCCTTCCTCGTCTTCGCGATCCACGTGCCGAAGCTCCGGCTGGTCGCCCTGGTCCTGGGGCTCGCCCTGCACGGAGGCATCGAGTACGCGGGGTTCAAGATCGGCCTGTTCAGCTACTTCATGTTTGCGCTCTACCTGCTGGTCGTCCCGTCGCGCTTCTTCCGGAACGCCAGCGGGCCGCGGGTGGACACCCGGGACGCGCCCTGGTGGCTGTTGGGCCTCACGGTCGCGATCGGCGGCCTGGCCGTGGGCCAGCTCTTCCCCATCGAGGGGGTCTGGTACGCGGTGGCCTTCAGCACGGCCTGGGCCCTGGTCGAGGAGTCTCCGGCGCCGAAGGCCCACGGCCGGCACCGCCGCATCTGGGCCCATGCGGTGAGCTGTCTGGTGATCCTGGGCCTGCACGCGAGCACGGACATCCTGCGGGACTACTGGAAGTACCGGGGGGGCGACACGCGGCGCCGGGGCGAGGTCACCCAGGCCATCCACGCCTACGAGAACGTCGTCGCCATCGACCCCCGCTACGCCAGCGGCCACGCGCGGCTGAGCGACCTCTATCGGCGGGCGAACCGGCTCGAGGACGCGCTCGACGAGGCCCTGCTCGCCGAGAAGCTCGAGCCCGAGGAGGCCAGCTACCCGGCCCGCACCGCCCGGCTGCAGCAGGCCCTGGGGGAGACGGGGGCGGCGCGACAGAGCGCCCAGCGGGCGGTGGAGCTGGGCAGCACGGACGCGGACATCGAGAACCTGGGGAAGTAGCTCAGAGTCTCGGGCTGCCCAACACCAGGCAGGTGTTCACTCCCCCGAAGGCGAAGTTCGTCGTCAGCACCCGGTCCACCCGCGCCTCGCGCGGCTCGACGGGCAGGTCCAGGCCCGCCACGTCGCTCTCGGTCAGGTTGATGGTCGGCGGCAGCACACCCCTGCGCATCGCCTCCAGGCAGACCGCCACCTCGACCGCGCCGCAGGCTCCCTGCATGTGGCCCAGGTGGCCCTTGATCGAGCTCACCGGTGTCTGGTCGCCGAAGAGGCGGTGCAGCGCTTCGGCCTCGGAGGCGTCGCCCACGCGGGTGCCGGTGGCGTGGGCGTTGACGTAGTCCACCTGGTCCGTGACGAGGCCCGCGTCGTCGAGGCCCAGCTGCATGCAGGCGGCCATGCCGTCCGGGGAGGGGGACGCCATGTGGCGGGCGTCGCAGCTGGTCGCGCCGCCGAGCACCTCGCCCAGGATCGTGGCGTCGCGTGCCTTCGCGTGGGCCAGGCTCTCCAGGACCACGATGCCAGCACCCTCGGCGACCACCACGCCGTCGCGGCCGGCGTCGAAGGGGCGGGGGCTCTGCTCGGGGTCGTCGTTGAAGCCGGTGCTGGCGCCGCCGACGCCGTCGAAGGTCAGGGTGGCGGCCGGGTGCAGCTCGTCGGCGCCGCCGGCGATCATCGCGTCGGCGCGGCCGGCGCGGATCCGCTCGGTCGCAAGCACGATGGCCTGTGTCGCCGAGGCGCAGGCGGCGTTGCAGGCCAGGGCCTCGCCGGTCACGCCCAGGAGCAGGGCCACGTTGGTGGCCGCGCTGTGGGACATCACCTGGAAGAAGAGCCCGCCCTTGAGGCCCCGGGTGTGGCCTTCGAGCAGGTAGGCTCGCCAGAACTCCTCGAGGGCGACGCTGGAGCCCAGGGTGCTGCCGACCGCGACCCCCACGCGGCCGCTGCTCAAGGTCGCTTCCTCCAGGCCGGCCTGGGCCACGGCGTCGGTCGCCGAGGCAGCGGCGAATTGGGCCAGCCGCCCCATCGTGCGGCGCATCTTGCGGGGGATCTCGCGGCTGTTGAAGTCCGGGATGGACGCCCCGATGTAGCTCGACATCTCCGCGACCTCGCGCCACTCCGGGAAGGCGCGGACCGCAGAGCGGCCCTCGATCAGAGCGTCGAAGAGGTCGTCGAGGGTGTGGCCGAGGGGGGTGCGCAGCCCCAGGCCGGTGATCACCACGCGCTGGTCGTCTGCGCGCTCCGATGCGGGCGTCCTCATGCGGCCTTCAGCTCCTCGAGCAGGCGGTCCAGTCCCAACAGATACCCGCAGGCGTAGTAGGCCGACAAGCAGGTGCCGAGCACGCCGGGCATGAACACGCCCTGGCCCACCAGGAGCAGGTTCCGGACCTTGGTGGCCTGCTGCGGGCGATAGCGGCCCATCTGCTCCACCGAGTGGTAGTGGCCGTACATCGCGCCACGGGGAGAGCGGGTGTAGTGCAGGGTGGTCAGCGGCGTGCTGGCTTCGGCCCTCACGATGGCGGACCTCATGTCGGGGAAGTCGTCGGTCAGGGCCCCTACCGCTGCCTCCAGCCAGCGCTGCTTGCTCGCCTTGTAGGCCGGATCCCGCTCCCCGAGCGGGCTGTCGGCCCAGGCCTCGACCTTCTCGAAGGTCAGGGACAGGATCATCAGCACCACGTCCTTGCCCTTGGGGTGGCGGTTGCCGGGCGCCGTCGCGAAGTAGAACGGCGCGTGCTCGGTCGTGACCGGGGTGAAGGCGTTGTTCACGTCCCAGGTGAGGTGGCGGTACAGGTTGGCGTTGCCGATCTCCTCGGCCGGCCGATCCAGCTGCAGGTAGACGCCCATGTGGCCGGGCCCGACGGTGTTGCCCTGGATGCGCTTGCGGGCGGCCTTGCGGAAGACCTCGCTGGGCAGCAGCTCCAGGGTGAGCTGGGGATGGAGGTTCGAGACCACCAGGTCGGCTTCGAGGAGCTCGCCAGCGGCGGTCTCGACGCCCCGGACCTGGCGGTCCTCGACCCGGATGGCGGTGGCTCGTGTCTTGAGGCGCAGCGTGCCGCCCAGACGACGGAGCCGCCGCACGAGCGACATCGCCAGCTTGTCGCCGCCGCCGTCGATGCTGTACGCCCCCTGCAGGAAGTGGTCGACCACCAGCGCGTGCAGTCCCAGGGGGGCCTCGGCCGGCGGCACCCCGTAGAGCAGGCTCTGGCCCTCGATCACCGCGCGGCAGCGGGGGTCCTGGATGTGGTCTCTCAGGAACCGGTCGAGGGTGATGCCTTCGTAGTGCAGGACCTTGTCCACCTGGGGCTCGCTCGTGAAGCTGTAGAGCCCGTAGTGATCACAGGCGTCGGCCATCGCGTCGATGAAGGCGGCGATGCCGGCGGCTTCGGTGGGGAAGACCTCGGTCAGCCGCGCCTGGTAGCGGTCCCGGCCCACCGGCACGCGGAACGCGAGGTCCGGAAAGACCACGCGATCGAAGCCGTCGGGGTCCAGGGGGCGGAAGGTCAGGTCGTCCCACACGCCCAGGTGCTTCAGGCAGGCGTTCATGATCTGCCCGTCCTGGACGCTCCCGCAGTAGTGGAAGCCCGTGTCGTAGGGCACGCCGTCGCGGAAGAAGCGGTGGAGGAAGCCCCCGGGCCGGTAGTGCTGCTCGAGCACCGTGACCTCGGCGCCGTTCATCGCCAGCAGCACGGCCGAGGTCATCCCGCCCATGCCCGAGCCGATCACCACGACCTTCTTGCCCGCGACCTCCACGCCCATGGTCGTCAGTCCTGCTGGTTCGGGATGACCGCGCCGTTGAGCCGGGCGGTGCAGACCCGCTTGCCGTCGACCAGCACCGTGCCGCTGGCGAAGGTCAGACCCAGGCGGCGCTCGGTCACCTTCACCTTGTAGGTCACCTGGGCCGGCGGCAGCACCGGGGCCCGGAAGCGGACCTTCTCGACCCCCGTGAGGAACGGTGTGCCGTCGGGCTCGGGGCCGGCGAGGCTGGCGAGACAGGCCAGGGTCTGGGCGAGTCCTTCGATGAGCAGCACGCCGGGCACCACCGGCTGCTGGGGGAAGTGGCCCTCGACCTCGCCTGGCTCGAAGGTGTAGACCGCCTGTGCCTCCAGCTCGTCGACGCGCTCCAGCTTGTCGATGAGCAGGTAGCGGCCCCGGTGGGGGATGAGGTCCTTCGGATCCGGGAGCTCAGCCACGGAAGTCGGCGTCCAGCACCAGGCAGGCGTTGGTGCCGCCGAAGCCGAAGGAGTTGCTCAGGATGCGGCGGGCCCGCAGGTCGCGGGTCTTCCGGATGATGTCCACGCCCTCGGCGCCGTCGTCGGGGGCGGTGAAGTTGCGGTTCGGGGCCACAAAACCACCGTCGGCCATGAGCAGGCTGTAGGCGACCTCGCTCGCGCCGGCCATCCAGCACTCGTGGCCGGTGAGGGACTTGGTGGAGGAGACCGGCGGGGTGTTCGCGCCGAAGACGTCGAGCATCGCCTTGGCCTCGGTGGCGTCGCCCACGGCGGTGCCGGCGGCGTGGGCGTTGATGTACTCGACCTCCTCCGGCAGGGTCCGGCTGAGCTCGAGGGCCTTGCGGATGCAGCGCACGGCGCCCTCCCCAGAGGGGGCGGTGACGTGGTGGCCGTCGGAGGAGAAGGCGTAGGACAGGATCTCAGCCCGGATCCGGGCGCCGCGGGCCTGTGCGTGGCTCAGGCTCTCCAGGATCAGCACCGCGCTGCCGCCGCTGGGCACCAGACCGTCTCGGTCGCGGCTGAAGGGCCGCACCGCGTCGCCCGGTTCGCCTTCGTGGGTGCTGAAGGCGCTCAGGGCGTCGAAGGCGGCCATGGTCGGCCAGTTGATCTCCTGGGTGCCGCCCACGACCATCACGTCCTGCTGGCCGGTGGCGATCAGGGAGTAGCCCTGGCCGATGCTGTGGGCGCCCGACGAGCAGGCCGCCGCCACGGTCCAGTTCGCGCCGCGGGTGCCCAGGAGCACGCTCAGGTTCATGGTCGCCGTCGAGTTCATGACCTCGACGATGGCGCTGCTGCCCAGGTTGCGGGTGCTCCGATCGGCGCGGGTCCGGTCGACCATCGACACCACCGAGCCGGCGGTGGAGTCGTTGCCCAGGATCACGCCGGCATCGGGCCGGCGCAGGGAGTCGCGATCGAGCTGGGCGTCTTCGATGGACCGCAGGGCGGCCACGGCCGCGTACATCGCCGGCTCGCCCATGGAGCGGCGCTCCTTGCGGCTCAGGTACCGCCTGGCGTCGAAGTCCTGGATGGCGCCGGTCAGGGGCGAGCGGAAGCCCACCTCGACCCGCTCCGGGTCGCGCACGATGCCGCTCCTGCCGGCGCGGAGGGACGCCGCGACCTCTTCGGTGGAGTGGCCCAGGCAGGACACGAGCCCCAGGCCGGTGATGACGACGCGCTCCAACGCGGATCTCCTCAGCCCAGCGGGCTCAAGCCGGGCGATCTATCCAGACACCGGGGAAGGGGAAAGGCGCACTTCGGCCGCTGTCATCAGGGTCGCGCGGGCGGTGGAGGGCTGGTCTGGACCAGGGGCGTCGCAGGCCAGCGCGACCAGCACGTCGGCGCGACCCCAGCGGAGCAGGCGACGGGCCTCCTCCTCGGCGTCCTCGGGGGCACCCACCAGGGTCAGGTTCGGCCCCTGGAGGTCGAAGACGATGCTGGCCTCGGCCAGCGGCGAGCCCGGGATGGTGTAGATGAACTCCATCCGGCTGACCCGACCGGCCCCCTCCTCCACCAGCCGCTGGTGGTAGCGCAGGTCGGTGAGGCGGCAGCCGAAGCGGGTCGACAGCACCACGCCCGCGCCGTCTGGGAGCTCATGGCCGGCGATGGCGTCCCTCAGTGCCAGGATGCCCGCCCGCACGAAGGTGTTGGCCCTCGCCAGGCGCTGGGGGCAGTCCGGCCACTCGGACCTCAGGTCGATGCGGCCCGCCGGCCAGGCCCGCTCGACTCGGCGGTGGACCGTCACCTCCCTGGACTCGCGCCTGGGCGCCGGCACCACCCCCGGCAGGCCCAGGAGGGCCGAGGCGTTGGCTCCCCCGAAGGCCGAGTTCGTCGACAACGCCAGGGTCGGGCGAGGGGGATCGCTCGGGGGAGGTGTCAGCGGGCAGTCGTCGGCGAAGGTGGGTGGCGGGGGCGGCTGCTCTCCGACCCGCAGGGCGTGCACCACCAGGGCCGCCTCGACGGCGCCCGCGGCCCCCAGGGTGTGCCCGACCGAGCCCTTGATGCCGTGGAAGGCGAGGGGGCGCTCGCCGAACACCGCGGCCATCGCCCGGGACTCCATCGCGTCGTTGAAGATCGTGCTGGTCCCGTGCAGGGAGACCATGTCCACCCGTGCCGGCGCCACCGTGCCGTCGGCCAGGGCGGCTCGCATCGCCCGGGCGGCGCCACGGCCCTCGCGGTGGGGCGCGGTCACGTGGAAGGCGTCGCCGCTCAGGCCGGTGCCGAAGACCTCGGCGATGGGCTCGGCACCCCGTGCGGCGGCGTGGGCTGCGGTCTCGACCACCAGGACCGCGCCGCCTTCGCCGAGCAGCAGGCCGTCGCGTTCGGGCTGGAAGGGTCGCGGCCGGTCGCTGGCCAGGGCACCCAGCCCGTTGAAGCCGGCGTGGATGTAGATGCTCAGCGCATCGACCCCACCGACCAGCACCACGTCGCACCGGCCGTCGTCCAGCCAGCCCTGGGCCAGTGCGAAGGCCGCGGTGCCGCTGGCACAGGCCACGCTGACCGTGCTCACCGGCCCTCGCACCCCGAGCGACTCGGCCAGGCGCAGGGTCGGCGCGTCCCGACCGGTGCCTGCCTCGTCGGCCGACTCGCCCGCCAGGACCGCCCGGTGCCAGCGCTCCCAGGGTCCGGAGATGTTCCCGCTGGTGGTACCGATCACCACGCCGGTCCGGTCCGCGGCCGGCTGGAGGCCCGCGTCGGCGAGGGCGTCCTCGGCCACCCGGAGCAGCAGGTCCTCGGCGGGAGCGTCGCGATCGAGCTCCGGGATGATCCCGCAGCGGGGCTGCTTCAGGCCGCCGGTGTCATAGGGAGCGGGCGCGTCGTAGGCCGCTCGCCGCTCTCGCAGGGCCTGCAGCAAGGCATCGGGGCCCCGACCCGCGGAGGTCCAGGCACCGACGCCGGTGATCAGGTGTCGCGGCATCCTGGCGGCGTAATCCTGCGGAGCCCGCGGGGAAAGGGTCAGAGGTCCAGCAGCTTGCTCATCGTCACCGGGTGCAGGCCGCGCACGGTCAGGTCCCGGAGGATGGCCGGCATGGCCTCGGGAGCCGGTCGGTGCTGGCCTTCGTGCAGCAGCACGATCTCTCCGGGTCCGGCCTCCATGCACCGCGCCCGGAGGCTGGTGGGGGTGCCCATCACGCCGTCGAGGGTGCGCAGGGAACACCAGGCGGTCTTCAGTCCGGCGAGCTCGACGGCCTGGGCCAGTCGCGGGCTCGTCACGCCGAAGGGCGGGCGATACCAGTACGGGCGCTCGCCGGTGAGGGCCGCCAGCCGCTCGCAGGCCTCCCCCAGTTCCGCGGCGCCCCGCTTGGGCGACCAGATCGACAGCCAGGGATGATGACCGAGACCGTGCAGGCCGACCTCGTGCTCCGCTGCGATGGCGCGGGTGAGCTCAGGGTGGGCCTCGGCGTGGTCCACCAGCAGGAAGAAGGTCGCCTTGGCCCCCGCGCGGGCCAGGGCTTCGAGCAGGGCAGGGGTGCTGGTCGGATCCGGGCCGTCGTCGAAGGTGAGCGCGACCCAGGGCTGTCGCCCGGACCCCCGGGAGACCGCGGGTCCGAAGAACTCCCAGCCCGGCTGGGCGGAGCCCAGCACCACCCCACCGCTCACCGCGGCCAGGGCCCCCAGCCCCACCGCCGTGGCCGCCCCGAGGGGCAGCAGTCCGGTCATCGCGGCGCCCGTCGCGCCCACCGCCGCCAGGCTGCTGCCCAGGGCAATTCCGACCATCGGATTGGGAATCAGGAGCATGTCCTCCGAAGCACGGGGGATCTCTACCATGCTCCGTGAGCGCATCCACTCCCTCTGGCGCCAGGTCATCACCGAGCACAACACACCGGGTCAGGTCGGCGGTGCGGTGGGGGTCGGCCTCTTCCTGGGCACGCTGCCGCTCTACGGCTTCCACCTTCCCCTGTGCCTGGCCGCGGCCTGGTTGCTCAAGCTCAACAAGATCACCGTCTACCTGGCGGCGAACATCAGCATCCCGCCCATCGCCCCGTTCCTGATCGCAGCGGGCATCGCCATCGGCGAGTACCTGCGCTTCGGACACATCCGGCCCCTCGACCTGGACCAGGCCGAGGGCTTCATCGCGGGACTGGCGCTGCTCAGCGGGGAGCTGCCGAGCCTGTTCCTGAGCTGCCTGATCGGCGATGCCGCGCTCGGCGCGGTGCTGGGGCTGATCGGCGGCGTGGTGTCCTGGCTCGCGGCCTGGCGGTGGCAGAGACGGGGCGGCAAGGCCCCCGCGGAGTAGACGCTCAGGCCCGCTGGCGCGGGCGGTCCAGGGTCGCGACCATCTTCGCCAGGGTGGCGAAGCGCGGCGCGATGGCGTGGGGGATGGGGTTGCCCGGCTCGAAGACATCGCCGGCCAGCAGGCTGATGATGCCCCTGCGGTACTCCTCTTTCTGGAGCTCCTGGGGGCAGAAGGCCGTGGCCAGGAAGGTCCCGGCGTAGAAGGCCTTCACGGTCTCGTCGAAGGCCCGTGTGGCCTTGCGCAGGTGCTGCTCCCAGGCGTCCAGGGCCTCGGGGGTGCCGCCTGTCTCGACGAGCACGCTCGCCAGCCGCGCCGCGGACTCCAGCCCCAGGATGACGCCAGAGCTGAACACCGGGTCCAGGAAGCTCGCGGCGTCGCCGACCAGGGCCCAGCCCTCGCCGTGGTAGCGGCTGGCCAGGCCCGTGAAGTCCTGGACGCCCCGCCGAGGCTCGAGCTGCTCGGCGCCTTCCAGGAAGGCCCGGGCCTCGGGAGAGGCCTCCAAGGCGGCCTCCCACCGATCACCCGCGGCGTCGAAGGCGGGGGTCATCACCACACCCACGCTGGTGGTGCCGTCGGCGAAGGGGATGAACCACCACCAGCCACCCTCGAAGACGCACACCGAGATGTCCCCGGGGACGGCGGGTGGGAGGTGCTGGATTCCCCGGTAGTGGGCGGTCAAGGCGGCGTTCTTGAGCTCGGGGTGCAGGGTGCGCAGGCCGAGCTTGCGGCTCAGGAACTGCCCGCGGCCCATGCAGTCGAAGACCCAGCTCGCCTCGACCGCGCCCGCGGTGGTGAGGGCGCGGCCGGGCAGCGCCACACCGGTGACCCGGGCCTGGAGCCAGCGGGCGCCCGCCTCCCGGGCCTTGTCTCGGAAGCGCTGGTCGAAGACGTCGCGCTGGACCTGGTGGGCGTGGTCCCAGTCGGTCCGGGCGGCATCGGCGAAGGGGAAGCGCACGGTGCGGCCCTGCTCGAAGAACACCGCGCCGTCCTTGCGCAGGAAGCCCTCCATGGAGATGCCCAGCAGCGCCAGGACCCGGTTGCCGAAGGGCAGGAGCGACTCCCCGACCCCGCGGAGCGGGTGCTCGTCGCGCTCGACGACCAGCACGTCCCAGCCCGCCTGGGCGAGCAGGGTGGCCAGGGTGCAGCCCACCGGACCGCCGCCCAGCACGACCGCGTCGGCCCTGTGCGTCTTCGGCGTGGTCTCGGTCGTCATCGGGGGTCCTTCAGGGCCTGGCTCCGAGGCGTCTGGCAGGCGCGCCGCGGTCCCGCCCGCACCCGGCGAGGATGGCCACGGCTAATGTCTGCAGAGTCCCGCTGCAAGCGGCGTCAACTGTTCCACTTGAGGGGCTGACGGGACACGTGCGCAGTGCTATTACGGGGTTGGCACTGGCATGGCGGTCAGCCGTCCCAGCCATCGTCGTGGGGGTCCTGCGACCCCGAGGGGCTTCGTGCACCCTTGGGACGGCACGATAGCTCCCGGCGGACATTTTTTGGTCGATCCATGCAGCAGAATTGTCCGGGGCGGCTCGCGTCGGCTCGGGCATCAGACGGGAAGAGGACTGGATGAAGGGCAACAGCACCTGGCGGAACCGCGACACCTGGCAGTGCAACAACCACCTTCCGGTCGTGCGCTACCCCGCGGGTGTGCAGACCTGCTGGTACTGGGGCTGCCGCTCCAAGCGGCCCATCGAGGCCCAGCGCCCGGGCCCCGTCGAGCGCGTGGTCGAGGTCAAGCCCGTGAAGAAGCCGCGGGTGCGGCCCCCCGTGGTGCGCAAGGAGACGGTCGCACAGCCCGCCGAGGACTTCGTCGCCTGCGCCTGGAACGAGTGTGAGCAGGCTCGCCGCAAGAACTCGAAGTACTGCTCGCGGGAGTGCTCGAACAAGAACGCCCGCGCTCGCTACCGCAAGAAGAAGACCGAGCCGAACAAGGCGGCGGGCTGAGCGACCCGCCACTCCGGCGCAGGGGACGGCGTCGGACGAGGACTCCGGGAAAGGTCAGAGCCACCTGGGGTCATGCTACGAAGAGGTCTTCGATCCTTCAGGGGGGGTGAACGATGGCCATGTGGCTCGCCTGGGCGGCCGTCGCTGTCGCAGCGGCGCCGGACCTGCGCATCGAGAAGCTGGTCAAGCAAGGCAAGCTGGAGAAGGCACTCGACGAGTGCACGGCACTGATCGCCGAGCACCCGTTCGACACCGCGCTGTTCGAGGTCTGCGCAGACCTGCACCTCGACCGTGTGGACGACAACGCCGACAGCCTGGACAGCTTCGTCGGACAGTGGGGGGGCACCCAGGCCGCGCACACCGCCGCCGAGCGCGCCGCCCGCCACCGCCTCGACCAGGCCTGGGACGACCCGGCGGCCATCCAGCGGGTGGTCGAGGACTACCCAGACGCCCTCGTCGGCGAGGTCGCCAGGGACCGCCTGTGGGCCCTGGCCTTCGAACAGGCCCAGGGCAACCCCGAGGCGCTGTTGGCCTTCATCGTGGACCACCCGGGGGCGCCCCAGGTGGTCGCTGCCCAGGACCTGCGGTTCCAGCTCATCTGGAACAAGGCGGAGACCACTGGTACCGCGGCGGCCTGGGCGGAGCTGCTGTTGAACCACCCTCAGCACCCCCGTCGCGCCGAGGCCGATCAGCACCGGGTCGACGCCCTCTTCGTCGAGACCCTCGAGCCGCGGGCACGCCTGTCGCTCGCCCGGGCGCACCCGGACCACCCCTCGGCCGCCAGCACCCTGGCGCTCGTGCTCCCGGAGCTCGTGGTCCTCGACGTCAACGACGAGGTCCAGCGCTCCAGCCTGGCGGCTGTCCCCATCGAGCTGCCCGACGGCGGCGTGGTCAGCCTGCGCCTCGGTGGCGAGCCCGTCTCCACCGCCTGCCCCGACCTGGACCCGCCGGTCTATGAAGGCGGCAGCCTGCGCTACCCCTTCGGCGCCTGCCGCCTCGACGCTGGCGTGCTCGACTACCAGGTCGTCGTCACCCTGGAGGGCACCCAGGCCGTGCGGGGGCTCCAGGTCCGCCAGGGCAGCTCCGACCCCACCCGGACCTGGGCCGAGCACTTCATGGCGGCGGGCACCCTGCGCCCCGCCTGTGGCGCCAGCGACCCGGCCTGTCCGGTCGCGCGGCTCCGCTTCGACCCGGACGGTGAGCTCCTCGTGACCACCGAGGGCTCCCAGGGCATCGCCGTCTGGAACGTGCGCGAGCCCACGGCCAGCGTCCAGCGCCTGTCCATGGCCGGCAAGGTCTTCGGGGTGGCTCTGGGCCCGGGCGGCTCCCGGCTGGCCGTGGCCATGTGTGGCGCCGACGAGTCCACCGTCACCCTGAACGCCCTGCCCAGCGGCCGGGAGCTGGGCCGAACCGACTTCCAGTGCGGTCGCGCCGTCGCGTGGAGTCTCGACGGCAAGACCCTCGCGACCGTGGACAACGGTCGCAGCGTGGCCTTGCGGCAGGCGTCAGACCTCGCCGCGGTGCGCCACCTGGAGCCCGGTGGGCGCATCCAGCGCGTCGCCTTCAGCCCGGACGGCGCCTGGCTCGCGGTGGTCGCCACCGATGGCCTGGGCGGTCCGGCGACCGTGCACGTCGTCGACGTCACCAACGGTCAGCCCGCCCTCTCCCTGGACCCGGGTGCCGGGCCCGTGCGGGACCTGGCCTTCACCGGGAGTGGCTCTTCCCTCCAGGTCGTCACCGAGCGCCGCCTGACCGCCTGGGACCCGGTCTCCGGTGATCCCCAGTTCACCACCGACCTGGTGGGGCGCATCCCGACCGAGCTCGTGACCGAGCGTGGGCCCCGCGGCGTCCAGCTCGCCCTCGCCCCGGACCACCAGCTCCTGGCGGTCGGCGGGCCCGAGGGCTCCGTGCACCTGCTCCAGGCCCGCACCGGCGGCGAGGTCCGAGCCCTGCCCGGCGGTGCCGGACCGGTCTGGGACGTCGCCATCTCCCCCGGCGGCGACAAGGTCGCCTGGGCCCACGAGTCGGGCGAGCTGCTGATCTGGACCGTGCCTGGGGAGGCGCCGGCGCTGGCCGATCAGTAGAGTCTCCGCGTCGCTGTCACCGGCCGGGATGGAGGTCCACTCCGCCGCCCGAACGCCTACTCTTCGCCGGCGGAGCTCTCTTCTTTCTCACGGAGGAGGCGCAGCATGCGTCCCTTCGCGTGGTCCGTGCGCCAGGGCTAGAAGTCCGCCCGGACCCCCAGGAACGGCCGCACCGGCAGGTGCGCCAGCATCGTCTCCTCCAGCTCCCCGTCGGCGCCGACCGTCACGATCGGCAGGAAGTCCGACTGGGTGTTGAAGACATTGAGCACCTCGGTGTAGACACTCAGCCGCATGCGCCGGTAGGCCTTGCGCCACTCGGCCCGCAGGTCCAGGGAGTGGAAGTTGCCCAGGCGCGTGTCGTTGAGCCCGACGATGGCGACCGTGTCCTCGCCCGCCGCAGCCACCGTCGACATGGGTCGGCCGGTGTGGAAGCTGTAGCGGGTGGTGAACTTCCAGCGAGTCGTGGCCTGGAACTCCAGGGCCACGCCGACCGTGTGGCGCTGGTCCTGGTAGGGGGCGATGGTCTGGGCATAGACCTGGTTGAGCGGGTTGGTGCGCTCTGCGAAGAGCAGGCCATAGGTGGCCATGCCGCCCCAGCGGCCGGACCGGGCGGCGACCATCACGTCGACGCCGTAGTTGCGACCGGTGCCGTCGTTGCTGTAGGTCGCGCCGTTCTCCACGGCGGCCCAGGTGTCCGGGTTCACGACCAGGTTGTCCAGCCAGATGTGGTAGCCCTCGACCCGGACCAGCCCCCCGGCCTTCTCGCCGGGCAGCGGGATGCCCTGGTCCAGGCCGGCCACCAGGTGGAAGCCCCGCTCGCTGGAGATGTTCGGGTTGCCCAGGGTCTCGTCGAGGACCAGCGGGTCCTGGGGCGTGCGGTAGTACACGCCACCGGAGATCTTGGGAATGGTCCCGGTCTTCAGCGGCACGGAGAGGCCGCCGCTCGGGCTCACCAGCACCTCGCCGGTGAAGCCGGTCCACTTGACGCGGCTGCCGACCCGGACGTTCACCGGACCCGGCGCCCAGGTGTCCTGGACGTACAGCGACGCCTCGGGCGTGGGACGCAGGTCCTGGAGCTCCACCAGGTCCAGCCCCTGGTCCGCCAGGGGCGCCCGGGTCCAGGTGGGGATCGCCCGGGTGTCCTCGACCTGGCCCTCGGCGTCGATCTGGAGCCAGCGCACGTCGACCCCGGCCTGGATCGTGTGTGGGCCGTACGCCAGCGTGCCGTCGGTGCGCCCGTACCACTGGTGGGTCGTGATGTTGCGCTCGACCACACCGCCCAGGTCCCGCCGGGTGTGGCCGCGGTCGGTCGAGTAGCCGGTGGTGGTGTGGATCTGGAGGTCCTCTCGGGGCGTCCACAGGTGGTCCAGGGCACCCAGGTAGAGCACGTTGTCCAGCTCGAAGGCCCCATCGATGCTGATCAGGCTGTCGTCGCCGGAGTTCACCAGGGCCAGGCTGTCGTCGGTCCGCAGGGCCGTGATGATGATCCGGTGGTCGTCGCTCGGCCGCCAGGCGAACCGGGCCGAGAGCTCGGAGTACTCCGGGGCTGCGAAGGCGCTGTCGATCACGTTCAGCCACTTCATCGCCTGGAAGTAGCCCTCGATGTAGCTGCGGCGGGCGGCCACGGCGATCGTGGCGTCGTCGCCGGGACCGACGGGGCCCATCACCAGCAGGCGGGCCGTGGACATCGAGATGTCCAGGGCGCCGTCGAGGTCGTGGGCGTCCTGGCGGGGGGTGCCGTCCCAGCTCTCCACGTCCATCACGGCGGACAGCCCGGCGGGCACGTCGGCCGGGGGTGCCCCGGCGAAGAAGCGCACCTGCTTGACCATGTCCGGGTTGTAGATGCTGTTGAAGCCCGCCAGGTGGAAGGGATTCGACAGCGGGATCCGGTCCAGCAGGAACATCACGTCGGTGGCTTCGCCGCCCCGCACGTGGAAGGCCGCGAGCATGTCGCCGTCGCTCACCACGCCGGGCAGGGCGTGCACCGCGCGGGTGACGTCCTCGAGCGCCCCCGGGGTGGACTCCATGTCCCGACGGGTCAGGGTGTACTGGCCGGTGACCGTGCCTTGACTCGCCTCGATCGAGCCCCGCTCGACCTCCCGCCAGGTCTGGCGGTCGTAGAAGATCACGATCTCTTCGGAGCCCTCGTTGGGGATGAGGGTCACCGCCACCTGCAGGGTCTCGCCGGCCTTGAGGGTGACGGTGGTGTGCGCGGTCGCGAAGCCGCTGTGGCTGGCGGCGACGTCGTAGGTGTCCGATGGCAGGAAGCTGCTGTGGAAGTGGCCCTCGACCGTGGTCGTGACGACGACCGTGTCGCCGCCGCCGCGGGGCTCGAGCACCACCGTCGCGTTCGGGACCGCCAGGCCCATGGCGTCGACCACCTGGCCATAGAGTGAGCCAGGCGCGGCATTGCCGGTCTCGTCGGCCAGCGCCAGGGAGAACCGGAAGCGGTAGTCCAGCTGGACCGAGACCGGCGTGCCGTTCAGCGTGGCGGGCTCGAACACCAGCTGGCGGGCGGCCTCCAGCGCGGCGTAGTCGAGCAGGGTGTCCGCCGAGGCCACCACCTCGGGGTCGGCGACCGAGCCGTCCGGCAGGACCCAGATCCGCACGATGACCTCGCCCTCGATGCCCCGATCCCGCGCATCGGGGGGGTACGAGGGCAGAGCGTCGGTCACCAGGGTCGGTGGGACCAGGCCGGCGCTGGGGTCTTCGGTGTTCTCGGCAGGCGGCGCCTCAGCGCCAGCGGCAGGCGGCGCCTGAGCCATCGCGGGAGCGGCGACCAGCGCCGCGAGCGCGAGCAGCATCAGCCGCCGATCCGTGCGGTGAGAGCGCTGTCGCCTTCCTGGTCGACGACCGCGCCGCCGCCGGCGCTCGCCGCGACGACCATCGCCAGGCCCATGCTCATGCTCAGGCCGAGCACCTGCTCGGGGGCCACAGCGCCCGGCACCGGACGGATGCGAGGCTCGTCGGGCAGCTGGGTCTGGCGAGCGAAGACGGGGTTCATGCCGGCTGTCTCGACACCGTAGGAGACCTCGACCGCTACCCCGTCCCCGGACTTCTCCAGCAGCACGGCCGCCACGGCCTCGCCGATGGGGTCGTTTGCGCTGCCCAGGGCGTGAGCCTTGGCGACCACCGGGTTGTGGTCGTCGCCGGCGATCACGAGCACCGCGGGGGCGCGTCCGAGGGTCAGGATGTCCACGCCCCGCAGCAGCGCCATGAGGCCGGTCGCGCCCCCGGCCGCCACGGTCTCCGAGTGCCCGCGCAGGCCCATGGCGATGCTCAGGTGGCCCGCCGGCGCGTTGTAGACGCTGTTCTGGAAGTTCAGGGGGCTCGCCCGGTCGGGGCCCTCGGTGAAGAGGCGCTCCAGGAACCGGGCGGTCGGCACCACCTCGCCGATGGCGGAGCCCCAGACCACCGCCAGCTGGTCCCGGTCCAGGTCCGGCCGCGGCTCGAGCAGCTCGGCGCCGAGGGCCATCGCCATGCGGGCGAGGCGGCTCATGCGCCGCCAGGTGCCCGAAGGCACGCCCGGCGGCCGCGAGAGGGCGTTCTTCTCGGCGTCGAGCCGGCTCACACCGCCCAGCAGGTCCGCCCGGATGGCGGCCGGCGAGCGGTCTCCGGCGACCCAGGCGGCCGCACCGGTGATCAGGGCTGCCACCGGTCGATCCTCAGCACGGCGTTGTGGCCTCCGAAGGCGAAATTCGCGGACAGGGCGTGATCGAGCCTGGCTTCGCGGGTCTCCAGGACCAGGTCCAGGTCGAATTCCGGATCGCTGCAACCCACGACCGGCGGGATCCGCTCCTGGGCGATGGTCAGGGCGGTCACGACGGCCTCCAGGGCGCCGGCGCCGCCCAGGGTGTGGCCCACTGCGCCCTTGATCGCAGTGACCGACGCCCGGGGCAGCTCCGCGAGCACGCCGGCCTCCATCTCGTCGTTGAGGCGGGTCGCGGTGGCGTGGGCGTTGACGTGGTCGACCCTCCCCGCGGGCAGGTCGCCCATCGCCGCGCGCAGGGCGCGACGGGCGCCGTCGCCCTGGGGGTGCGGTGCGGTCAGGTGGTGGGCGTCGGAGGTGTTGCCGTAGCCGCCGACCACGGCGATGACAGGGGCGTCGCGGGCCAGGGCCTGCGCCAGTGGCTCCAGCAGCATCGCGCCGGCCCCTTCGCCCAGGTTCATGCCGGATCGGCCGCGGTCGAAGGGCCGGCAGGGCTCCTGGCTGTAGACGCCGAGGCTGTGGAAGCCGAAGTAGCTGATCCGACAGATGGCGTCGGCGCCGAAGGCCAGCACCTTCGTCGCCCGGCCGGTGCGAAGCAGATCCACGCCGATCCCGATGGCGCAGGTCCCCGAGGTGCAGGCCGTCGACAGGCTGATCCGAGGCCCGGTGGCGCCGAGCTGGCGGTGGACCCGCTCGGCGGGCCGCGCCGCGAGCTGGGCCCACAGGTACTCGTCGGGCTGGGCCAGGGGCTCCTCGAAGAGCACCTGCCGGAAGGCCTCCTCGCCGACGATCATGTCGCTCGAGGTGCTGGCGCCCACCACCGCCAGGCCTTCGCCGGAGTCCAGGCCGCGGGTGGCCTGTGCGGCCACGAGCTGGGCGATGTGGGTGGTGGTGTGTTGGTCTCCCGGGACCATCGCCGCCGGACCGCGCCCGCCCCACTCCGGGCCGGGACCGATGGCGGTCTTGCCGGCACAGAGTCCTTCCATGAGCGCATCGACGCCCACGCCGAAGCCGCTGACGGCGCCCAGTCCGGTGATCGCGATCGGTCCCATGCTCAGCCGCCCGAGTCTGGCTTGGTGGCGGTGAAGAGGACGTTGGAGAGCACGGTTCCTTCACGACAGTCTTCGGCGACCACGGACAGTCCGCTGGCCTCCAGGGTGCCGATGGTCGCTTCGCGCGGCCGCAGGTGCACGGTGGCGCCGCGGTGTCGGCCCAGGAAGACGGCGATGCGCTCGCTCCACAGCGTGAGCCAGGACCGCATGCCTTCTCCGTCCACACCGTCCCGGAGCAGCAGGGTGCCCCCGGGGCGCAGGGCGTTGGCCAGCCGGTTCACGATCGCGTCCTGGGTGGTGTCGTCGACATAGTGCAGCACGTCGAGGCAGGTGATCACGTCGGCCTCGGGCAGGTCCGCCTCGCGCACGTCGCCGCCGATGAACGACACGCGGGGCTGTTGGCCCAGGGCCCGTCGAGCGACGTCCAGCCGCTTCTGGTCGTAGTCGAGCCCCACCAGCTCGATGTCCGGAGCCATCGCCCGCACGGTGGCCAGCAGGTACCCCTCGCCGCAGCCCACGTCGAGCAGGGTCCTGGGAGCGAGGTCCACGATCCGCCCGCCGACCATCGGGAAGGCCGGGTCGTTGCTGAGCTTGCCAGCGGCCCACTTGTGCTCCCAGCGGCCCAGGGGAGCGTAGGTGTCGACGGCGCGGGCGATCACCGCGTCCATCACTTGACCTGTTGGGGCTGCAGCTGGACCAGCGCCGACTCCATGCCCCGGCGCACGGTGTTCGAGAGCTTCCTGGCGGTGGTGAAGGTGCCTGGATCCACGGGGTCCAGCACCTGGACCGTCACCGCCTCCTGGGGCATCGCGGCCCGCAGCCGGCCCTTGGGCATGATGTCCCGGGTGCCCTCGACCACGATCGGCAGCAGCGGGACGTCCAGGTCCTTGGCCAGCCGGAAGGCGCCCCGGTTGAACGGGCCCAGGGTGCCGTCGACCGAGCGGGTGCCTTCGGGGAAGATCAGCACGCTGACGCCGCTGGCCAGGGCGTCCTTGACGCTGGCGAGCATCGCCTCGACGCTCTCGGGGTCCTCGGCGTCCAGCGGGATCTGTCGGCTGAAGCGCATGTACCAGCCCATCAGCGGGACCTCGAACAGGCTGGTCTTGCCCACCACGCGCAGGGGCACGGGCAGGGTCATGGCGGCGGGGATGTCCAGGACCGAGGCGTGGTTGGAGACGATCATGCAGGGGGCGGGCAGCTCGCGGTCGAAGCCGTGCAGCGCCAGCCGGACCGCTGGCTGGGTCCAGTAGAAGGTCCGGCCCCAGACGCGCGCCCCGAGGCGGACCCCGATGTGGCGGTCGAAGGGCCAGGCCAGGAGCTGGATCAGGGTCAGCACCACGAAGCACCAGAACCCGTGGAACAGGAAGATCGGCCAGCCGACGAGAGCGTGGGCGAGTCCGGCGGGACGGGGCATGGCCGATCGCTATCCGTTAGCCTCGCAACATGTCCGATCAGCCCGAAGCGAACGACCGATCCTTCGAAGAGGCCCTCGCCGAGCTGGAGGAGCGTGTGCGTCGCCTCGAGGCCGGCGAGCTCAGCCTCGAGGACTCCCTGACTCTGTTCGAGCAGGGCATCGCCCTGACCCGCGAGTGCCACGAGAAGCTCGACGCCGCCGACCAGAAGCTGGTCGAGCTGACCCGCACGCCCGAGGGCGAGGTCCGCGAGCGAGAGCTCTGAGGGTTTTCTTCGCCCGGGTGCTCAACCCTTCGCCGCGATGATCCGACCCCAGGGGTGATGCTCTTCGCGCTCCTGGCCACCACTGTCTTCGCCGCTCCCGGCCAGGGCCCCGACGCCCAGCGCGCCGCCGCCCAGCAGTGGCACCAGGCCAGCGCCCGCGCCGCCACCGTCAGCCCCACCGGACTGGACGGCTGCGCCCAGGTCCTCGGCGAGCCCCTCACCGAGAAGGCCTTCGACCACGCCCTGGAGCGGGTCGTGCCGAACACCCGCTGCGTCGACGTGAAGGGCCGGGTGGCCCTGCTCAACCCGACCGTGGCGACCACCGCCCGCTACAGCCCGGAGCTGCTGCCCTGGGAGCCGGCGGCCCCCGCGGCGGAAGCCTGCGGTGACAGCGAGACCGCGTGCATCGACGCCCGTGGCGTGCTGCACGTGCCGAGCAGCGCCCTGCTGGCCGAGGTACGCCCCCCCACCCGGATGGACCGCGCGACCCGCAGCGCCTTCCGTGAGGCCGGTCTGACCGAGGCCACCGTGAGCGTACGGATCCTCGTGAGCCCCCAGGGCGACGTGATCGACGCCGAGGTCACCGAGGGTCCGGAGCAGGCCCACGCCCTGGCACTCGCCACGGTCGACGCCTGGACCTTCCAGCCGGTGATCGCCGACGGCCGCCCCCGCGACGTGCGCACCGATCTCGCCCTGACGTTCCGTGTGCGCTGAACAGGCCGGTCGGAGTGCCCGGCGCAGGTGAACGCCGGACGAACTCCAGACACCTCGCGATGTCCCACGGTGGTAGATGACCACCCCCCCGCACCTTATGATTGCGGGTCCCGCGAGCTGACCGGCGAATGTTCGACTCCGTTGGAAAGAAGCAGAAGCCCAACCGGCGCCGTCAGGCCGGCGCGATGCTCATCTCGCTGCTCTTCTCCGGCACCACCACCAGTGCCGCGATCTTCATGGGCACCCAGCTCGTCGAGGAGGTCGAAGACGACGCCCCGGTCGAGGTGACCTTCATGGACGAGGCGGCCCCGCCGCCTCCCCCTCCGCCTCCCCCGCCGGCCGCCTCCGAGACCAAGGCCGAGGAACAGGAGGAGGAAGAAGAGGAAGAGGAAGAGGAAGAGGAGGAAGAAGAGGAAGAAGAGGAGGAGGAGCCCGAGGAGATCGAAGAGCTCCCCGAGGAGATCCCCGAGCCCGCCAAGGAAGAGCCCACCGTCGCCGGGGTCGAAGGCGGCATGGAGGGCGGTGTCGAAGGCGGCGAGGTCGGCGGCGTGATCGGGGGCCAGATCGGCGGTGTGCTGGGCGGTCAGCTCGGCGGCACCGGCGTGCGCGCCGTGCACTGGACCGAGGTCCGGGCCAAGAAGCGCGTCGAGCCCAAGCACCCGAAGGCCGCCAAGGAGCTCGGACTCACCGACGAGCGCTGCAACCTGCGGCTCTACATCGACGAGAAGGGCACCGTCTACGACGTGAAGCCCGAGGCCTGCCCCGCGATCTACAAGGAGAACGCGATGGCGGCGGCCTTCAAGTGGAAGTTCTACCCCTACAAGATCGAGGGCAAGGCCCAGAAGGCGCAGTTCGTGCTGACCTTCCGCTTCGTCCTCAACTAGACCTGTTTCGAGCGTTCTGAGAGGCCACGATGAGCTTTGACATCTGGGAAATCCTGGGGCACGCCAGCTGGGACGTCCTCTTCATCCTGATCCTGCTGACCCTGATGGGCCTCGGCAGCATCTACGTCGGCCTGGAGCGCTGGGTCACGTTCGGCAAGATGCGCAACCAGTCCCGGCAGCTCGCCGAGACCCTCACCGGCCACCTGGCCAAGCACGACGTCTCCGGCGCCCTGGGCGCCACGAAGGAAGAGACCGTGAAGAGCGCCTACCTGGGCCACATGCTCGGCGTGGGCCTGGCCGAGCTCGACGCTCGCGACGGCGTCGACCGCCACGGCATGGACGCCGCCAGGCGGGCCATGGACCGCCGCTCGGTGCGCGAGTCCGCCGAGCTCCGGCGGGGCATGAACATCCTGGCGACCACCGGCTCCACGGCGCCGTTCGTCGGCCTGGTCGGCACGATCCTCGGCATCATCAACGCCTTCAGCGCCATGGGCGAGTCCGGCGGTGGCGGCCTGGGCACGGTCTCGGCCGGCATCGCCGAGGCCCTCATCGCCACGGCCTACGGCATCTTCATCGCCATCATCGGGGTGTGGTTCTACAACTTCTTCACCGCCCGGGTCGACGCGATCATCAACGACATCACCGTGTCGATCGAGGAGTTCATGGACTGGGGCGAGAAGCTGATCCTCGCTCGGGCCGAGGGCGCCGACGACGCCCCGACCGTGGCGAAGTGAGCCTGACCTTCCCCATCCCCTTCGCTGCGGAGTCCTGAGCCATGGGCATGAAGGTCGGCGGAGAGAAGGGCGGCGCGATGGCCGACATCAACGTCACGCCCTTGGTGGACGTGGTGCTGGTGCTGCTCATCATCTTCATGGTCGTCACGCCGATGCTCAGCTCGGGTGTCGACGTGAAGCTCCCCGAGGCCCGGACCACCACCTCGGTCCAGGACAACGGCCAGCACCTGATCGTGAGCGTGCGCGACGACGGCGTGGTGTTCGTCTCCCAGAAGCAGGTCACCCTCGAGGGCCTGATCGACGAGGTCAACGCCGAGTACCGCAAGGACCCGAACCGGGCGGTGCTGATCAAGGCCGACGCCAACCTCCACTACGGCGAGGTCCGCGCGGTCATGGACACCCTCAACGAGGGCGGGCTGAGCACCCAGCTCCTGGCCGCCGACAAGATCGGCGAGGACGACTAGTCCATGGGCTTCAAGATGAACAAGGGCGGCGGCCCGGACAGCGACATCAACGTCACCCCGTTGATCGACATCGTCCTGGTCATGCTGATCATCTTCATGGTGCTCACCCCGCGCACCATCGAGGAGATGGCCGCGAACCTGCCGTCCCAGACCAAGCAGCAGCGCCCCAAGAACGACGACAAGCCCGACCAGCTCCTGGTCGCCGCCTACGACGACGGGAGCATCGCCCTGAACCTCCGGCTCATGGAGAAGCGCGAGCTCTACGAGCAGCTCCGCAAGCGCCTGCGGGCCAAGGACAAGAAGGTCGTGTTCGTCGACGCCCACCCGGACCTCACCTACGGCAAGGTGGTCGAGGTGATGGACCTGGTGCGCGACGCCGGCGCCGACAGGGTCGGCCTGGCCCGGCTCAAGGACGACGGCCCGAAGCGCCCGCCGACGGTCGATCCCGCGGCACCGGTTGAAGGCGCGGAGGGTCCTGCGGACGGATGAACCCGCCCGGGGCGGATAGACCTTCGCCCATGGGATTCGACCTCGAAGCCTGGGCCGCCCCCCGTCGCGCCGCCCTGCAGGAGCACCTGGACTCCCTCTTCCAGGACGCCGTCCCCCCCCAGCTGGGCCAGATGTGCCGCTACCCGCTGCAGACCGGCGGCAAGCGCATGCGCCCCTTGCTGGCGATGGCCGCCTTCGAGGAGACCAGCGGCTCTGACGGCTCCGAGCTGCTGATGCCGCTCTGGGCCGCGATCGAGCTGGTCCACATCTACTCCCTGGTCCACGACGACCTGCCGGCGATGGACGACGACGCCGAGCGGCGGGGACAGCCCACGGTGCACGTGCGCTGGGGCGAGGCCGCCGGCGTCCTGGTCGGCGACGCCCTGCTGACCGAGGCCTTCCGCCAGCTGCACGTGTGCCGCATGCTCGACAGCGACACCCGGGTGGCCCTGCTCCACGAGCTGAGTCACGCCGCGGGCTACGCCGGCATGATCGGCGGCCAGGCCCTGGACCTGGGCCTGGGCGGCCCGGTGACCGACCTGGAGACCCTGGTCGCCCTGCACCGGCGCAAGACCGGCGCCCTGATCCAGGCCGCCGTGCGCATGGGCGCCATCGCCGGGGGCGGCGACGAGGTCCAGAGCCAGGCCCTGGACCGCCTCGGCCGCGACCTGGGGCTGGCCTTCCAGCTGGCCGACGACATGCTCGACGCCGACGAAGACGCCGGCGACGACGGCCAGCCGAGCTTCGTCAAGCTGCTGGGCATCGACGAGACCCGGCGGCGGGCCGGAGAGCTCGCCGAGTCCGCCCTGAGCGCCCTCGAGGTCGTCGAACACCCCGCGCTGGAGGCCCTGGCCCGGTTCACCGTCGAGCGCACGGAGTGAAGAAGGCCCCGCGGCAGCGGCTGGACAAGCTGCTGGTGGACCGGGGGCTCGCGCCGTCCCGGGCCCGCGCCCAGGCCCTCATCATGGCCGGCAAGGTGCTGGTCGACGACACCCCGGCCACCAAGGCCGGCACCCAGGTGCGGCCGAGCGTGGCGGTCCGGATCCGCGGCCAGGACCTGCGCTACGTGAGCCGGGGCGGGCTGAAGCTCGAGGGCGCCCTGGACACCTTCGGGCTCCAGGTGAGCGGCCGGATCGCCGCGGACCTGGGGGCGAGCACCGGGGGCTTCACGGACTGCCTGCTCCAGCGCGGCGCGGCCCGGGTGCACGCGGTGGACGTGGGCTACGGCCAGCTGGCCTGGTCCCTGCGGCAGGACGACCGGGTGAGGGTCTGGGAGCGCACCAACGCCCGGCACCTGACCGCGGAGAGCCTGGGAGAGCCGGTGGACCTGGTCGTGGGGGACCTGAGCTTCATCTCCCTGCACAAGGTCCTGCCCGCGATCGCGGCCATCGCCTCGCCCCAGGCCGACGTGGTCGTGCTGGTGAAGCCCCAGTTCGGGGTCGGCCGGGAGAAGCTGGGAAGCGGCGGGGTCGTGCGCGACGAAGGGGCGCGAGAGGACGCCCTGGCGAAGGTGAAGGCCGCCGCGGAGTCCCAGGGCTTCACGGTGAGAGGAGACTGCGTCTCGCCGATCACGGGGGCCAAAGGGGGGAATGTGGAATTCCTGCTCTGGCTGGGCCGCGGGCCCGCGGATCAGCCGTAACAGCCGCTTTACTTCTTGTTCCCAGCGGGTCCTCACCCGGGTGGTGTAGAAGGCCCGGGCAACGCCTCAACGCCACACGCGAGGACCTCCGCCGATGACCGCTGCCCGCTCCCTGCTCTGCGCCCTGCCCGCCGCCGCCCTGCTCGCCTGTGCTCCCGCCGACTCCGGCGTCGAGCTCGAAGGCGAAGAGCTGAGCGCCTCGGAGAAGATCTACTACGGGTCCGCCCCGAACAGCGACCACCACTACGCCACCGTCAGTCTCCACCAGCGCTTCGGCGGCAGCGTGATCAAGTCCCCGATGTGTTCCGGCACTCTCATCGCCGAGGACGTGGTCCTGACCGCGGCCCACTGCGTCGAGTCCTGGGGCGGCAGCGTGCTGAACGCCAGCCAGC
The DNA here is from genome assembly GCA_964344945.1 of uncultured Enterobacterales bacterium. Classification (GTDB taxonomy): domain Bacteria; phylum Myxococcota_A; class UBA796; order UBA796; family CAJQPC01; genus CAYFPX01. The sequence goes on from CAYFPX010000035.1 coordinate 26,272, forward strand.
TCGCGGTCTACGTGGGCGAGAACCCCTACGTCGACCTGTCGAGCCACGTCTACACGGTCTCCGAGATCGAGCAGCACAGCAGCTTCAACAGCAGCGCCCTGACCAACGACATCGCCCTGGTCCGCCTCGACAGCAGCGTGACCGAGGCCACCCCGGTGCCTCACCTGCCCAGCTCCTCCGGCCTGGGCAGCAGCGACGTCGGCAACGACCTGAACTTCGCCGGCTTCGGCACCACCGAGTCCGGCAGCTATGGCCAGCTCCTCCAGGTCGACCAGACCCTGCGCGGCGTCTACAGCACCACGATCTTCTACCGCCAGTCCAGCGGCGGCCCCTGCAGCGGCGACTCCGGCGGTCCGGCCTACTACCAGGTGGGCACCGACTGGTACGTGGTCGGCGTCACCAGCTACGGCGACTGGGCCTGCACGAACTACGGCGTGAGCACCAAGGTCGATGCCTACGACACCTGGATCGACAGCTTCGTCGGCAGCTCCAGCGGCGGGAGCACCGGCGGCGGCACGACCACGGGCTGCTCGGGCTTCGACGCCACCTACACCGGGACCCTGAGCGGCAGCGGCGACTACGCCGTCGAGCCCGGCGGCACCTACTACTACGCCGACGCCGGCGACCACGACGCCGCCCTGAGCGCCGACATCGCCGACGCCGACCTGTACCTCTACCGCTACCTGGGCGGCGCCTGGCGCAGTGTGGCGGCCAGCGAGGCCAACGCCACGAGCGACGAGAGCATCAGCTTCAGCGGCCGCGCCGGCTACTACATGTGGGTGGTGGCGAGCTACGACGGCAGCGGGGACTACGAGCTCTGCCTGACCACCCCGTAGCCAAGCGGCGTGACATCGCCCTGACATCGGTCACCCTGCCGCAGATCGGCTAAGCTGCGTGCAGGGCCAGGACTCGGATCGGGGGTGTCGTGTACATCTTGCTGCTGGCCCTCGCCTGCTCCGGGGACTCGGGCCCCGTCGTCGATCCCGTCGACTCCACGCCGGAAGCCACCGACGACCCCTTCGTCCTGGGCCTCGACAGCGATGGCGACGGCTACAGCGTCGCCGACGGCGACTGCGCGGACTTCGACGCGACCGTCCACCCGGGCAAGCCCGACGACTGCGACGGCCGCGACGACAACTGCAACGGCCAGGTCGACGAAGGCCACCCGGACACGGACGGCGACGGCCTGTCCGACTGCGTCGAGGTCGAGGACTGCGACGGCCTGGACAACGACGGCGACGGCCAGACCGACGAGGGCCAGCCCGACACCGATGCCGACGGCGTGCCGGACTGCCTGGACGTCGAGGACTGCGACGGGCTGGACAACAACGGCGACGGCCTGGTCGACGAAGGGTACGACGCCGACGGCGACGGCTACGCCGCCTGCAGCGAGTGCGACGACGCCGACGCCGCGATCTCTCCGGGTGCCTCAGAGACCGACGGCTCGGGCATCGACGAGGACTGCGACGGCCTGATCGACGAAGGCGCGTGGGTCGAGGGCGACCTGGTGATCACCGAGCTGATGATCAACCCGGCGGACCGCAGCGACCCGCGGGGCGAGTGGTTCGAGGTGCTCAACGCCAGCGGGCGCACGGTCTACCTGAACGGCCTCACGGTCACGACCGATCTGGTCGAGGCCCGGATCGAGGCCGACGCTCCCCTGGCGCTGGCCGCCGGTGAGCGGGCCGTGCTCGGCGCCGAGCCGGACAGCAGTGTGAACGGCGACGTCTCCCTGACCGCCACGCTCTCGGAGCTCACCCTGAGCAACGAGGGCGACCAGCTCTCGCTCTCCGCCGCCTCCCTCTCCCTCGACGCGGTGACCTGGGACGCCAACGCCCCGGAAGGC
>CAYFPX010000035.1:28171-48464 GCA_964344945.1 uncultured Enterobacterales bacterium
GACGCGACCTCGGCACCCCGGGGACCGCGAACCCCCTCTGCCCCAGCGTGGACCACGACTTCGACGGCTGGACCCCCGCCGAGGGCGACTGCGACGACGAGGAGCCCGACACCAACCCCGGCATGGAAGAGCTCTGGTACGACGGCGTGGATCGGGACTGCGACGGCTGGGACGACGACGACGCCGACTACGACGGCCACGCCTGGGACGGCGTGGGCGGCGACGACTGCGACGACTCGCGCGACGACGTGAGCCCCAGCGACGACGAGATCTGCAACGGGATCGACGACAACTGCGACGGCGACACCGACGAAGACAGCGCCATCGACGCCAAGACCTGGTACGCCGACGTGGACGGCGACGGCTACGGCAAGGCCGGGGAAGCCACGACCACCTGCACCCAGCCCACCGGCACCGTGCGCATCCCCGGTGACTGCGACGACGACGAGCCCCTGGCGAACCCAGGCGAGGTCGAGGTCTGCAACGACGGCCTGGACAACGACTGCGACGGCTCCGCGAACGGCTGCGGCATGACCGGCGACGAGGAGCTCTCCGACGCAGCGGTCGCCTACTACGGCGGGTCCAGCTCGGACTACCTCGGCCTCACCATGGTCACCGGCGACTGGGACGGCGACGGGGTCCTGGACCTGCTCGCCGGCGCCTATGGTGCGGGCCGGGGGGGCGAGGCCTATGCGGTCCACGGCCCGCTCACCGCGGGTGGGGCCCTCGACAGCCTCGGCACCACGATCGCGCCAGGCTCGGTCCCGGACCGCTTCGCGTGGGAGGTCGCCAACGCCGGCGACCTCGACGGCGACGGCGCGGACGAGCTCGTGGTCAGCGACTACCTCGACGACCAGGCAGCCTCCAACGCCGGCCGGATCTACCTGTACTCCGGGGCGGACGTGCCCACGTCGGGGTCCCTCGCCACCCCCCTGGGCAGCCTCACCGGCACCGGCAGCAACGACTACGCGGGGTACGCCCTGGAGGGCGTCGGCGACGCCGACGGCGACGGCATCGCAGACCTGCTGGTCGGCGTCCCGAACGCGGACGGAGACAGCGCTGGCGCAGGCCGGGCCGTGCTGGTCACCAGCACGCCGTCCGGTCGCGAGTCCCTCCAGGACCACAGCTGGGCGTTGATGGGCGACGGGGCCGGAGACGACGCCGGCTACGCGGTCGCCGGCGCCGGCGACGTCGACGGCGACGGCGTGTCCGATCTGCTCGTGGGAGCCCCCTACGCCGACCCCAAGGGCAGCTCCTCGGGCACCGCATACCTGGTGCTCGGTCCCGGGGGGGAAGAGATGAGCCTGGTGGACGCCGACGCCGTGCTCACCGGCGGCGCCTCCTACGACTACGTGGGCGACAGCCTGGACAGCGCCGGCGACCAGGACGGCGACGGCCTCCCTGACCTCATCGTCGGCGCCCACGGTGCCGACGACGGCGGCTCGTCGAGCGGCACCTCGTACGTGGTCAGCGGCCTCACCACCGGCACCCGCAACATCACCAACATCGGCCACAAGCTGATCGGAGACAGCAGCGGCGACTACAGCGGGCTGGACGTGGCCGGCCTGGGCGACGTCGACGGCGACGGCTGGGACGATGTGATGGTCGGCGCCTACGCCGCGGACAACAACGGCGGCAGCTCGGGCACCGCCTTCATCGTGCTGGGCCCGGTGAGCGGCACTGTGGACCTGGGCAGCGCAGACGGCGCCTGGCACGGGGAGAAAAGCTCGGACAGCGCCGGCCGCGAGATCGAGGCCGCCGGCGACGTCGACGGCGACGGCTTCCATGACGCACTGATCGGCGCCTACGGCCACGACACCGGCGGCAGCAGCGCCGGGGCGGTGTACCTGTTGAAGGGCGGTGAGATCTAACGGGCTACGGGACGGAGCATGCGCATCGAGCTCTTCGCCCCTCCCGGTGGATCCTGGTCCCAGGTCCAGGCCACTGCCCGCCTCGCCGAGGCCGCCGGCTGCCACGGCCTGGCCGTGCCCGAGATCGACACCGACCCCTTCGGCAGCCTGGTCGCCAGCGCCCTGGTCACTCAGCGCATCCAGCTGCGCACGGCGATCGCGGTCGCCTTCGCCCGCAGCCCGATGGCGGTCGCCACAGCCGCATGGGACATGCACGTCAACAGCGGCGGGCGCTTCGGCCTGGGGCTGGGGACCCAGGTCAAGGCCCACAACGTGCGTCGCTTCTCGGTGCCCTGGACCCCGCCCTCGCCCCGCCTGCACGAGTACGTCACCGCTCTGCGGGCCATCTGGCGCTGCTGGCAGCTCGGTGAGCGGCTGCGCTTCGAGGGCAAGCACTACCAGTTCACGCTGATGACCCCGGAATTCACCCCGCCCAGGACCGAGCACGGGCCGATCCCGATCCACACCGCCGCCGTGCGACCCGCGATGATGCGCCTCGCCGGGCGGGTCGGCAACGGCGTGCGCCTGCACGGCTTCTCCACCCGGGCCTACAAGGAACAGGTCGCCCTGCCCCAGCTGTCCATCGGCCTGGGGCGCACCGGGCGCCCTCGCGAGCGCTTCGAGGTCTGCGGCGGGGGCTTCGTGGCCACGGGCCCGACCGAGGACATCGCCCGCAAGCAGCGGGAGTGGGTGCGGTACCGGGTGGCCTTCTACGCCTCGACCCCCAGCTACTGGCCGGTGCTGGAGGTCCACGGCTGGGAGGACCTGGGCCGGGAGCTGCATCGGATGACCCGGGAGGGTCGCTGGCAGGAGATGGCCGGGCGCATCCAGGAGGACGTGCTGGAGACCTTCTGCGTCTGCGCACCCTTCCGGGACCTCAAGCCCGCGGTCGAGGCTCGCTTCGGCGGGCTCAGCGACAGCATCGAGCTCGCCTGGCAGCAGGGGCTCGAGGCGGGGGCGCTGGCCGAGGTGGTCCAGGAGCTGGGCGGGATCCCGACGCCCTTCGAGGGGCACGACACCGCGTGGGACGAAGGGCTGTGAGGCGCTGCGAGGATACGGCGGGCCCATGAAGCGCGCGGTGGCAGCGATCCTGGGCGTCGGCGCCCTGCTCTGGTGGTGGTTCGGGACCGGGGAGCGGCCCCATCCGGAGGCGGTGGTCTCCCCCGAACGCCCTCCGGAGCGCCAGACCGAGGACCAGCCCCGTCGGGTCACCTTGCCCCGGCCAGACCTGCCCACCCGCACCGGCTCCGAGGACCACGGGACCGACGGCCCGGCCGTGGCGGCCGACGCGCCCGAGGCCGAGGCGACCGACGAGCAGGGACCGGCCGCGGAGCAGGCCAGCGCCGAGCGCCCCTACCCCCTGCCAGTCCCCCCGGATCGCGTCGCAGCAGCCATCGACCACAACATCAAGGACCTCCTGCCGGACATGGTCTCCTGCCTCGAGGCCTGGGGCGACGCCGACGTCACCTTCACCGGCAAGGTCTCCCTGGGCTTCCAGCTCGACGGCGACGGCTTGAGCGATGTCTGGGTCAACGACGTCGAGAGCATCCCGGACGGGCCGCTGACCTGTCTCAGCGGGGCGCTCTGGGAGCACGGCTGGCCGCCGTTCGAGGGCGAGACCACCGTGACCTACCCCTTCGAGGTGGAGGTCACCCACGACACGGGGGGCGCGCAGTGATCGCCCTCTGGCTCGCGTGCACGGGCTCTCTGCCCGAAGACGGCATGACCGTCACCGACGCCGCCAGCGTCCAGCTCGCCGGCGACCTGGATCGCGACGGCTACGACGATCTGGTGGTGCCCCTGCTCCGGACCGATGGCGTGGACCTGCTGCTGGTCACCGACGGGCTGCCCTACGACGAGACCTGGGCCCCGACCACCGACGACCGCGACGTGGCCGCCAGCCTGCCGGTCGCGGGCTCCGACTCCCCCGACGTGGTCGTCGTCACTCCCGGAGATCTCGACGGCGACTACCACCTGGACCTGTTCATCGGCCTGTGCGACGGCGGCCAGGAGGCCTGCACCGAGCACAGCGCCGTGATCTTCGGGCGCACGGACCTCACCGAGCTGAGCGGCCCCGACCTGACCTGGGACCAGGCCGACGGCGGCATGGCCCAGCCCTACGCCCTGGGCGACATCGACGCGGACGGCCTGGCCGACGTGCTCGGGGGTGCTCCGAGCGAGGCGCCCACCGACCTGCTCCTCGGCACCGCGGACCGCTGGGGCAGTGCCCTCGGCCCCGAGGACCTCATCCGCTTCTCGGGGGAGACCAGCACCCTGCGCCCGGTGGGCGACACCGACGGCGACGGGCTCGGGGACTTCGTCACCCAGGGCAGCCTGTGCGAGCTCTACTGGATCGGCGGAGACGACGACTTCGACGACGTGCACGCCTCGACCGCCGAGGCCGGGGTGCGCATGGCCGACCCCGGCTGGGGCCGGCTGGTGGCCGGCCCCGCCGGAGACCTCGACGGCGACGGCATCGACGACTGGTGGCTGCTGTCCACCGGCAGCGACGCGGCCTGCGAGCCTGCGGACCCCGAGGCCGACCTGATCCTGGTGCAGGGCCGCTCCGGCGGGCCCGACCTGGCCTACGCCGGACCCATGGCTCCCAGCGACGCAGGCGCGATCGAAGGCGTGTCCGGCGGAGGGGACTGGGACGGCGACGGCTCCGACGACCTGGTGGTGCTACGCAACAGCGACGGCCGCGGTGGCTGGACGATCCTGCCCGGTCCGGACGTGATCTTCGGCGCACCTGGGCACCTCGAAGGCGTCGAGCGCTGGGAGGACGGCCCCGTGCACGGCGCCTGGTGGCTGGGTGACCTCGACGACGACGGCGGCGACGAGCTGGCGATCGGGGTGGCTGGCTACACACGGGTGATCGGGGACTCGGACTCGGGGTCCTGAACGAAGCCCTCAGCTGGCATGATCGGCCTCCCCACCCGAGGCAGCTCCATGGACGACATCCAGCTCTTCCTGGCAGACGACAGCGGCGAGGAGGCCCTGAAGGGCGGCCTCGAAGAAGACGCCCTCGCCGAAGCCGACGCGCCCCCGGAGGATCCCGCCGAAGGTGGCCCCCTGAGCTTCCGGGCCAGCGACGAGGACCCGAACGATCTCTACGCCCAGGGCTGGGGGGTCATCGCCCCCGAGGGTCCCGAGGGCGATCGGCTGCTCCAGGTGATCCAGCCCCTGGTCGACAAGCGGACCGAGGACCAGGACATGCCGGTCACGGTCTACCGGGTCCCGCCGGACATGGACCACGAGCAGTCCCTGGACTGGGTGGACAAGGTCCTCGAGGACCCCGAGGCCGACGTGGCGGACATCCCCGCGTACCTCACGATCCTGGGTCGCATGGACCAGGTCTCGCTGCCCCTGCAGCAGATCGCGGCGATGGACAGCTTCGTCGGGCGCATCGGCTTCGAGCGGGAGCAGGACTACGAGGCCTACTGCGCCAAGGTCGTCGCCTCGGAGCGAGCCCAGGCCGCCGTGGACCGGGGGCGGGCCCTGTTCTTCTCCAGCCTCGACGGCACCGGCGCCACCACGGTCGCCCAGAAGTTCCTCATCGAGCCCACCCTGGCCGACGCCAGGCGGTTCATCGAGGAGGCGAAGACCAACCCCCGCAAGGACCGCTTCCCCGTGTCCGAGCTGCTGGCGCTGTCCACCGACCGCTACGAGGCCGACGCGGGCAACCTGATCGACGCCGCCCGGATCGACCTGCCCAGCATCCTCTTCTCCATGAGCCACGGCACGGGCAGCCCCAAGGAGGGGTGGAGCAGCGGCGATCACCAGCGCCAGGTCCAGGGCGCCCTCAGCCTGGGGGGAGGCGAGAAGGTGCTGGGCGAGGACATCGCCGGTCGGCCCTTCCTGCCCGGCGGGCTCTGGTTCCTCTTCGCCTGCTACGGCGCCGGCACCCCCAACCGCTCCGCGTACTTCCACTGGCTGGCCAAGCTCCGCGAGCAGCGTCGCTTCCGGGGCCGGGCCGAGCGGGTCCTGCGCGGTCTCCCCGACGGTGAGGAGCGGCCCTTCGTCGCCAACCTGCCGCTCACCGCCCTGGCCAACGAGCACGGACCCCTGGGCGTGATCGGCCACCTGGACCTGGCCTGGTCCTACAGCTTCCAGGACCCGGGGCGCCGCGGCGCCGGGCGCCACAAGCGCTTCCAGGACGTGCTGCGCCAGATGGTCAGCGGCAGCCGCGCCGGGGTGGCCCTGCACGAGCTCCTGCGGGCCCGTCGCCAGCTGGACCAGGAGATCGCGGTCCGGGCGGACCAGGCCGCCGCCCATGGCGACGACCCGGACAAGCAGGCCCGGCTCGAGGACGGCCACCGGTGGATGCTGCGAGCGGATCTCGACGGCTATGTGCTGCTCGGAGACCCGGCGGCCAAGCTCAACCTGGCCCCGCGGGCCCGGGCGCCGCGCACCGCCGCACTGCCCCCGCCGGCCCCATCGGTCCCGGCGATCAGCACCCCGGCGCCCGCACCACCGGCCGCCGTCCCGGCCACGGCGCCCACGGGCCCGGACGTCGACACCATGGAGCAGGCCGTGCACGACCTGATCATGGGGGAGGAGTCCGTGAAGGCCCTGGCCACGAAGTACGACGTCGCCCGGGCCACCCTGCGCGAGTGGGAGGAGATCTACACCGAGGCCGGTCGCGCGGCGCTGCAGCGACACCGCGGGGGCTAGTGGGTCGAGTCCCTCGACGGGGTCCCGGGCACGACGGTGACCGCCCCGCGGCCCTCAGCGGCCCCAGGAGATCCGACGGCGAGGTCATCGACCCCGTCGCCGTCCAGATCCGCGGCGCCGAAGAGCGCGGTGCCAGCTCGCTCGCCAGGCTCATCGCCGTAGAGCACGTCGTCTGCGGTCTCCAGGTCGCCCTCGTCCACGAGGGGTCCGAAGAAGAGGTAGACGGCGCCTGCGTCTTCGCCGCTGGTGTCCTCGCCCGGAGCGCCGATCGCGACGTCCGGGTAGCCGTCGTCGTTCCAGTCCCCGACGGCCAGGGCGGTGCCGGCGAGGTCGCCGTCGTCGATGCCCTTCCAGTAGGGGTCGGTGTCGAAGGCGTAGAAGTACTCCTCGGGGAAGGGGTAGAGGAAGATGCCGACGACACCCTGGTCGCCGCTCCCGAAGCCCGGGTCGCCGACGATCAGGTCGTCCACGCCGTCGCCGTTCAGGTCCGCCGCGCTGTACAGGGCCGCGCCCCAGCTGTCCCCGCACTGCTCGCTCTCCACCAGGTGCCGCTCCGGAGTCGCCGCCGGGATGATCATCAGGTTGGCGTAGTCCAGGCCGCCCGGATCCCCCCGGTCCTTGGCCACCAGGTCGTCGAGCCCGTCGCCGTCGTGGTCGCCGCCGGTGCTGATGTTGTCCTGGTCGAAGAACTCCCCGGCCGCTTCCCAGGCGGCCGTCGGGCCGTCAGGGCCGTCGACGTAGACCCCCTTCCACGGCACGACGCCGACGTTGCCGAGCACCACCTCCTGGACGCCATCCCCGTCGGCGTCGCCCCCAGCGTCGACCACCACCTGGTCGAAGGGGAGCTCTTCGGTGGACCAGAGGGTGGGCACGTCGGCGAGCACGGTGCCGTGTGCGATGGGCCCGTGGACCTTGTGCACGGCGCCAACGCGGTCACCAGTCGCCGCCACGGTCCGGTCGACCACGACCACGTCCTTCAGGCCGTCGCCGTCCAGGTCACCCGTGGCCACGACCTGGCTCCCGGCCCGCCCTTCGCCAGACAGCACGGCGGCAGCGCCGGAAGAGTCCTCGGGGAGGGGCTCCCCTCCGCCGAGCACCCACACCCGTCCACCACCCGGCGCACCGACGACCAGCTCGGCGACGCCATCTCCGTCCGTGTCACCGGCGGACAGGGACTGCCCCGCTTCGGAGTCTTCCGCCCCGCCCACGGTGCGCAAGCCCCGCCCCCCCAGCCCGGAGGTGGCGGAGGACTCCGGCTCGGTGTCGGTGTCGGTGTCGGTCGGCGCGGCGGAGTCCACCGGGGCCGAGCCGGTGTCCGTGTCGCGGGCGGTGTCGCCGGAAGTGTCGCCAGCGGTGTCGCCAGCGGTGTCGACCACGGCGGAGTCCGGCCTGCTCCCCGGCGAGGCGCTGTCACCCGTGTCCAGCTCGGGCAGGGGAGAGCGACAGCCGGCGAAGAGAGCGAGGGCGAGCACCAGGGGCGAGCGAGACATGGGACTCCCAAGGAGTGAGGGGAGCCCGAATCGGTGCCTCCAGGAAGATCTTGAGCCGCCGGTCATCGGGCGGACATTCAGCCCGGGGACGCAGGCCCGCTAAGGTCCTTCGGGATCGGCGGTCTTCGCGTCGAATCCCGCCGCGTCCACCGCCTCCTGGAGGGTGTACTCGTTGGCCAGGTTGCGGTCGTAGGTGACCGTGGCCTCGGCGTTGGGCAGGTCCATCACCACGTCGCGCACCCCCGGCACCCGGCGCAGGTTGGCCCGGACCTTCGAGACCTCGGCCGTCGAGGACAGGCCGTCGATCATCAGCAGGACCTGGCGGTACTCGGCCGGCTCCACCTCGACCGGGCCCTTCTCACAGCCCGCCGAGGTCAGAGTCAGCAGGGCCAGGCCGCACGCGACAACGATGGCACCCATCCCACGCATCCCACACCTCCTGTCCTTCCGATCGGGACAAGCGAGCCCGTGCTTGAGTGGCGATCGCGGGCGGTCAGCCGGCCAGCCAGCCCCGGTAGCGCTCGACGCTGAGCGCATCCCAGCCGCCCAGGCCGAGGTCGAGCACGCGGACAAAGGTCCGTACTTCGGACCTTCGTCCGCCCACACGCCGTCTACGCGGCCGTAGGTCCGGAGTACGGACGTTCGTCCGCGGCTGGGTGCGGTGGCGGTGGGTGCGCTCCCCGCTGGGTGCGCTCCCGGCTGGGCGCGCCCCCGGCTGGGCGCGCCCCCGGCTGCGCCCCTCAGGCGGTGACCTGGGCCTCCGAGAGCACCGTGCTCTGCCCGTTCTGCCACTCGATCAACGACACGCTCGCCCCGCCGCCCGGGTGTGGCTCCACGGTCACGCCGGTGAAGCGCTTGATGGTCGGCACGGCCTCGCCGCGCCCCGGGTCCAGCGCCGGGTTCCGGCGCAGGGTGCGCAGGAAATTCAGCCAGTCCTCCTCCCCTGCGTCGGCCGGCGGCAGCTGCATCAGGTTGATCCAGGTCCCGGAGTTCACGTAGGTGAGCTTGCCCTCCTGGCGGAAGCGCGCCGAGTGGGTGTGCCCCAGCACGATCGCCTGGGCCCGGTACTTGCTCGCCAGGCGCCCGGCCTCGGTCCACTCGCCGTCGGTGGGCTGCAGCTCGAAGTACCTGTCGCCGGAGTCCCCCGCCAGGCGCGCCTGGGCCTTGGCGTAGACCTGGAAGCCCTGGCGGGCCATCTTCAGGGCGGCGGTCTTGAGGTGGGGGTCCTCGTCGCCCTCGGCGAAGTCGAACATCGCCTCGGGATCCAGCAGCTCCTCCAGCGCGAAGATCTCGTCGTCGGTGAGCCCGGCCTGGTCCACGGCGTCGGCGAGCCCGAGATCACCGTCGTCGTCTTCGTCGTCGGCGAAGGTGAAGGCGTCGTCGGCGGTGCGGAAGAGCTGCCACAGGATGCGCAAGGACGTGCCCTGGGCGACCAGCTTGACCGCCGTGGGATTCACCGCCACCGCGGCCATCGCCGCCCCCTGGAAGTCGGGCTTCAGCAGATCGGCGAAGCGCATCTGGAAGTCTCTCTTCAGCGGGTTCAAGAGCTTCTTCACCAGCCGGCTGCCCGCCGGGTAGTCAAAGCTCGTGTAGCGCCCCAGCTTGGGCTTCTTCTTCAGCCCCTTCCAGTCGATGCGGTTCCACTGGTCGCTGTGCTCGCCGTGGGCGACGAGGATCCGGGCGCCGTTGACCGTGGCGATGCGCGGCTCCTCGCCCAGCTCGAAGCGCAGCCGCGAGCCGATGTTCCGCGGCTGCCCCAGAGACTGCTGGAGGATCTTCTGCACCTCGGGCAGCGCCAGCTCGATGTCGTGGTTGCCGACACGCACCACGACCTCGCCCCCCGCCGCCAGGATCTTCCCCACCGACCGCAGCACCGCCGAGGTCTCCGGGTTCCGGCAGATCTGACGGGTCTGGTCCTCGGCGCGGCTGACCTTGAGCCGCAGGGGATCCTCGTTCATCAGGTAGTCGAAGGTGTCGCCGTTGAAGATGACCGTGTTGCCACGGGCCGCCCACCGGTCGAGCAGAGCGGGCAGCTCGGCGCCCCCGGCGTAGATGTCGTAGCCGCGCCCATTGCCCAGGTGGACATCGCTCAGGATCAGGGTGCGCACCGACTGCCTCCGCGCGGTTGGGCGTGGATCCTACAACGGCGGGCATGCGCGGCCAAGGTGGCCTTGGGGGTGGTAGAGTCCGCCCGCGATGGAGGGACGGATGGTCCGCTGGCTGCCCTTGGGGCTGCTCCCGCTCCTGGTCGGTTGTGACGGTCTCTGGACCTGGGTCTCCCAGGACGACGTCGACGATCGCCTGCTGGAGATCGACAACGACGGTGATGGTGTGAGCGCCGCCGCGGGCGACTGCGACGACAGCGACTCGACCTTCTCGCCGGAGCTACCGGAGGACTGGTACGACGGCCTGGACCAGGACTGCTCCGGCGATCCGGGTGAGTCCGACTTCGACGCCGACGGCGACGACTACTTCCACGCGACGGTCAACGACTGGCTCGCAGACCAGGGCCAGGAGGTCAAGGGCGACCACGAGCTCGACTGCGACGACGCCGACGGTGACATCAACCCCAACGCCGTCGACACCTGGTACGACGGCGTCGACAGCAACTGCCAGGGCGACGACGACTACGACCAGGACGGCGACGGCTACCAGGCCCTGGGGGAGATCGACGGCGGCGACGACTGCGACGACACGGTGGCCGAGGTGAACCCCGCCGCCACCGACACCTGGTACGACGGCGTCGACAGCGACTGCGACGGCGCCGACGACTACGACCAGGACGGCGACGGCGCTCCCCACGAGTCGATCAACAGCGACCCCGACACCAGCCTGCACGTGCCCGAGGAAGAGCTCGACTGCAACGACGAAGCCAGCGGGATCAACCCGTCGGCCGAGGAGGTCTGGTACGACGGCGTGGACAAGGACTGCGACGGCGCCGACGACTACGACCAGGACGGCGACGGCTCCCAGTTCGGCCTGGGCCTCGAGGTCGAGGACTGCGACGACGAGAACCCGGACTCCGCACCGGGCAACCTCGAAGTGCTGAACGACACGGTCGATCGGGACTGCGACGGCGACGCGGGCACCTTCGCCGGCAGCACCATCGGCGAGAGCTGGGAGAACCCGCGCTCCCCGGTGTGGGCCGAGAACAGCACCCGCATCTACCTCAGCCTGATCGTGGACGGCGTGGAATTCACCGCCGGGACCAGCAAGTACGACACCTCGATCGCACCCTACTGGGACGCCGCAGACCCGACCACGGGCGTGCAACAGGCGGTGCACTGGTTCACCGCGGCGGACCTGCCGGACAACTCCTACACGGTCACCAGCGGTCAGGCCCTGCTCGTCGACGACACCTACATCTATGGCGTGATCGGCCTGCTCACCGGCGGCACCACCCGGTCCATGCGGCTCACCCGCTTCGACCCATCGACAACCCAGCGCAAGATCGCCCAGGACAACATCAACGCTCCCGAGGACTACGACTCCGTCGCGATGGTGCTCGACGACGCCAGCACCTTCCACGTGCTCGGGTGCGACGCCACCAATGGCCTGCACTACCTGGTGGCCTCCAAGGAGTCCCTGAACTCCTCGACCACCGAGTCCGACGGCCAGATCGCTGGCTCCTACACCGCCTGCGCCGCGGAGATCAGAGACGGCGCAGTGCCCGGCGGAGACACCGGCGACACCGGGCCCGGCGGAGACCAGTACGTCCAGCTGCACTGGCACGACGAAGCCGCCAGCGCCCTGGTGGTCAACGCCTACGACAGTGCCGAGCTGGACCCCGACCTGGTCGAGCTGAGCAGCGATGGCAGCGCCCAGCCCTCGGACATCGACCTCGCGGTCGTCGACGGCTCGGTGGTCCAGGTGGCGACCCTGCCGTCCAGCTCCACCATCGAGGTGAGCAAGGGCGCTGCCTCACAGACCATCTCCGCCACGCCGTCCGCCCTGACCTCCGACCTGGCCGTGGACCCGGTCACGGGCCTGCTGTTCGTGGGCTGGGTCGACACCGTGGGCAACGTGCGGGTGTCCTGGGGCACCGCGGAGACGGGCTTCACCAACAGCACGTCGATGTCCGTCGACTTCGCGGCCGACGAGGTCGCGGTGTGGGTGCCGACCGTGGGCAACACCATCATGGTCGCTGCCAGCGACGAGACCAACGTGGCGGTGGGGCTGGCCAACCTGAATTGAGTGAGAGCGCCGACCGTCAAGTCGGACCGAGTCCCGCGAGGCCAGCGGACCGACAGGTGGACTCGCGAGAGAGGGGTCCGGAGGACGGGCGAAGGCCCCCGCGCAGCGAGGGACCGTACGGCATGCTTCAGCATGTGACGAGCGAGAGGAGCCGCCTGTCGGTTCGATGGTCCGTGGGGCGACGGGAGACTTGATGGTCGACGCTCAGGACCGCTGGATCCGCTCCAGCACCGGCACCCGGGGCATCGAGCGGCGCCAGCGCGTCCAGTCGCTGTGGAGCGGCTACGGCGAGGTCCAGAGGCTCACGCTGACCGGCGGCGACACGGTGATCCTCAAGCAGGTGGCGCCCCCCGCGGGCAGCGGCCGAGGCCACGCTCGCAAGCTGCGCTCCTACGCCGTCGAGCAGGCCTTCTACCGGGACTTCGCGCCCCGCTGCGCCACCGCCTGTCGCGTGCCGGCCTGCCTGGGGCTCCGGGCCGAAGGCCACCGCTGGTGGTTCCTGCTCGAAGACCTCGACGCCGCAGGCTTCCCGGGCCGCCGCCACGGACTGTCCGCCACCGAGCGGGACCAGTGCCTGGCCTGGCTGGCGGCCTTCCATGCCACCTTCCTCGGCGAGGCGCCGAGCGGGCTGTGGCCCACCGGCACCTACTGGCACCTGGCCACCCGCCCCGACGAGCGCCAGGCGATGCCCCGAGGACCCCTGCGCGACGCCGCGCAGGCGCTGGATGCACGCCTCTCGGCCGCCACCCACCAGACCCTGGTGCACGGCGACGCCAAGCCCGCGAACTTCTGCTTCGGCAGCGCCGGCGTCGCCGCCGTGGACTTCCAGTACGTGGGCGGCGGGGTCGGGGTGAAGGACCTCGCCTACCTGCTGGGCGCCTTCGGCTCCCGGGAGCTGGGGCGCCGGGGCGACCACCACGTGGACCGGTACTTCGCCCTGCTCGGCGAGGCCCTGGTGGCTCGCGGCAAGGGCGCGGTCGCCTCAGAGGTCGAAGGGGAGTGGCGACCGCTCTTCGCCGTGGCCTGGGCGGACTTCGAGCGCTTCCTCGCTGGCTGGGCGCCTGGCTCGGGGAGCCGGGACGGCTGGAGCCGGGCGCTGATCCGCGAGGCGCTCGAGGATCGGTAGCTCCCCGGTCCCTGCTACGGCTCCCCGGCCCCTTCGGTCTCCACGTCGGTCATCACCGGAGGCGGCTCCACGCCCCTCACGGTCCAGCGGGTCCAGCTGGACAGGCCGTCGTCGTCGACCGCCTGCACGGAGATGCGGTTGCGACCGGGCTCCAGGGGCACCGGCACGCTCAGGGACAGGCTGTCGCCCTGCCCCGAGGCATAGGCGATCTTGCGACGCCCGGCCCAGACCACCACGTGCTGCAGGGAGCCGTCGTCGCCGGCCCGCAGGTCCAGGTCGAGGGTCCCGGCGGGTGCCGAGAGCGGCATGGACGGCGCTTCGACCACCGGTGCGGCGAGGGCGACGTCGCGGCCGTCTCGGGGCAGCGCCAGCGGCCAGTCCACCAGCTCGCCCCAGTCGTCTCCTTCGACGATCAGACGCAGGGGGATCTCGGCCTCGGAGCCCGTGAGCTTCAGGCCCAGGGTGGCATCGCCGGCCACACCGGGCGCCAGGGGCGGCAGAGTGGCGTCGTAGTGGGTGAGCTCGACCCCGGCGCTCGCCGGGTGCTCGAAGCGCACCCGCAGGCCCTCGAGGGTCTCTCTCGAGTCCTGGACCACCTGGACCCGTGCCCGGCGGTCGGGGCCGTCGGCTTCGAGGGTCACCCTCACCTGCAGGGGCGGCTGCCCGGGACCGGAGAGGGCAAAGACCGTCGACTCGTAGGACGAGGCCAGGTGCGACGCCGACCTGAGGGTCAAGGACAGGTCGGCTTCGCGGCTGCGGGCGGCCACCGGCACATCGACAGCGACCGCGTGGGCCACGGTCTGGCCCGGGTCGATGCGCCCGAGGGGCACGACCCGGCCGTTCCAGACCCGGTCGCTGCTGTCGATCACGACCTCGGCGCGGTGCAGGGGCAGCGGACCCCGGTTGGTCACCGTGGCCTGGAGCATGGTGCGCTCGCCGGCGACGGCCGGGCTCTCCAGGTCCACGGTGAGCTCGGCTTCGGGGAACTCCTCGCGCTGGGCCGCCGGCGCCGACCAGTCCAGGCCCCGCAGGCTGTAGGCCTCGAGCAGCCGCTGTTCTTCGAGCTCCTTGGCCTCGGTCGCCACGGCCGCCGCTGCCGCCAGCAGGTCGACCCGAGAGGCGCCCGCCGTGGTCTCCAGGATCCGCACCGCCAGGTCCAGCAGCGGGTCCTCCCGAGGCTCCGGCGGGGTGGCCGAAGGCGCCCAGTCCTCGTCACGCTCGATGAGCCAGACCGGCTCCATGCCGGCCCCGGGGTCGTCGCTGCGCACGCCGTGCTCGGTGAAGCGCTGCTCGCCCACGGGCACGTCGGGAGGCAGGCCGATGCCGGCGATCGCCAGGTCGTCGCTCAGCAGGTACTCCGCCACGGTGAGCTTGAGGCGGGCGTCGGAGCTGATCCGGTAGACCTTCTGGACCGTGCCCTTGCCGTAGGACCGCTCGCCGATCAGGATGCCCCGGTCCAGCTGGCGCAGGGCACCCGCCAGGATCTCCGCCCCCGACGCGGTGTGGTCGTCCTGGAGCACCACCAGGGGCATGGAGGGCTCCCGGCCGTCGTCCACCGCCTGGATCCGCGAGACCAGGCCCTTGACCGGACCGCCGCCACGGCCCACCGTGCGCACCAGCTCGCCCTCGTCGACGAACTGGTCCGCGCTGCGGGCCGACTGGATCATCGAGCCGCCGGTGTTGTGCCGCAGGTCGATCACCAGGCCGATGTCGAGGGAGCCCTCGGCTTCGAGCTCGGCCAGGGCGATGCGCAGGTTCTCGACGGTCTTCTCGGAGAAGTGGTCGATGCGCACGTAGGCCTGGCCGGTCTCCAGGGTCCGCCAGGTGATGTTCGGGATCCGGATCTCGTCGCGGATGAAGACCTGGGAGAACTCCCGGTCGTCGCCGTCGATCTGGCGCACGAGCCGCAGGGTCACGGGGGTGTCCTTCGGACCGGTGATGCGATCCACCGCGGTGCGCACGGACATGCCCAGCGTGGCGACGTCGTCGATGCGTAGGATGCGATCGCCCTGCTGGAGGCCCCCGAGCTCGGCGGGGGTGTCCGGGTAGACCTCGCTGATCGCGATCTGATGGTCCCGAGAGGTGATCTTGCAGCCCAGGCCATAGAGCGTGCCCTTCAGCCGCTTGTCGAAGCTCTTGAGGCGGTCGCCATAGAGCAGCCGACTGTGCCGGTCCAGGCCGTCGGAGACACCCTTGAGCAGGATGGTGGACAGGTCGGCGTCCAGGTCCAGAGCGTGGCCGGCGCCCACGATGAGCGCGTCGACAGCTCGCAAGGCCGACGCCAGGTCCTCCCAGCCCGAGGTCTGGACCCGACCCAGCTCCCCGTGCTCGCCGTGTCGCAGGATCACGCCGTCCGAAGCGCTGTCGACCATCAGCCACGGCACGTCCTCCTCGAGCTCGCGGGTGGCCGCGAGCAGCAACGAGGCCGGCTCGACGTCGTCTCGCCACAGATACAGCGAGTCGATGCGATCGACCGCCTTGTCGTAGGGGTCGTCCTGGGCCAGGGCCGGTGCGGCCAGGGTCCACAGCAACAGGGAGAGGGCAGGCACCTTCATGGAGTTCGCGTACGATAGCGCCGGCTTGAGGGAATGCGGAGCCAGAACCCCTGACGAGGGGCGCCCGCGTCCCTCCGACGCGCCGCTCGGTTAGATCCCGTCGCCCCGGAGGCCCCCATCGATCCCAAGCGCCTGAGGACCCTGCTGGCGGCGCTCCAGGCCGGAGAGCTCGGCCTGGACGCAGCGGTGGAGACCCTGACCACCGCCGAGGACGCCGCGGTCGGCGCGACCGTCGACACCTCGCGGGCCCTGCGCACGGGACTACCCGAGGTGATCTACGGCTCCGGCAAGTCCGCAGACCAGATCAGCGGCATCATCGCCGCGCTGCAGCGGGCCGAGCAGGACGTGCTGGTGACCCGGCTCGACCCGGACAAGGCCGAGCGGGTGCTCGCGGAGCACCCCGGCGCCACCTACCACCCCCGGGCCCGGGTCCTCGCCCACCGCCGCCGGCCCCTCGACGCGGGCGTGGGCGAGGTCCTGGTGATCTGCGCAGGCACCTCGGACCTGCCGGTGGCCGACGAAGCCGCCCTGGTCGCCGAGCACTTCGGCAACCGGGTCACCCGCCTGACCGACGTTGGTGTGGCTGGGCTCCACCGGGTCCTGCGCCAGGCCGAGGCCCTGCGCTCCGCCCGGGTCATCGTGGTGGTGGCCGGCATGGAGGGCGCCCTGGCCAGCGTGGTCGCAGGCCTGACGGACCGGCCGGTCATCGCGGTCCCCACCTCGGTCGGGTACGGCGCGGCCTTCGGGGGCCTGGCCGCTCTGCTCGGCATGCTCAACAGCTGCGCCCCCGGGGTGAGCGTGGTGAACATCGACAACGGCTTCGGCGCCGCGTACCAGGCCACGCTCATCAACCGTCAACAAGCGTGAGCACCCTCTGGCTCGACGCCTCGGCGGGTGCCGCTGGGGACATGATCTGCGGCGCCCTGCTCGACGCCGGGGGCGACGCCGATGCCCTCGAGACGGCCCTGCGCGGACTGCCGCTGGGGCCCTGGTCCCTGCGACTGGAGCGGGTGACCCGGGGCGCCCTCGAGGCGGTGCACTTCGTCGTCGTCGACGACGCGCCCGCGGACCACGACCACCACCACGGCCACCACCACCACACCGCCTGGGCGGACATCCGGGCCATGGTCGAGCAGGCTCGACTGCCCGAGGGCGCTCGTTCCGCCGCCCTCCGGGTCTTCCAGCGCCTGGCCGAGGCCGAGGCCCGGGTCCACGGCGTGCCGGTCGACGACGTCGGCTTCCACGAGGTCGGCGCCCTGGACTCCATCGTCGACATCATCGGGGCCTGCCTGCTGCTGGACCAGCTCGGGGTGACCCGGATCGTCGCGACCCCGCTGCCCCTGGGGAGCGGCACCGTGCGCACCGCTCACGGCCCCCTCCCCGTCCCCGTGCCAGCCGTGGTGGCGCTGCTCGAGGGCTGGCCCGCCGTCCAGGACGGCCGCACCGGCGAGCTCGTGACCCCCACAGGCGCTGCCCTGATCACCACCCTGGCCGAGCCCGGTCCGATGCCCGGCATGACCATCCACGCCAGCGGCCTGGGCGCGGGCACCCGGGATCCCCCGGACCGCGCGAACGTGGTGAGGGCGGTGCTGGGCGAAGAGGCGACGGACGCGAGCTCCGACACCGTCGTGGTCCTGGAGGCCCAGGTCGACGACATGCCGGGGGAGTGGGTGCCTCCGCTGCTCGACGCCCTCTTCGCGGCCGGGGCACTGGACGCGTGGGTCACCCCGGTGCTCATGAAGAAGCGTCGCCCCGGCCTGTTGCTCAGCGCCCTCGCCCGACCCGGCCAGGACTCCGCCGTCGCCGACGCCCTGCTCCGGCACGCCACCACCTTCGGCGTGCGCCGGCGCACACAGACACGGGTCATCCTGGACCGCCGCTGGGACACCGTGCAGACGAGCTATGGGAGCATCCGGATCAAGATCGCCCTCCGGTCCGACGAGGTGGTGCACGTGGCCCCCGAGCACGAGGACATCGCTGCCGCCGCCAGCGCCGCCGGCGTGCCCGTGGCCACCGTGCACCGGGCTGCCCTGGCCGCCTGGGAGCACCGCTGATGGCCCGGATCGCCATACACGCCGAGCCCGAGCTCGCCGGCGGGCCTCTGCGCCGGGAGCTGGAGCAGGCCGGCCACGACGTGCTCATCGGGCGCCCTCCGTCGGTCTGTGCGCGCGAGGCCGCGGTCTGCCTGGTCTCCACCGCGGTCGCCGACCAGGACGCCGCGGCCTGGACCGAGGCCGCCCGCGCGGTCCGCGGCACCCTGCCGATCCTGTGGATCCTGCAAGAGGGCGAAGACGCGGCGGGAGCGCTGGACAACGGCGCCACCGACGTGCTGCGCCGTCCCATCCCTGCGGGCCTGGTCCGCGCCCGGATCGAAGGCCACCTTCGCGCCGCCGCGATCCAGCGCGACGTCGTGCTCGCCCGCGCCCGGGAGATGGACGCCGTCGCCCGCGCCGCCCAGGCCCAGGCCGAGCTCGCCGAGGCCCGGGACTTCCTCGACGGCCTGCTCCAGGTCGTGCCCGACCCGATCGTGGTCGCCGATCTCCGGGGCCGGCTGCTCACCTTCAACCGCGCCGCCCAGGACGTCCTGGGCTACGCCGAGCAGGAGGCCCTCGAAGAGCTGCACGTCACCGACCTGTACGGCAACCCCGACGACGCCCGCCGCGTGATGGAGGCCATCCGCGCCAGCGAGCACCTGCGGGTCGAGAAGGTCAAGGTCCGGGTCCGCAGCCGCAGTGGCGAGCAGATCCCGGTGCAGCTCTGGGGCTTCCAGCTCCACGACGGCAACGGCCAGGCCATCGCCAGCTGCGGACTCTTCCGCGACGTGCGGGAGACCGAGAGCCTCTCTGTGCGCCTGCAGCGGGCCACGGGCCAGCTCATCGACTCCGAGAAGCGCGCCGCGGCCATCGAGGTCGCCGGTGCCGCCGCCCACGAGCTCAACCAGCCCCTCACCTCGGTCATGGGCCTGCTGGAGATGATGCAGCTCCGCGGCAACCTCGAGGAGGAGACCGAGGAGCGCCTGGAGCGGGCCTACGGCCAGCTGGAGCGCATGGCGGAGATCGTCCGGGAGCTGTCAGACGTGACCAGCTACCGGACGACCCCCTACGTCCAGGGGGTCGACATCCTGGATCTGTCGCAAGAGGACAGTGGATGAAGCGCCTGTGGTGGGTCGCGCTCGCACTTGCCCCCCCCATTGCCATGACCCCCCCGGTCGCCCTGGCCACCAAGGTGGCCGTGACCTCCGTGCCGTGCCCCCTCGACGGCACGGCGGTCCGGATCTACGAGAAGCTCTCCAACGACGCCCGCGGCGGCTGGGACTCCGATCTGGCCACCTACAGCAGCTCGGGTCAGTGGCGGGCCTACGCGCTGGCGACCTGCCCCGGCGAGCACCTGACCCTGCTCGGGCGGGACTTCGAGCGCATCAAGCCCAGCGAGCTCGGGGCGGTCGAGGCGGTGCTGGCCCCCTGGCGGGCCCGCTACCCGGACTCCGAGCAGATCCCGGCCTGGGAGCGCTACGAGCTCGCCGCCGACGTCTACCGCGCGCTGGGTTGGCCCACCCGGGAGCTCGCGCAGCTCTACCTGGAGGGCAGCTGGGTGGCACGGGACCAGGTCGTCGGGATCTACAACGGCCTGGAAGGGCCCGAGGCCGCGCGGCAGCTGCTCGACGCGGGCATGGGTGAGCTGGACAAGGACCTGGACGGGCCGACCCGCAAGATCGTGCTGCACAACCTGGCCCGCGTCGCCCACCGCGGGGGCTTCTTCGATGAGCGCGATGCTCTGCTGGACCGCTTCGAGGCCGTGGGAGAGCTGACGCCCCGAGAGCGGGAGGTGCTCGACGACTTCCGCCGGATCACCACGACGGCGGAGCCGCGACTCCAGGACCTCGCCATCGCGGAGCTGGAGCGCGCTCTGGCCGGGTCGGACCTGGACGAGATCGAGCGCCTGCGCACCACCTACGTGCTCGCCGATCTGCACCGGCGCCGCGGGCGCGTCGGAGAAGCCACCGCCGGCTACGCCTTCGTCGTCGCCTCCAGCGCCACCCCCGAGGACATCCGCACGGCCGCGGCCTGGCTCGGCGACCACCTGTCGATGGACTGAGGGGCTCGTTCCAGGGTAGATTCCGCGAACCGCACATCGGTCCGTGGAGGGGCCCCATGTCTCGTCTGTTCGCCTTGCTCGCCGCTCTGAGTCTCCTGCTGGTCTTCCAGCCCGGCTGCGGGAGTGACTGCGCCGAGGGCTACGTGAAGGCCTCGGACGGCAACTGCTACCCCGAGGACGCCTGGGACACCGAGTCCGACGCCGACACCGACGCCGACGCCGACAGCGACGCGGACGCCGACGCAGACG
>CAYFPX010000036.1:0-6098 GCA_964344945.1 uncultured Enterobacterales bacterium
TGGTGGGGGCGGCGTGGCTGTGGGGGCGGCGGTCCGAGGCCCCGTAGACCTCCCACCATGCTCCTCCCGACCTGGCTCGCCTGCGCCGAGCGAGGGCCCTGGCCCTACCGGGTGGCCGCCGAGGACGGCGGGGCCCGCCTCACCCTGGACGCGGCCTGCGAGGCCAGCGGGTCCCTGTGGGGCCTGGCGGCGCCCTTCATCGCCGACGCCATGGAGAGGACCGACGCTCCCCAGGCGGCGAACGTGAAGGCGCTCATCGAAGGCGAGTGAACCAGGCGGGGATCTCGGTGGGGGCGATGCCCAGCCACTCATGACCCGCGTCCTCGTCGACGCAGACCCGGGTCTCGGTGCCCTGCGCGTCCAGATCGTCGGCGTAGCGGGTCATGGTCGGGGCCGGCACGATCTTGTCCTTGTCTCCGTGCAGGAAGAGGGTCGGCGGGTGGTCGCGCTCCAGGTCCTCGACCCGGCAGCCCCGGCCGGAGCAGGTGGCGTAGGAGGCGGACTGGATGGCCAGGGCGGCGAAGTGCTCGGCGTAGGAGACCGCCATCCGGCTGGTCATGTAGCCACCGCTGGAGATGCCGGTGGCGTAGAGCCGGTCGGTGTCGACCGGGCCGAACTCACCGTCGGCCAGGGCGGCGAGCAGGGTCTCCATCAGGGCGTGGTCCCGGGAGCGCTCCCAGGCCCGCTGCCAGTAGACGACGTTGGTGTCCCACCAGGTGTCGCCGTTCAGGTGCGCTTCGGGGGCGAAGACCGCGAAGCCCTGGTCCAACAGGGCGGCGACGAGCCGGCCCTGGTGCCAGAGCCCCCAGGGACCGTCGGCTTCGGCGGTGTAGAAGAGCTCGGCGGTGTAGCCGGTGCCCTGGAAGAGCAGGACCGCGGGCCAGCCCTCGGCGGGCGGGTCACCCAGGGGCACCTGCCAGTGCACGTCCCGGTGGTCGTCGCTCGGGCCCCAGTCGGTGTGCAGGGTGTCGGTCTCGTAGGCGCAGGCGAGCCAGTCCGCGTCCTGCTGGCAGCGGGAGTCGGTGGCGGCGTCCAGGTCGAAGGGGTGATCCGTGGACGTGCAGGCCAGCAGCAGGACAGGGAGCATCGGCGCTGCATTGGACACCAGTGCGGGGCCTGCGCGCGAGCGGCGGGGTAGGGGACCAGGCGGTCACGGCGGCTGGGACGGCCGCGGCGGCCGCAAGCTGCTCGTCACCTACAGGGACGAGACCGACCCCAACGCCTACGGTGGCGCTGGCATCTATGGACCTATGCGAAAGAGCTGGAGGTCGCCTTCGGAGTCTCCGGTCACTCCAGCCCGTAGATCCGCGCTGCATTCCCGCCCCCGACCGCCACGGCGGTCTCGTCGTCCAGGGCGTCCAGCAGGGCCCAGGTGCTCGTGAAGGACGCCGGGAGGTCCCCGTTGCCGACGAATTCGTCGGCGCCCAGCATGAACCGGTCGGGGTGTTCGGCGATCAGCGTGGCCCACTCGGGCTGGAGCTCGGTGGTCGGCTCGCCGTCTCGGTAGACCACCAAGGGGTTGTGGCCCTTGTCCGGCGCCACCCGGAGTCCGAAGAAGAGGTCGCAGGTGCCGTCCGCCGCCTGGTCGGTGCAGTCCGCCAGGACGCCCCGCACGGTGTCGGGGGTCAGCGAGCCGGTGTTGTCCCAGCCGACGTGCTGCCAGACCACCGTGGCGCCGGTCTGTTGCAGCAGGGTGAGCAGAGGGGGGATGGTGGCGGGCAGGGCGACGTCGGGGTTGGCCTCACAGCGGGCGTTGAGGCTGGCGAGCAGGTCCGGATCGTCCAGGCCACCTTCCGGGACGGCCTCCATGTGCAGGTCGAGGGGCACACCGGCGTCGGCCGCGAGGTGGCCGAGCTCCAGGAACAGGGGGTGATCGGCCAGGGCGACCTGGTAGGAGTGGGACTCGCTCATGCACAGGTGCAGCGAGATCATCTCGCCGAAGCCGCTGAAGCCCGGCGAGGCGATCAGGGCGTCGACCCGGTCTCGGAAGGCGTCGAGAACGACCTCGGCGTCGTCGGCTTCCGTGCACTGGATCAGCGGCCCGAGTGAGCCTCCGCCAGCCAGGATCCGGAGCTGCTCCGGGTGGTCGCCATGTGCGGCCTGGAGCAGGACAAGGTCGTCTCCCAGGTCCTCCTGGGCATGGCTGTCGCAGAACGCGTCTCCGGGGCTCGCCTGGTTCGTCTCCGGCACGTTGGCCACCAGCGAGGTCGCGACGCTGGCCTCGTCCATCATGGCGAGGAGCGTGTCGGTGCCCCCGCTGCGCAGGTGCATGTGGGTGTCGACGCGTGCCTCGGCACGCGTGGCCCTTGGCTCACTGTCCGTGGGCGCGGTCGGCGTAGAGGCCGGATCGCCACAGGCCAGCAGGAGCAGGGCCCAGCTCAGGGTGACCTCGCCGGTGAGGGGGACTTCTACCGTACATCAGGCCTCGTGGCAGCGCTCCATGTCCGCCAGGACCTGCCGAATCGTACGCAGACTGGTTGGGGAAGCGCCAGGGCCTCCCCTGGCTACCACTGGTTCGACCTGGTCACCGAGGCTGCGCTGCATCCGCAGCTCCGCCAACACCTCCGGGTCTCGAAGGCCTCCCACCAAGGCGTTGTAGTCTCCGCGAAGAGCAGTGCGAGGACCGGAATGCTCATCACGATCTTCAGCGGCCTGGCGTGCTGGGTGCTCACGGACGGGGACTGGGCCGCGACCCCGACCGCGGACACGGGCGAGACGTCCAAGCCGACCCAGGACACCGGCCCGACGGGTGGGGACACCGGCCCCACGACCACTGGCGGTGACTCCGGCCCGACGACGGGAACCACCGACGACGCGGATGG
The DNA here is from genome assembly GCA_964344945.1 of uncultured Enterobacterales bacterium. Classification (GTDB taxonomy): domain Bacteria; phylum Myxococcota_A; class UBA796; order UBA796; family CAJQPC01; genus CAYFPX01. Next base: position 2,823 of record CAYFPX010000036.1, read on the forward strand.
CGATGGCCACCCGGCCGACGACGACTGCGACGACGACGATCCGTCCGTCCATCCGGGCGCCGACGAGGTCTGGGGCAACGGAGTCGACGAGGACTGCGACGGGCGCGATCACCGGCAGTTCGAGTGCACGGGCTACGACGTCCCGGGGGTCTACGCCACCATCTCCGAGGCCGTCCTGGCGCAGCAGGACTACGAGGCCACGATCTGCCTGCGAGACCCGGAGTACACCGAGGACGTCACCTTCTCCGGCAAGGGCACCCTGACGGTCCTCGGTCTCTCGCGTGAAGACACCGTGCAGTACGGAACCTGGACGATCACCGGGGGATACGGGCGGCTGGACCTCGAGGGCTTCACCCTGTACGGGGCCGTGAACACGTCGGCGGATGCCGGACCGAGCACCGTCGTGGTGGAGGACATGCGGGTCGTGTCCACCGGGGAGACCCCGATCACGTTGAGGCGTGGAAGCACAGACGGCGACAATCGGCACGATCTCTGGGTCGTCGACAGCATCGTGGACGGGAGCGGTGGCGAGCACGCGCTGTTCGCCGACGACGAGGGGGTCCCGATGATGACCCTGCTGCTCTACAACTCCTACATCCACGACGCGACCACCTGCCTGGAGTACGGGATGGGCGCGTACGCGGGCTACACCTGGTTGTTCGCCTACGGGAACCACTTCGACGCCTGCGACTACGGCGTGACGATCGAGCGCACCAGCGACTGGGCCCACGCGGTCCACCTCTTCAACAGCGTCGTCACGAACATGGGCGTGGCGGGCCTGACCGACGCCATCGGCGAGGGCTTCGTCCACAGCCACAACGCCTACCACGGCAACAACCTGGACCACGGCGGCGTGCTGGAACACGCCACCGGCGACGTGACCGCGGACCCGGAGCTGGACTATGGGTTGGTGCCCCCCCGCCTGTCATCGACCTCGCCGCTGCTGAGCGCGGGGACGTCGGAACACGGTGGGGGTTCCGACGACCACTTCGGGACCCTCCGCGAGGAGCCGCGGGACATCGGCCCGATCGAGCTGATCCAGGAGATCGCCGACACGGGGGGCCGGAGCCGGTAGGGGCCGTTCGTCGAGGGCCGGTCGACCCACGTGACCCCGGCCCGGTTGGGACCTGCACGAGCCAGCGTCACCGTGCGGCCCTCCGCCGCCCACCGCTTCCGGCTCGTGGTCGACGGCCGGACCCTGCAGCGGGTGACCCTGCTGGACGACGCCGGGGAGCCGGTCCACCTGTGGACCTCGGACGGCCAGCTCCTGGCCGACGCGGCGAGGGAGCGGCTCTTCCTGGACGAGGTCTCCAGGCGCTGGCGCCCCGGCGGCGACAAGAGCCTGGACCTGCGTGGACGTCCGCAGCCCCTTGTGATCAAGCCCGCCGCCGCAGCCGCTCTACTTCAGACAAGGGACCCAGCACCACCAGCCGATCTCCCGCCACCAGGCGGCGATCCAGATCCGGATGCACCCGGCGCAGCGCCCCGGTCGCCGGGTCGTACTCGCTGACCGCCAGCACGTTGAGCCCATGGCTCGACGGCAAGTGCAGCACGCGCAGGGTCAGACCCGCGAGCCCCTCGCCGACGGTCACGCTGTCGACGATCTCCCCTTCGGGCAGCTCGACGAAGTCGGTGTGGTGCTGCCCCCCGGCGTCGGACTCGAACCGCGCCAGCAGGGCGTCGTTGCGCAGGACCTCGCGGTGGTATGCCCCGACGATGTCCCGCTCGTTCAGGGTGCCGACCAACCGCCCCTGCGGATCGACGACAGGGAGCTCCACGACGTTGGCCCGGTAGAAGACGTCCAGGCTCTCAGCCAGGGGCGTCTCGGGGGACAGGGTCGGCACGTCCCGGTGCACGACGTCCAGGTGGGCCTTGCCAGGCACGACCAGGTGCAGCTCTCCGAGCTCCTCGACGAGCACGCCCTCGCCGGTCTCCAGGAGCAGGTCCTTGAGGTCCTGGATGCCCACCTGGCCCCGATAGGTCCCGTCGGCGTCGACCAGGTAGACCAGGTCGACACGCCGGTGCATGAAGTGCTCGAGCAGGTCGATGTAGTGTTCGCCGGGCTGCATGGTCTCGGCCTGGCCGGTCCGCATGACGTCGCGGACCCGGAGGTTGTACATGATCAGCTGCTCGCGGGTGCGGTCGAAGCGGACTCCCCGGCGCTCGAGGGAGTCCCGGTACAGGCTGGTGGCACCCGCCGCCCGGACCACGATGCCGGCGGTGGCCATGGCGAGCATCATGGGCAGGATGACCTGGTAGTTGCCGGTCATCTCGAACAGCATGAGCAGGCCGGTGAGGGGGGCCTGGGTGACGACGACCAGCGAGACGCCCATGCCGACCATGCCGTAGGCGCCGGGCGGGGCGACGCCCGGGGCGATGGCGCCCGCGGCGACGCCGAACAGGCAGCCCCCGACGGCCCCGACGAAGAGGGTCGGGGCGTAGAGGCCTGTGCCGGTCCCGGCTCCGAAGGCGGCTCCGCTGGCCAGGGTCTTGGCGGCCAACAGGGCGAGCAGGATGGGCACCGAAGGGGCGGCGTCGGAGAGCAGCTGGCCCAGGAAGGGGTAGCCGTTGCCCAGGACCTGGTTGAGACCGAACACGGCCAGCAGACCGGCGCCGCCGCCAGCGACCAGGCCCTTGGGGCCGGCGGGGAGGGGGAGGGCCTCCATGGCCCAGGCGACCCGCAGGGTCCCGGCCTTGAACCCGACGAGCGCCAGGCCCAGCAGGACTCCCATGAGGCCGTAGAGGGGGAATTCGACCCACTGCTCGAATTGGAAGGCGGGCAGGACGAGGGCCAGGCGTTGGCCGAGGAAGGCCTGGCCGACCACGGTGCCGGTGACGGTGGCCACCACGACGGGGCCGAACATCTCCATGGCGAAGCTGCCCAGCAGGACCTCCATGGCGAAGAAGACGGCCCCGATGGGGGCGTTGAAGGAGGCGGCGATGCCCGCAGCGCCGGCGGCGGCGACCAGGACGCGGCGGCGGTGGGGAGCGACTTCGACCAGGCGGGTGAGCTTGCTGGCGACGGCTGCCCCCAGCTGGACGATGGGGCCCTCGCGACCGCCGCAGACTCCGGTGCCCAGGGCGACCACCGCTGCGACAGCGGTGACCCAGGCCTCTCGCAGGGACAGGTGGCCGCTGCCGGTGCCTACCTGCTCGATGACGTCGACGATGGACTGGGGACGGCCCTGGACGGTGCCCCGGTGGGCGACGGCGGAGCTGATCAGACCGCCCAGGGCGGGCAGGACGAGGAGCAGCCACCAGCGCTCGGGACGGGTG
>CAYFPX010000036.1:6108-22554 GCA_964344945.1 uncultured Enterobacterales bacterium
GACCCTCCGCTTCTGTCGCCAGGCCTAGAATACCGGCCAGCCGGCCGACCAGGCAACCCGCCGAGCAGGCCGGCCACAGCACCCAGGCCCATCCAGGAGAGGGTCTCCTGGCCGAGAGAGTCGAAGGGGCTGGCCTCGGACCTGGACCGCGCCGCCGCTCGCAGACGTCGACGAAGGTCCTCGAGACCGGCCATCTCTGGAGTCTAAGGCCGCGACAGAGAGGCCTGGCCGAGGAGGTCCCCATGTCCCTTCCCGATCCCGGAACCGTCAATCCCCTGGACGGCACGACCTCGAGCGGGCGCGCCGCTACCAGGCGCTGTGGGACAGCGGGGCCTACGACTCGCTCGAACAGCTCGGGCGGCCGGACGGGATCACCGATCTCCAGCGGCTGCTGGAGCGGTGGGGCGACGACGCGCCGCTGGAGAAGCGGGCAACGACGACAAGCAGGATCTCACCCCGCGGCCTGGGCGCCCTGCAAGAACGGCTGAAGAAGCTCGACACCCGGTACGCGGTCACCGGGAGCCTCGCGGCGTCGCAGCGGGCGCCCGTGGCGGCACCGCGGGTCGTCAGCGTCTACGTCGAGGACCCGGAGGCCTTCGCGACGCAGGCGGGCCTTCGGCCGGCGGACGCCGGCGCGAACGTGCTGCTGCTGGTGCCCGACGACGAGTACGCGTTTCGAGGACACCTGGACCGAGAAGCAGCTCCGGCTCGCCGCGCTGCCGCAGGTCGTCGCCGACCTCCTCTCCGGTCCCGGGCGCGGTCCGGCCGAAGCGGATGCGCTCATGGCCTGGATGAACGACAGCGAGGAGGTGTGGCGTGGATGAGCTGTACGTCGTCGCCCGCCGCGTCCTGCTCGACGGGTCTACGCATCATCGGTGCTACCACCGTGGGTCGGGCCGTGGACGAGGTCGTCGAGCAGGTCCGGGTCTGCTCGGAGTTGCTACAGTCCCGGGCATGTGGACAACCTGGCTACTCTGGTTGACCGGCTGCTTCGCCGCGCCGACTCCCACCGCCCCACCCACCCAGGAGACCGCGATGCCCTCCCACCAGGTCGTGCTGAGCGCCGTCCAGAAGTCTGGAGACCGGGAGCTCGAGGACTGGGTCATGGTCGAAGGCGAGTACGCCGTCAGCCCCATCCAGCTCCCCGGCATCTCTGATCACGCCCTCTTCGAGGTGATCCCCGGCGCGGTGTCCCACCCGATGCGGTTCTACCTGGCCGTCCGCCGGGCGGACGGTGACACCTTCGTGCTCACCGGCCAGCCCGCCGGTCTCGCTCGCCTGGCCCACGCCGAGTCCGGCTGGCTGGAGAGCCCGAGCGTGGCCCGAGACCTCGTCCGGCTGCTGGCCCCGACCTCCGACCGCACCTGGCTGGTCGAGGATGGCGCCCCCCTCACCGGGGTGGACGCGGCGATCTCGCTCCAGGTCCTGCCCGCGCACCTGCGCGTCGAGGGCGAGGAAGTGCGCATGACGCTCTATGTGGTCGACCACGGCCAGCGCCTCCAGCGCTGGGAGCTCACCCTGCCCCGCAGCGGAGACCCGAGGTGGACGCGCACCACCCTGGCTCGGGGTGTCGGGGGGATGACCCCGTGAAGGCTCAGCAGCCCCAGGACCAGACCACCAGCGACGCCGGCCAGCAGTCTGCCGCCCAGACGACCAACACCCAGGCCGGGCGCGGCAATGCCTTCGCCGCCAGCCAGCTCGGTGGGGACCTCGTCGCCGAGCATCCGGGGCACGAGAACCCGGGCGGGGGTGGCGAGCTGAGCGACGAGGAGCTCGACGCGCAGCGCCCGGTCGGCACAGCCATCCCGGCGGAGGTCAAGGCGCGGCTCATGGCCTCGCTGCAGGGCGCCCCGGAGTCCAACGCAGTCCTGGAGGCGATCCGCGAGCAGCGCGGCAACATCGAGTTCGAGGTCCTGTGGTCCCGAGGCGGCGGCTACCAGAGCCGGGACCGCATCTTCGTGGACCGAACCGAGGACGAGACCCTGTGGCTCTCCACCCTGGCCCACGAGATCGTCCACCTCAACGCCTACCTGCGAGGCGAGCAGGGTGACGTCCAGAACCAGAGCCGCGAGGACTACATCACGACCCAGATGACCGAGGAGATCCAGGCCCACGCCTCGACCTATGTCACGCTGCTGCAGCTCGGCCACAGCGAGCACCCCTGCACCGGCTTCAACGACTTCGTCCAGTGGCTCCAGGCCAACCACCCGGAGCACGCGGTCTGCCTGGCGGACGAAGCCGAGGACCAGGCGAACTTCGACGCCATCGAGGAGCTGGCGAAGCCCTGGCTGGAGGACAAGTACCGCAACGTCTGGCGCGGCTCCTCCAGCGGCCTCAACTACTACGAGAAGTGGGGGGACTACTGGGACCGGGTGCACGCGAGCGACTGATCGGCTGGGGCGCGGGTGATCAGAGAACCGAGACCCCCAGGAACGTGGACACATAGGCGCTGGTTCCGTAGAACGGTTCACGCCTCGTCACCGAGGAGTCGTCCGAGCCGTCCACGTCCGTGTCCACGTCCGTGTCCAAGTCCGTGCGGGTCGAGCCGGAGTCGTGAGAGGCCCGGTCGGCCGGGGTCAACAGGATGCAACCCGGTAGCAGGAGCGCCGGGGTCGCGGTGGCGAGCGACCTCGCCGGCTTCGCCGTCGCCTCCGTCCTGCTCGCCGGAGCGCTGGCGGACGCCCTGGGGCTGGCGCCCGTGGTCTGGGCCGGCGCCGCCCTGACCCTCGCCTCCAGCGTCTGGGCAGCCGCCCGGCTCCGGGAGACCCGCATCCCTCCCGCTCGAGCCGGAGACGCTCGTCCCCCACGAGCTTCCGCCCGGGTGATCGCTTGACAGTCATCTGAGTATGTGTGTATATGTATAAACACACATAGGGAATGATCCTGTCGCCTCTCCCCCTCCAGCTCAGCGAAGCCTCCGGCGTTCCCTACTACCGGCAGGTGGTGGATCAGCTCTCGGAGCTGATCCGCAGCGGGGAGCTGGGTCCCCGGGACCGCCTGCCTTCGGTGCGGCACCTGGCGGGCCAGCTCCTGGTGTCCCTGATCACCGTGCGGCGGGCCTATGCCGACCTGGAGATCGCGGGCCTGATCGTGCGGCGACAGGGCCAGGGGACCTTCGTCGCGGAGAGCGTGGAGCAGGCGAGCCGCCAGCGGGCGCGGAGCGAGGCCGTCGAGGTGCTGACGGCCGCGGTCCTGCGGGCCCGCCAGCTCGGCCTGGACGAGGCCGAGCAGCGGGCCCTGCTGGAGACCCTGTGGACGGAGGACGCGCCATGAGATCCGCCCTCGCCCACGCGGCCACCTGCCTGCGTCTGTCGGGCCAGCACGGCCTGCGCATCGTCCTGCTGGTGCCGGGGATCTGGATGCTCGGTCGGCTGCTGGGCATGCTGCGCCACGAACCGGTGTGGCTGGTCCAGGCCGCCTTGGTGCCGCTGTTGGCCCTGGCCGGGCAGCTCGCCTGGCTGGCGATCCTGGGGCTCCCCGCCGGCGCCAGCCTGGTGAGCCCCAGCCGACGCCCGCTGCCCGCCCTCCCCCTGGGCCTTCGGGCACGGGTGCTGGTGGAGGGTGCGGTTGTGGCGGCGGTGCTGCTGCCGATCGGCGCCCTGGTCACCCTCGACCCCACGTGGACGGACGGACCTGCCCAGGACCTGCCACCTGGGGTGCTGGAGCTGGTGGCCCTGCTGGTGACGGCGGTCGGGTGCGGCATCGCTGGGGCCCTCCAACAGGATCGAGGACAGCGCACGGAGACGGTCGCCCTGGCCCTCTTCATCCTCTGTGTCGAGGTGGCCTGGTTCGCAGGAGGGCTGGAGGGCCCCGCTCCTTCGCTGGCCACGGGACTCGGTCTGCTCGGGCTGTTCCTGGCGCTCGGCCCCTTGCCCCGCTGGGGGCCCGCGGATCGTACCGGGGCCCGAGCGGGCTCCCGAGTGCGCCCCGGTCGCCCGGGGCCGGAGCGGCTCTGGCGCGACCTGCTGGCGGGCCTGCTCCGGGCTCACTGGCTGGCCCTGCCCTTCGGACTCGCCATGGCACTCGTGACCTTCGGCATCGAGCGGTCCATGGACACCCGCATGCTGGGCCCGGCCTTCTACGGCGCGCTCGGGGCCTTCACCGCGGGGGCCCTGGCCAGCATGGTCCCCCTGGGCCGGCCGGTCCTCTTCGTGGGCGCTGGCCGACCCGGGCTCGAGTCTCCCTGGTCTGTGCTGCCGGTGCGGCCTGCCCAGGCCATGGCCGCCTACTGGACCCACGCCCTGGTGTGTGCGCTCCTGCTGCCCGGGGCCGCCCTCCTCCTGGGCGCCGTCCTGCTGCCCGCGGAGCTGGAGGCCTGGCGGGTCCTGGCGGGCGCCCTGGCGGTCGGCGCCTTGCCCTGGGCCGGGGTGCTGAGTGCCGGCCACCTGGGCGGACACACCCGAGCCCTGCTGGGCGGTGCCCTGCTGTGCGGGGGGGCGGTGGCCCTGGCCCTGGGACGCGGGCTCCCGGGCCTGGTGGGGGCGACCGTGCCGGGCTGGGCGCTGTTCGGCCTGACCGCGCTGCTTCCCGCCTACCATCTGTGGAGGACCCGATGAGCACCTGCCTGGTCGAGCTGACGGACGTGGTCGCCCGCCGCGGGGACTTCGAGCTGAGCATCCCGAGCTGGCGGGTCCACGCCGGTACGGTGGTCGGGGTCGTGGGATCCAACGGCGCCGGAAAGACCACTCTGCTGCAGCTCCTGGCCGGTCTGGGCCGGGCCCAGTCCGGCGCGGTGCGGGTCCTCGAGCGCGACCCGGTGGAGGACCCGGCCCCCGTGCGCTCCGAGCTGGGCTTCATGGCCGACGACCTGCCGCTGTTCGACCTGCGCATCGGAGCCCTCTGCCGCACCCTCTCGGGCTACTACCCCACCTGGGATGCCGCGCTGACCGACCAACTGATGGACCGCTTCGAGCTGGATCCCGGCCGGCGGGTGCGGGCCCTGTCCAAGGGGCAGGGCACCCGGCTGAGGCTGCTGGTGGCGATGGCCTTCCGGCCCCGGGTCCTGGTCCTCGACGAGCCCGCCACAGGGCTCGACGTGCTCGGGCGACGCCGCCTGCTCCAGTCGGTGCTCGAGGTCGTCCAGGACGCAGACCGGACCGTGATCGTCAGCTCCCACTTGCTGACCGATCTGGAGCGTGTCGCCGACCAGCTCCTGGTCCTGGACGGGGGACGGGTGGTCACCCAGGGCGCCACCCCCGAGCTGGTCGGAGAGGGCCGGACCTTGGAGGAAGCGATGCTGAGCTGGCAGGGCGTGGCCTGACCCGGGCGGAGGCTTCGACCCTCAGCCGCTCTCTGTCGTGCTCGGACGGTTGGCGGGTCGACACCGCAGTCCGGACCTGTTGGCTCGGCTCGTCCAGATCCTGGCTCGGGACGCGCCACGGGACCCTTGAGCCGAGCCCTCAGGAGCCCGGCTCGAGCGTCAGCTCGCCGCCCTCGTCGGCCACGGCCAGGCCGCCGCCCTCCTCGTCACCGGCCACGGCCACGGCCGGGGCTCCGGCCGGCGAGAGCGCCAGGCGCTCTTCGAGCCGGTGCTTCGCGGACGGGGAGCGCTCGGGCTGGAGCGCCGCCAGGGCGTGGTCCTGGGGCAGTCCCGAGAGGCGGGCCTCGGCGGCCTCCACGATCACCCGCTCGTCCGCCTGCAGGAACCACAGCTCCACCCGCGGCGCCTTGCCCAGCCCGAGCCCCCGCTGGAGCATCTCCGCGTAGAACCGCCCCTGCAGCGCGTAGGCCTCGACCCGCAGCGCCAGCGCCTCGGGCGTGGGCACGAAGTCGGTCTTGTAGTCGACCACCACCAGCTCCCCGGTCTCCGGGTCGGCGTGCACCAGGTCGATGGCGCCAGCCATGAAGCCGACGGGGCCGTCGTCGGTCGCCGGCAGGGACAGGGTGTCCAGCTCCCGGCTCACGAGGTGGTCCTTCAGGGAGCGGAAGTGGGCCCCCAGGCTGCCCTCCACGAAGCGCTCGAGCAGCGCGTCCCCCCGGGCCTCGGCCTGCCCAAGCTCCTCCGGCGCGGCCAGGGTGCGCAGGGCCACTCGCAGGGCCGCCTTGGCGCGGATCAGCTCCTGGTCCGGATCGCCGCCAGCGTCCATCAGCTCCAGGGCCCGGTGGACCGCGGTGCCGACGGTGGCCCCGAGCATCGGCCGCGACGGCGCGGCGGTGCCGTCGGCCACCGCGTGCAGCCCGGCCTCCAGGGCGTGGTGGGCGGCGTCGCTGGCCGGAGCGCTGACGGGACGGGCCTGGCGCACCTCTGCGGCGGCCCTGAGCGCCCGGACCCGCGCCGCCTCGCCCGCCAGGTCCCGCACCGGCAGGTCCCGCTTCCGCTCCCCCCGCAGGGGCGGCTGGTGCTGCTCCCACCGGGCCGGGAAGACCCACCGCCGCGGCCCGTCGTCCAGGGTCGGCCCGGCGGCCATCGCCGCCTCCAGGTCCGGCACCAACCGGTGGTGCAGCAGGTCCTGCAGGCTCCGGGCCCCGAAGGCCGGCATCGGCTCCCGCTTCTCCGCCTTCTGCCAGTTGCCCAGCACCACGAGCCGGTCCTTGGCCCGGGTCATCGCCACGTAGAGCAGCCGCACCCGCTCGCAGGCCTCGACCCGGGCGTCGTGCGCGGCGACGAGGTCGTAGCCCGGGGTCCGGGCGTCGAAGAGGGTGTACTCCCAGCCGTCGTCGGTCTGGCGGGTCGAGGTCGCCGCGCCCAGGTTGTCCGGCCGCCACTCCTCGGGGCGGCTCTTGTGGGTCTGGCAGACGTAGGTGTGCTCGAAGTCCAGGCCCTTGGACTTGTGCACGGTCATCAGCCGCACGGCCTTCTCGTCGGCGTCGATGGGGCGGGCCTCCTCGGCCTCGCGGGCGCCGGCCACCGCCGTGCGCAGGGCCCGCAGCACCCCCTGGGCGTCGCCCTCGCCGGCCTGCAGCGCCAGCACCAGCTCCCGGAAGAAGCGCTCCAGGTTCGCCAGCCGGTACTCGCCGAGGAAGCGGGCGCTGGCCATGATCTCGGTGGGCAACAGGGACCTGAGCCGCTCGACGAAGACGTCCACCGGCAGCGCGTCCCGGGACGCCCGCAGCTCGCCGATGCCCGCCGCCACGTCGAGCAGGATGTGCTGCCAGCCCGCGACGTGGCCGATGCGCGGCACGTCCAGGGCGTCGACCTCGGCCGCGATGGCGTCGACGACGGGCCGCAGCTCGGAGACATCACCGGACTGCAGCTCGGTCATGCGCCGGGGGAATTGGGAGCGCCACAGGGGCAGCAGCGCGGCGTCGGGCACGCCGACCAGCGGGCTGCGCAGGGTGGTCAGCAGCGCCAGGTGGTCCGACGGCTCGAGGACGCACCGCACCAGGGCGCTGGCGTCGATGATCTCCCGCTTGCGGAAGTAGTTCCGGTCCCGCTCCACCACGTAGGGAATGCCCGCGGCCCGCAGCTCGGAGAGGTAGATCTCCAGGCTCGACTGGCTGCGGAAGAGCACGCCCACCTGGTCCCAGGTCAGGCCCTCCTCCCGGTGCCGCCGCAGCAGGTCCTGGGCGAGCATCCGGCCCTCGAAGCGGGCGGCGGCGTCGGCCTGGGGGCGCAGGGGCGCGGTCCCGCTCCACAGCCAGCTGACCCAGTACTCGACCGGCAGGCCGGGCTCCCCGGACCGGGCACAGTCCAGGACCTGGAAGGCCGGCTGGTAGCCCAGCTCCTTGACCATGTGGGGCTGGATGACCCGCTCGACCTCGTCGAGGATGGGCTCGAGCGAGCGGCGGTTGGTGGCCAGCTCCAGCACCTCGCCGCCGGCGTCGACCACCTCCCGGGCCGGGCTCGTCCCCCAGGGCCAGCAGGCGGACCAGGTCGCACTGGATGCGGTCGGTGTCCTGGAACTCGTCGACCAGGAGCTGCTGGTAGCGGTTGCGGTAGCGCTGGCGGATCCGGGTGTCCGACGCCAGCAGGTCCCGGGCCCCCCGCAGGAGCTGGGAGAAGGTCACGGCCCCCCGGCTGGCCAGCGCGGCCTCGGCCCGGCGCAGCAGCGGGGCCATCACCTGACGACCGGCGATCATGCGCTCGGGCTGGAGCCGGTTCAGGGTGCGCAGCAGCAGGGCCGAGACCCGGGCCGCGCGGGTGATCTCCGGCAGCGCCCGGTGGAAGAGCTTCTTCTCGTAATTCTGGAAGCGGCCCCGGGCCCAGCGGTAGAGCCGCTTGCGCTCGTTGTCCTCGATGGCCTGGATGCGGGTGAGCAGCGGGGCGAGCTCCCCGGCCGCAGCCAGCTGGAGCAGGGCGCCCAGGGTCTCGTTGAGGGCCAGGGTCACGGGGACGTTCAGGGTGGCCATGTACAGGGGCCCGGAGATCAGGTGCACCAGTCGCTGGAGCGCCCCCTGGACCCGGCCCATCAGCTCCCCCACCGCCTGCTCCGAGTACAGCTCGCCCTCGAGCTCGCTCGCCGGCAGGCCGTCGTTCACGAGCTGGGTCAGGGCCACCACGATCTCCTCGCTGCCCACGCCGTGGTCGGCCAGGGTCATCAGCGGGTCGCGGACCGGGTCGTCGGTGGTGAAGACCTCGGTGAACCACTGGACCACGACGTCATGGACGACCTCGGCCACGGCGGTGCCGTCGGCGTCGACCTCGAAGGCCGGGTGCACCCCGGCCTGCAGGGGCGCACTGGCCAGGATGCGGTGGCAGAAGCTGTGGATGGTGGAGACCACCAGCCGGTCCACCGCCGCCAGCAGGTGCCGGGCCCGCTCCTGGTCCTGGGCGGTTGGGGGCGGGAACGCGACGACCCGGTCCCCTCGGGCCAGGTCCAGCAGCGCCCGGCCGAAGCGCTCGGCCATCTCCGCCGCCGCCGCCTCGGTGAAGGTGATGGCGACCATGCCGTCCAGCACCTCGGCGGCTCGGCGCTCGGGGTCGGTCTCCTCGGCCGCGGCCCAGCCCGGGCCCAGGCACCAGGTGAGCATCCGGGCGATGAGGGTGGTGGTCTTGCCGGTGCCGGCCCCCGCCTCGACGACGAGGGGGCGGTCGAAGACCGTGCGGGCCCGCTCGGTCATGACGGCAGCCTCCACAGGTCCAGGAAGGCGTCGCTGGCGTGATCCCCGTGGGTCTGGGCCTCGCCGCGGGCCGCGGCGTACTCGCGGAGTCGACCCCGGTGGCTGGAGTCGCCCCGCAGGCAGGCCTCGGACACGTCGCACCAGCGGCAGGGCCGGGGCTCGCGGTCCTCGGTGGGGGAGATCAGCCGGGGGAAGAAGATGCCCTGGTCGATCGCGGTGAGCACGGTGCCCAGGGTGTCTTCGAGGGCCAGGCGGAAGGTGGCCTCTTCGGACCAGACCGACGCGGCGCGGAGCTCCGCGGGCTCGTCCGGGCGCAGGTAGAGGAAGCGCCCGGTGGCGTCGTCCACGCCCTCGGCCGCGGCGTAGGCGGTGGCCTGCAGGTTGCGACCCCGGCGCACGTCCTCGAGGTGGTGCTCCTGGCGGGTGGTCGGGTTGGAGACCCGGGACAGGGGCCGGCCGGTCTTGTAGTCCGTGAGACGGACGCCGCCCTGGTGGGCGTCGACCCGGTCGACCCGAAAGTGCACCTCGCCCAGGTCCAGCTTCACGCGGGCCTCGACCTCGACCCCCAGCACCTCCACGGGGCCGCGCTTGAAGTCCTCCTGGGCGACCACCCCGAGCTGGGGCAGGGCCCGGCGGGCCATGAGCTCCGCCAGGCCGGGCAGGCGCACGCCCTCGCGCTCCAGCAGGGCGGTGGCCTCTCGCCGGGCGAGCCGCAGCAGCGCCGGGGTCGACGGCCAGCTGACCGGCTGACCGGGCCGGGTCAGCAGCGGTCCGAGGGACGACGGGTGCTGTCCGATCTGCTGCTGGGCCAGGCGCTCCAGGACCCGGTGGACCAGGGACCCGGCGAGCTTGGCGTCGGCCTGGGGCACCGACGCGAGGGGGTCCGGGAGGGGCTCCACCCGCAGGAAGCGCTCGACGAAGGTGCGCCAGGGGCAGGTGGCCAGGCTCTCCGCGGTGGAGATCCAGACCTTGGCCCGACGGGGGTCGTCGTGGTGGGTCAGCGGCCCGACGAAGCCGAACCACACGTGGGGCACCGGGTCGGGCAGCCGCCCGGGATCGAGCTCCTCGAGGACCCGGAGCCGGGCGCCCGCCAGGGCTGTCGGCGCCACCGGGCCGGGCTCGGGCCGGGCGTCGGCCAGCGCGTGGCCGAGGGCGATGCGCAGGCCGTCCCGGTCCCCCCGCAGGGCCAGGCCCAGGGCGCGGGTGGCCGGCGGGGCCAGGTCCTGGTCCCAGGCCGGGCGGCCCCGGGTGGGCTCGGGCAGCACGCCGGACCAGCGCATGCGCTCCACCAGCGGGCTCACGGCCTTGGGCTTGCCCGTCGCGTCGATGGTCTGCCAGGACAGGGTCACCCGCGGGCTGGCGCTCAGCAGCTGGGCGAAGAGGTAGCGCTCCTCGTCCAGCCGCTCGCGCTTCAGGGCCAGGTCGGGCAGCAGGGCCTGCAGGGCCGAGCGGGTGGCGTCGCTGAGCAGGGGGTCCCGCAGGAGCATGTTCGAGCGATTCAGGCCCATCACGAACAGGTGGTCGAAGGTCCGGGCCCGGGCCTCGCGCACGGACAGGATCTGCACGCCGCCGCCCCGGCCCCCCAGGGGCGTGCTGCCGACGGCCACCAGGGCCTCCCGCAGCAGCAGCCGGAGCTCGTCGACGTGCACCTCGTCGGCCGGGTAGGCGTCCAGGCTCTCCAGGGCTTCGGCCAGGCCGGACGGCGGGGTCTCGTGGGCCAGCACGCCGGTCAGCAGGAACCGCACCCGCTCCACGAACTTCGGCAGGGGCGCCCGGCGGGGCAGGGTCTGGAACCAGCTCACCAGGGCCCGGGCCGCGGTCACGGCGTCCCCGAAGACCCGGGCGTCGAGCTTGCGCCGGGTCGCCCGATCGCGGTCGATGCCCGAGCGCACCGGCAGCGAGACGTCCCGGGTCGGCAGCTCCAGGGCCGCCGCCTGGCGCAGCCGCCCGGCGCCGGCCGCCCGCAGGGCCAGCCGCACGTCGGCCTGGACCGTCGGGTCCAGGTTCAACAGGCTCAGCCAGCGCTCGGTCGCCAGCTCCTCCCGCACCTCGAGCAGCTTGACCAGGCCGCGCCAGCGGGCCACCGGGGTGTCGGGGCCCCGCAGCTGCAGGCCGGAGAAGGGCACGCCCAGGCGGGTGAGGTGACGCCGCAGGGGCACCAGGAAGGGCTCGGGGTGGCGGGCCACCAGGCCGATGCCCTCGGGCTGGACCCCGGCCGCGATCAGGGTCTGGACGCGGTGGGCGACCTCCAGGGCCTCGCCCTCGTCGGCGACTGCGGCGAAGGCCTCGCGCTGCGGGGGCTCGCCCTGGACCGACGGCTTCGGGCCCGGGGGCAGGCGCATGCGCTCCCGCAGGCGGTCCGTGTGCCGGCCGCCCACGTCGAGCCGCTGGGGCTCCGCCGGGTCCGGCGGCAGGTCCAGGGTGCACCGGGCCGCCGGCAGGACGACGATGGCCTCCAGGAAGTCCGCGGCCACGGCCGTGGCGTCGGCGAAGCCGTGGACCCGGATCAGGCGGGCCGGCAGGACCCGGGGTCCCGCCCGCTTCACCCGGTCCGTGGCTCGCTGGAGCACGGCGGAGGGCGGGTCCAGGCCCAGCTCCGCCAGCCGGTCCAGGGTCCGTGCCGCGACCCGCAGCACAGCCTCGACCCGGGCCCGCTCGGTGTCCGGCAGCTCGGCAGCGGCGACGGCCTCCAGCGCGGCGGGCAGCTGGGCGGTGCTCAGGCCGGCGTCGAGCAGCTGGGCCACCGTGTCGCTCACCACGTCGAAGCCCCGCTCGAAGCGCTTGAGGGTGATGCCCAGGGCCGACTCCTGGCCGGCGAGCCGGTGGACCAGCACCCGCTGCATCGCCCCGGCGGGCCGCACCGCGTCGCCGGCCTGCTCCAGGATCTCCAGGGCCAGGCCGTGCAGGGTCTGGACCTTGAGCCCCACCAGGACCGGTCCCAGCTCCCGGGCCAGCACCGCCGCCAGGTGGAGCCGCAGGGCCCGGCTCGGCACCAGGATCCGCACCGGCTTCGCCAGCAGGCGCCAGTCCCGGCGGGCCTCGGCGAGGTGCTGGCGCAGCTCGGCCACCAGGGCCTGCTCGGTCGCCCGCGCACCGCTGCCGACGGTGGCGATGGGGCGGAGGCCGAGCTCGAGCTGCATCGGGGGTGTGTAGCCCGTGTCGTTTCGAATGGCGCTTCGGCGGGACACCCGCGCGATGAGAGGGTGTTCCGTGTGCTGCCGAGGACGACGGTTCGGTTCGTAACCTCTTGCAATCACGGCAGCTGCGGGCTGGCACAGTCCCCCGGGGGGCAGCCAGTCCCGGTCGGTCAGCTTCCTCGCCACGGACGTCGCGCCCGTCATCGAGGTCTTCGGTGTGCACGTCATCGAGGACGAGGTCCTGCACTCGGACATGCTGGTCGTGGGGGCCATCCACCAGAGCCAGGTGTCGGCCTGGGCAGGCTGCGACTGAGCGGGGACCTCAGTCCGCGGACCCCGGACCCTGCCGACGGAGCGTCTCGGGGTCCAGTCCTGCTTCGCGGAACCAGCGGTACAGGGTGTTCCGCCCGACGCCGAGCTCTTGTGCGAGGGCCTTCATGTTGCCGTTCAGGATGTGGAAGCGTGTCGCCAGGGCCGCCTGGCCAGGGCGGGCACCTCGGGTACCCGCCGCGGTGGTGAGCGTCAGGCGCGCCTCGGCGGGTGGCGGTGGTGCGAGTGACACGTGGTCCTGGGACTCGACCAGGGTGGCGTTCTCGGCCTGCCCCACCGCCAACCGTTCCATCACGCCCTGGAGCTCTCGAACGTTCCGGGGCCAGCGCTGGAGCATGAGGGTCAAGGCCAGGGCGGGGGTCAGCCGCCGGGTGCGCCCGTCGACCTGGGACGCCAGGGCACTGGCGAGCAGCGGGATGTCCTCCCGGCGCTCTCGGAGTGGTGGGACCTCGATCACCCAGTGGCTGAGCCGAGCGTAGAGGTCTTCGCGGAAGGTCCCCGCGGTGACGGCGGCGGAGAGGTCACGGTGGGTCGCGGCGACGAAACGGGTGCGCACCTTGCGTGCGCGGTTGCCTCCCACCGGGCGGACCTCACCGTCCTGGATCACCCGGAGCAGAGCCGCCTGGAGCGGAGGCGGTGCTTCCCCGATCTCATCCAGGAAGAGGGTCCCTCCGTGGGCCTCGGCGACCAGGCCCGCCCGGTCGGCGTGTGCGCCGGAGAACGCGCCGCGAGCGTGCCCGAAGAGCTCGCTCATCAAGAGGTTCGGGTCCAGGGCAGCGCAGTTGACGGTCACCCAGGGGCCGGGGCGTCCGCTCCAGTCGTGGAGGGTGCGGGCGACCAGCTCCTTGCCGGTCCCCGTCTCGCCCTGCACGAGGACCGGGGAGGTCTGCGGTGCGGCCAGGTCGATCCTGTCGCAGACCTGGGACAGGCCCACACCGTGCCCGATGAGTCCTTCGGGCGTGGCCCGTGAGGCGAAGGCTTCCTGGGCCCACTGCACCACCAGGAGGATGTGCCCCACGGCCACCACGTCGCCAGGGAGGAGTCGCGCCCCGCGCACGCGGTGCCCGTTGACCCAGGTGCCGTTGTGGCTGCCAAGGTCCTCGATGGTCAGGAGGCCGTCCCGCCAGGTCAGGCTGGCGTGGCGACGGGAGAGTCGCTCGTCCCGCAGTCCGTGGGGGCCGAACGCGTCGCCCCCCCGTCCCAGGGCATGGCTCTGCCCCGGCCGCCACTGCAGACAGCGGCCGGTCACCGCCTCCACCGGATGTTGTGCCACGATCAGGGTCGGAAGCACGCGCCGCTCCCGCGGCGGTCGGGCGAAGCCCGTGGCGGTGCGGGTGAGGTCGTCGTCCGTCATGGCCGTTCGCAGGGTTGAGCAGGAGTAGAGCACATCGATCGCCAGGAGGAGACAGAGGACAGCGAACGGGGTGTCCCGTGTCCCGGGCTCGACGGTGGCGATGCCGCATCCGCCGCCCTCGAGCGCTGGCATCCGGCTTGCACAGGTCCCGGGTCATGGTGGTGCCTGCTCAATCCGGCTGGACCGTAGAGGCGCGAAGGTATCTTCGGCGTGTGACCGCTGGCGAACTGAAGCTCGGGCCCTTCGAGATCATCGCGCCCATCGCCAGCGGTGGGATGGGCCAGGTGTGGCAGGGACTGCATCGCCAGACGGGTCTCCCAGTCGCCATCAAGGTCCTGCTCTCCAGCCGGGCCGACGTCCGCTTCTTCCAGGGCTTCGTCAACGAGGTCACCCAGGTCGCGCGGCTGGACCACCCACACATCGTCAGGGTCCTCGACCACGGTGAAATCCCCGAAGACGTCGGGTTGCGGTCCGAGGGCCGGTTGATCGCGGGCAGTCCCTGGTTCGCGATGGAGTACGGGAGTGCGGGCACGCTGGCCCAGGCGGGAGCGGTGTCGTCCTGGGGCGCTCTGGCTGCGGTGCTGGAGGCGCTGTTGGCGGGACTGGCCCATGCCCATGCACGGGGGGTGCTGCACCGGGACATCAAGCCGGCGAACGTG
Source organism: uncultured Enterobacterales bacterium (assembly GCA_964344945.1). GTDB lineage: Bacteria > Myxococcota_A > UBA796 > UBA796 > CAJQPC01 > CAYFPX01. Next base: position 20,589 of record CAYFPX010000036.1, read on the forward strand.
CTGATGGGGAGTACCCGGGACCTGCGGCCGGGCCTGAAGCTCACCGACTTCGGCCTGGCCTTCGCCTGGAGCGAGGGGGATGACACCTCAGCGGTCGTGCACGCGGGCACACCGGCCTACATGGCGCCGGAGCAGATCGAGGGCCACGTGCGCAGGCAGGGACCGTGGACGGACCTGTACGCGCTCGGATGTCTCGCCTGGGAGCTGGTGTGTGGCCGCCCGCCCTACGCGGCCCGGAACCGGGACAACGTGCTGCGGGCTCACCTGCGCGGGGAGCTGCCCGCCTACCTGCCGCGCCTGGCCGTGCCCGATGCCCTGGAGCCGTGGCTCGAGCGCATGCTCGCAGTGGATGCGGCCGATCGATTCCGACACGCCGCCGACGCCGCGTGGTCCCTGCGGTCCTTCGTGGATGATCCGGCAGCGGACGACGGGGACTCGGCCGGGGACACCTGGTTCCCCTTCCATGACACGCTCGGCGAGGACCAGCCCGTGCAGATCGGCCTGGACCCGGCGAGCCAGGCGGTGCTCCCCGCCGGTCCGCCGCCTGTCCCGGACACCTGGCGCCGCCCCGAGCAGCGACCACTGGCCGACCTGGTCGGAGCCGGCCTGGGGCTCTTCGGCATGCGGACCGTGGGCATGGTGGACCGGCACGAGCTGCGTGACGGTATCTGGGCTCGGCTGCGCCGGGTGTCGGACGGCCGCCGCCCGGAGGCGCTGCTGCTGCAAGGAGCCACGGGCATCGGCAAGACCCGGTTGGCGCTGGAGCTCGGACTCCGGGCAGTGGAGGTCGGTGCCGCGCAGCTGTTGCTCGCGCGCCACGACGCCCTCTCCGTGGCCGAGGTCGGCCTGCGACGGATGGTCGCCCGCCATCTGCGGTGCGTCGGCCTGACCGACGCTGCCCTCCGTGACCGGGTGTCCAGAGCGCTCCAACAGGCCGGAGAGACCCGGGCCTGGGTCTGGGAGGGCCTGGCCAGCTGGCTCCTGGGAGTCGGGGGAGCGTCGGCCCAGCGGGGGGCGAGACTGGCACTCCTGGTGCAGGTGATCGCCCTGCTCGCTCGCGAGCGCCCTGTCGTCCTGGTGCTGGACGATGTCCAGTGGAGTCTCGACTCCCTGGACCTGGTCGACGCGCTCCTCGACGAGGAGCTGCCTGTTCTCGTCCTGCTCACCGCCCACTCCGGGGCCCTGGAGCAGCGGGAGGCGGAGCGCGACCGCATCGCAGCCCTGCGGGCGCGAGGTCGCCTGGAGGTGGTCGGCCTCCCGCCCCTTGCCAAGAAGGACATGGACGTGCTCGTCCAGGATCTCCTGCTCCTGGAGAGTGACCTGGCAGCCCAGGTCCGTCGCCGCAGCGCGGGCAGCCCACTGTTTGCCGTCCAGCTGATCGGGGACTGGGTTCGCCGGGGGGTCCTGGAGGTCCAGGACGCGGGCTTCGACCTGCGCTCGGGCGAGCAGGCCTCGCTCCCCGACGACATCCATGTCCTCTGGCAGGAGCGGCTGGCGACGGTCCTGGGTGCGCGGTCGGAACAAGACCGGCTGGCCCTGGAGCTTGCCGCGGCGTTGGGCGTGGCTGTCGAGCGCTCGGAGTGGGAGTCGGTCTGCGCCCTCGCCACGCTGGGGCCGACCGATGGCCTGGCGGCCGCCCTCGAGCGAGCCTGCCTGACCGAGACCACGCCGGAGGGCTGGCGCTTCGTCCACGGCATGCTCCAAGAGAGCGTGGCTCGTACCGCGCGCGAGACCGGACGGTGGGCGGCCCACCACGAGGTCTGTGCTCGGGTGGTCGCGTCTCAGCCACCTCATCCCGGCCAGAGCGAACGGCTGGGCCGGCATCTGATCGCGGCGCGGCGGGCCGACGAGGCCCTCGGCCCGCTGCTCGACGGGGCCACGGAACGCTGGAGTCGGAGCGACTTCCACGAAGCACTGGAGCTCCAGGACCTGCACCAACAGACCCCCGACGAGCTGCGTGTCTCCC